>CAYTBK010000047.1:20579-26800 GCA_964436005.1 uncultured Acidobacteriota bacterium
TTTGTTTTGGGCCAGAGTAGCTCAGCGGTAGAGCAGGCGATTCGTAATCGTCAGGTCAAGGGTTCAATCCCCTTCTCTGGCTATGATTGAAAACCCGGCCGTCAGGCCGGGTTTCTTTTTCGACGGCGGCGGCGCCGCCCGCAACCGGAAAACAGGCCTGGCGTACTATTATCCGGTCCGGGAAAAGAGTTTCCCGGGCACAAAAGCAAGAAGATACCACCGGAGGCGTTTCCATGTTCAAAACGATCCTGTCCCGCATCACGGCCCGCAAGGCCGTACAAACCACCCTGTTCTGCCTGACCCTGCTCGTGGGCATGACCATCGGGGCCGCCGTCACGCTCAGGGCCTCCGCGGACACGAGCAAGCCCAACACTTTGAAGCTGCAAGGGAAGGGCATCCCCCTCACCCTCGGCCAGGACGCCAACATCCAGAACGGGTTCTCCCAGGTGGCGGAAGTCGTCCGCCCCGCCGTGGTCAGCATCAAGACGAAGCAGACCATCCACGTTCGGGGCATGGAGATGAGCCCCTTCGGCGGCGATTTGTTCAGCCGCTTCTTCGGGGAGGACATGGGGTCCTCCAAGCCCCGTGAATACGTGCAGCGCACCGGGGGCTCGGGCGTCATCGTCGACAGCGAGGGCTTCATCGTCACCAACAACCACGTGGTGGGCAACGCCGACTCCATCGTGGTGAAGGTGCACCAGGGCGGCGAGAGCAAGGAGTACGACGCCACCGTGGTGGGCACAGACCCCGAAACCGACCTGGCGGTGATCAAGATCAAGGCGGGGAAACCGCTCCAGTTCCTGACCCTGGCCGATGCGAGCACCGCCAAGGCGGGTGACTGGGTCCTGGCCATCGGCAGCCCCTTCGGACTGGAGGAAACCATCACGGCCGGCATCATCAGCGCCAAGGGCCGCCGGGTGGCGCAGCAGTCGCTGTTCAGCAGCTACATCCAGACCGACGCGGCCATCAACTTCGGCAACAGCGGCGGCCCCCTGGTGAACATGCGCGGCCAGGTGGTGGGCATCAACACCTTCATCGAGTCGCCCAGCGGCGGCAACATCGGCATCGGCTTCGCCATCCCGTCCGACGTGGTGGCCCTGGTGTACAACCAACTGGTGGAGTATGGCAAGATGACCCGCGGGCAGCTGGGCATCCTCATGAACCCGTTCCCCATGAATGACGCCCTGGCCCGGCAGTTCAAACTGAAGGAACCGCGGGGCGTCATCGTGACCGAGTTGGCCGAAGGCGATTCGCCGGCGAAGACGGCGGGGATCCAGCCGGACGACGTCATCACCTCGTTCAACGGCAAGCCGGTGGAAGGCCCCGACGACCTGCGCGAGATGGTGGCCACCTGCGCGCCGGGCACGGAAGTCCCCCTCACCGTCGTCCGCGACGGTGCCGAGAAGACCCTGCGGGTCAAGCTGGCGGAACGCCCGAAACCGCGCCCGCAGGCCGAGGCCGGCGGTGGGGCCAACCTGGACGAGGAAGAGAAGAAAGTGAAGCCGGAGATCGGCCTGTCGGTGGAAGAGGTGCCCGAGCGCTATGCGCAGGCCCTGGAAATCCCCCCCGGACAGGGCGTCATCGTCAGCGAGGTGAAGTCCGGGTCGCTGGCGGAAGAGGCCGGGCTGGCCGTGCGGGACATCATCGTGGCCATGAACGGCGCCAAGGTGAGTTCGGTGCGCTCCTTCGTCGACCAGGTCCGCGGGCTGCGCTCGGGCGCCGACATGGTCCTGAAGGTGAACCGCTACGGCCGCGACCGGCAGAAGGCCACCTTCTACGTCAGCCTCGTCAAGCCTTGATCCGTTCGTTCGGGGCGTCCGCCGGGGCGCCCCTTTCGATTTGACTTCCCGGGCGGCCTTCACGGCCGCCTTTTTCATGGGGGCGCAATGAAGATGAAGTGGCTGGATCTGGTGACGAGAGAACGTGAAGCGATGCTCGACGTCACCGACCTGGTGAGCCGGGCTATCCGCGAGATGGGGTGGCGGAACGGGGCCGTGCTGGTGCACAACCCGCACACGACGGCGGGCCTGACCATCAACGAGGGGGCCGATCCGGACGTGCGCCAGGACATCCTGGCCGTCCTGGCCAGGATGGTGCCTTTCCGCGGGGCCTACCGGCACGCCGAGGGGAACTCCGACGCGCACGTGAAGGCGTCTTTGATGGGGGCTTCGCTGACGGTCCCGGTGAGCGAGGGGAAACCGGTGCTGGGGACCTGGCAGGCCCTGTACTTCTGCGAGTTCGACGGCCCGCGGCAACGGAAGCTGCTGCTGACGTTCCTCGGGGGCGACTAGAATCTGCCCGGAAAAAAACCAAGCAACATGGATGGACGGGATGGGCGGGATAGATCATCGGGTGAGCCCCGGAACCGGCGCAGGCGGGATCTGGAAGCCCGTGGGCATAGGAAATGCTTGATTAATAAAGGCCCGAAGCGATTGCTGGCCTACCATCAGGTTAATCATATTTATCAATGTTGAAAATGACTTCGCGGCGGCCGATCCGAGGTCACCGCTGGGCGGTGGTCATGGCGGAATCGGCCAGCATGGCCCGCATGAGCAGGCAGTCGGCGGCGGAGATGCCGCCGCTGTTGTCGAAGTCCCGGTTGGCCCAGCAGACGCAGGGGACCTGGGAGGGGGAGAGAAGGCCCCCGGCGACGAGTTCCTGGATCAGTTGGTCGCGGGCGTCGGTCTTGCCGTCGGCGTTCAGGTCGCCGCTGGGCCAGCCGGGGGAAGTGGTCAGGGCGTTGGTGTGGGTCCAGGTGAAGTAGCTTCCCATGTCGTATCCGCGGCACATCCAGGCGTACAGTCCGTTGCCCAGGCCCTCTCCCGGCCAAGGATTCATGTAGTAGACCGTGGTGCGAACCAGGCCGTGGCCGACCAGGAAGTGGCCGCCGCCGCCGTCCCAGCCCCAGCGTAGGATGAAGGGGCGCCCGGCGGCGATTTCCAGGCCGATCTTTTCCAGGGACAGGGCGGCGTAGACCCTCTCGTCCCGGACGCCCCAGTGGAGGAGGATGTCCTCGATGCTGCCGTCCGTCCCCACCTCGTAGGTCCAGTTGTAGTTCGCCTGGTTGCAGCCCTGCGTCGCGTCGGTGCAGCAATTGACCGTGCCGAAGTCGACGCAGTACGTGCTGCAGGTGCTGCGGGTGCGGGCGTACTCGGCGATGGAGCACTGGCGCAGCGTCGTGCCGTAATAATCCAGCACGCAGGCGGTGGCGCCGGCCCAGCACCACTGGCTCTGCTGCTGGAAGATTTCCCGGACCGGAAGGACGCCGGCCGCCGCAGGCAGGGCTCCGCAAAACCAGAGAAGCACGGTCAGCCAAAAGGGGGGGCGCGTATCGGGCATGTCCGGACCTCCCCGCCGCCCCGCTTCGAGGAGGGGCGGCGCTCGTGCGTTCAGTCCCCGTCCGCCGGCGTGGCGGAGGAGGAGAGCTTTTCCCGCATCCGGGCGCAATCCGCCGCGTTGATGAGGTTGTTGTTGTCCAGGTCTCCCTTCTCCCAGAAGGTGCAGGGCGCCGTGCCGGGCGACAGCGTGCCCGAGGCCGCGAGTTCGAGGACGAGGTGGTCCAGGGCGTTCACCCGGCCGTCGTTGTTGATGTCGCCGCTGGCCAGGCGGGGCGTGGTGGTCATGACGTTGGTGTGGGTCCACGTGTGGGTGTCGCCCCGGCAGACCCAGTCGTACGACATGATCAGGAAGCCTTCTCCCGGCCACGGGTTCATGAGATAGAAGGTCGTGCCCACCAACCCGTGGCCCACGAGGAAGTGGCCGCCGCCCCCGTCCCAGCCCCAGCGAAAGATGAAGGGGCGCTTGGCGGCGATTTCCGTGCGGACCGTGTCCAGCGAGAGGGGGTCGGGCTCTCCCGATGAGCCGCTGCCGAAGGTCGCATCGCTCACGCCCCAGTGCTGCAGGATGTCCTCGATGCTGCCGTCGGCGCCCCAGCTGTAGTTCCAGTAGTTGCACCTGCCGGAAGGCTGCACGCAGCAGTCCACGTTGCCGAAGTCGCGCCAGGTGATGCGGGTGCGGGCGTAGTCGGCGATGACGCACTGCGCCAGCGTCGTGCCGTAATAGTCCAGCACGCAGCAGGAAGTGCCGGCCCAGCACCACTGGTCCTGCTCCTGGAAGGTCTCCTTGACCGAGAGGACCCCGTCGGCGAGAGCCGGAACGGAGCTGCAAGCGAAAACGAGCGTCAGGACGATGAGAAGTCGGTTCCCGGCCATGTCACTGCCTCCCGCGGGCGGCCGCCGCCAGGGAGTCCCGTACGGCGGGAAGCCGCGCCAGTTCCCCCAAAACCAGGGGGCCCTGGACGGTCTTGTCCGCCGCCCCGGCGATTTCGGCCGCCTGAAAGAGAGGCAGCACCAGGCTGGTTTCCGTGGGGGCCTCCGTGGGGGAAACCATGAGCCAGTCGCAGCGCAGCGGGAACAGCCGGACCAGGAAACGGTGGTTTTCCGTCTGGCCCAGGGCGAGGCTCTCCTCCGCGGTCTGCAGCTCCCGGGCCAGGGCGGCGCCGCCCAGGCCGACCACCTTCCAACCCCTCTCCGCCGGTACCACGGTGAGCAGCAGGCGGGCCCGGCCGTCCACCAGCACGGGGAGGCGCCACTCGTTCAGCGGTTTGAAAACGGCTGCCTCCACGGGGCCTTCCTGCTTCTGCGCCGGCAGGGCCAGGGTGCCCAGGCGGAAGGGGTCGCCGACGGTCGCGCGGCAGAATTCTCCGCGGTTTTCGAATCCGTAGCCCGACTCCAGGCCCGGGGGGATGGTTTCCAGCATGGCGGGCAAGGCGGCCCGGGCGGCCTGCCGGATGTCTTCGGCCCCCGGGACGCTCCCGGTGGCCAGCGAGAGGAGGCCGGCCAGCAGGGCGATCGACCGAAAGAATTTCGTGCACATCTTCGATGTTCTCCAAGCGCGGGATTGACGGACCTCGGGAAGGGCGTCCATTGACGCCCTGTGCTCCCGTCGGTCAGGGAGGCGCGGTTACATTTTCAAGAGAGCCAGGTAGGGCAGGTGATAGTACTTGTCCTGGTAGTCCAGGCCGTAGCCGACGACGAAGTCCTTGTCCCTGTCCTCGAACAGGGAGTAGTCCACCTTGACGTCGGTCCGGCGCATGTCGGTCTTGTCGATGATGGCGGCGATCCGCACGGACTTGGCGCCTCGCGCCATGATGAGGTTGCGCAGGTGATTGATCACGATGCCGGTGTCCACCACGTCGCCGAGGAGCAGGACGGTCTTCCCGGTCACGTCGCCCGCCGGGTAGATCACGGCCTCTTCGATTTCCTTCACCTGGTTTTCGCCGATATGGCCTTCCTTGTAATACAAGTTAATAAATTGTATGCGCATGGGAATGGTCAGGCAGCGCAGCAGGTCGGCCATGAAGAGAGCCCCGCCCCGGAGCACGCCCATGATCTGAAGCTCCTCCTTGCGGTACTCCTTGTTCAGGAGTTTGGCCATTTGCCTGATCTGTTTGCGGATCTCGCCGGCTGACTTCCACATTTCCAGTTCGGGTAACTTCCTGTTCATGATTGCCTCGCCGCAAAGATTGTTCGGATACCGGGGATATTATAGCATAAGGAACGTTTTAAACGGGGTATCCAAAGCACGTCGCCGGCAGAATTGCAGACGAGGGCCGTGCGTGCCCGCTCGGGCAGGGGCAGCCGGGCTTCCTGGAAGAGTTTCTTCACTTTTTTCGTGCCGCAGGGCAGGGCGATGGCGTCGCCGGGGCGGAACGAGCGCACCAGCAGGTGGGACTCCCCCTCCGCCAAGGGCAGCGGCACGGCGTCCGGGGCCTGGCCGGGGTCCCAGGCGCAGGAGAACGTCTCCCCGGTTGCGGGGATGAACACTTGCCCGGGGCAGGGCAGCACGTACGCGAACGGTTCCGTTTCCGGGGGAGGCGGCCCGAAGCGCACCCGGTCGCCGTCGCGGTGAAGGGCGAGACCGGGCAGGTGCAGGGCGCCCCGGCTTCTCCCGGGTCGGGCGAAGGCGGCGATGGAGAGGAAATGCGCCCGCTGCAGCCGCCGGAGGTTTCCCCGGGCGAGGCGGACGATTTCCCGCGTCACGGCGGTGCGGATGCCGGGGGGCAGGGCGGCGAGTTCTTCGGTCCGGAACGAGTTCCCCCCGCCCGCGCCGCTCATCAGGGCAAGGGCCCGCTCCTCCGCCAACTGGCGGAGCGCGGCGCTTTCCTCGCGCAGCAGGCGGCAGGTTTCGGCGATGCGCCGGGCGGCGTGGGGAAAGCCGCC
>CAYTBK010000048.1:0-26478 GCA_964436005.1 uncultured Acidobacteriota bacterium
TTTTCTGTGCTTTTTGTCTAGTTAAAGGCCAAAGGCGAGATTCCCTACGGGAAAAGGGGTCGCCGGCGCCTGGGCGGGCGTCTTCGCGTTCGGCGCTCCGGCGGCCTGCGCGCCTGTCGAAAGCGGCGCTCCGGCGGCCTGCGCGCCGCACTCCAGAATAGAGGTGGACACCCACCCGTTCGTTTGTGGACACCCAACTTTTCGCCGGCCGTATGGATGTGGACACCCACCTCTTCCGTTGGCAACCGGGACAGGGCTGCGCGCGTTTCGGTTTCTCGGGAATTGACCGGCGAGCCGGGGAAACGCCATGATACAATGCCGCCAGAACCCGTCGCCCCCGGCCAGGGGAGCCTGGCACCTGCGGGAAGGGAAGTCGGCGACGCTCGGCTCGGCGTAGCCGGGGATTCCCCGCCTGGCGCCTGCGGGAAGGGAAGTCGGCCTGGACGGGAGCCCGGCCTTCCGGGAATCGTGAACCACTCTGACAGGGGAGCTTCGGCGATGCTCAGCAACAGGAAATGGCAACCGGTGGAGGGCCTGGAGGGCGTCCGGGTATACCCCGTCGTCAACCGGGCCGACTTCATGACTTCCAATGCCTTCATCGTCGAGGCGCCCGAAGTGGTGGTGCTCGTCGACCCGGGCAACACGGCGGACCAGCTCGACCACCTCCGGTCGGTGATCGGCGACGCCGTGGGCGAACGGCCCCGCCCCGTGGTGGCGTTCCTCACGCACTGCCACGTCGACCACTGTTTCGCCTTCCTGGCCGCCCCTTCCGCGGTCGCCCCGGCGGCGCCGGTTTTTGTCGCCATCCAGGAGAACGGCTGGCACGCCGTCGCGCGGAAAGACGTGGAGCTGACAGGATCGGGACGGTACCGGAAGACGGTTCCCGACCCCAACATCGACATCTGCCTCCTCTCCGCGGAGGACCGGAAGTTCGAAGTGGCGAAAGAGCTGCGCCTGGCGCCGGGCCTGTCGATGAAGATGGTGACCCGGACCGTCGCCGCGCCCGGCGGCGGCCGCCTCTGCCGGCAGGAAATCTCCTGCGGCCGCGTGCAGATCGCCGTCTACCACACCCCCGGGCATTCGCCGGACAGCGTGTCGCTGCAGATCGGGGACCTGCTGTTCATCGGGGATTTCCTGTTCTCCGCCGACTACTTCATCGCCGGGCTCCCCGGATGGGACAAGGCCCAGATCATGGCCAGCGCGCAGAACCTCCTCTGGCTCATCGAAAGCGGCACCGTGGCCACCGTGGCCCAGGGGCACGGCTCCTCCCTGACGGCGGACCGGGCGGTGGAAAAACTGAACGCCCTGATGAGCGGCCTGGCGGGCCTGCAGGTCACCCAGTCGCTCAACCTGGAGAAAATCCTGGAATCGTCGGAGCACGCCGTCGACGTCTCCCTGGAGGCCCGGGAGATCATGGCGTCCATCACGCGGTCCTTGCGCCAGACCGTCCACTATCTCGAATACCTCCAGGAATCCGAGGAGGCCTCCCGCTGCGCCGCCAGCTGGGACCAGAAGCGGCTGGAGGGCCTGCTGGCCATCTGCCACGAAACCTACTGCGACGTGCAGTCCGGGGTGCTGATCGAGTCCGGCCTCATCCTGAAATCGTCCTCCGTTTTCCACAAGCTCCGGGCGATGCTCGACCGGGAAGGGCTGGCCGGCGTGGTGAACCCCGCCCTGCTGGCCCGGCTGGAGCGGCTGTTCGACGACTTCATCGCCGACAGCGGCGGGGTGGACGTCGGGCAGCAGGTCGAGTGCTTCCCCGCTGGCGCTTTCCTGCAGGCGCTCGTCGCATCGCTGCAGCAGGACCGGCACGCGGACATGTCCATCCTGGAGACGGTCGACGACCCGCAAGCCTTCGCTGCCTCGCTGGCGGAACGCCTGGCCTATTCGCCGGCCTTCCGGGAAGTCCGGTTCGAAGTCGGGGGCGACGGCGACCTCCTCGTCCAATCCGACCGGAGCCGGCTGGGGGAAGTCCTGGAAATCGTCGTCGAGAGGCTGGTGGCAGAGGGGAGCGACCGGATCGCCTTCCTCCTCTCCCGGCAGGACGGCTGGGTCCACCTGGCCGTCGACGGCGGGCGGGTTCCCCAGTTCATGGTGGACGAAGGCTACCGGAAACGCTCCCTGGTGCGGCGCCTGCGCTGGATGGGCGGCCGCCTGGGCCTGGAGATATCGGAGCGCGCGGCCCGCATCGTGCTGTGGCTGCCCCCGGCGGGCGACCGCCCGTCACTTTCCTGACCGAAAACGGAGGTGAACCCATGCTGATACTGAAAAACGTCACCACCCTGCATTTCGACCCGCCCGCGGTGGAAGGCCCCGTGGACGTGGTCATCGAAAACGGCGACATCACGGCCGTGGGGCCACAGGCCGGGGAAGGCCGCCCCGGCGCCGACGTCCGCGACCTGGCCGGCTTCTTCGTCTGCCCCGGGATCGTCTGCGCCCACAACCACTTCTACTCCGCCCTGTCCCGGGGGATCACCGCCAGCATCCCGCCCTCCTACAGCTTCCTGCACCAGCTGCAGAACCTCTGGTGGCGGCTGGACCGGGCCCTGGACGAGGAAAGCGTCTACTACAGCGGCCTCGTCGGCGCCCTGGAGGCGGTGCGCTCCGGCTGCACCGCTGTCGTCGACCACCACGCCTCGCCGTCCTTCATCCAGGGCTCCCTGTCCACCTTGCGCCGAGGCTTCGACTGGGCCGGCTTGCGGGGCATCCTGGCCTACGAGGTGACCGACCGCAACGGGGGGGCCGGCCTGGAGGAGGGGGTGCGCGAAAACGCCGACTTCCTGCGGTCCCTGCACGAGGAGCGTCGCCGGGGCAACCACCGCATCGAGGGCGCCGTGGGCGGCCACGCCCCCTTCACCCTCGGCGAGCGCGCCCTGGGCCTGATGGCCGAGGTGGCGGCGGAAACCGGGGCCGGCATCCACTGCCACGTGTCGGAGGACACGTACGACTTCTCCCACGCCCAGCACCACTACGGCCTGAGCCCCCTGCAGCGCCTGGACAAGGCCGGCCTCCTGGGCCCGAAGGCCCTGCTCGTCCACGGGGTGCACCTCAGCGAGCCCGAACTGGAACTGCTGGACGAGCGCGACGCCTTCCTGCTGCACAACGCCCGCTCCAACATGAACAACCGGGTGGGCTTCCGCACGGGGCTGGGCTCGCTGCGCAACGTCGCCCTGGGCACCGACGGCATCGGGTCCGACATGTTCGAAGAAGGCAAGGTCGCCTTCTTCAAGAACCGCGACGCCGGTGCCGGGCTGTGGCCGCCCGACTACCTGCGCTTCCTGCAGAACGGCAACCTCATCCTCAAGCGCTATTTCGGGCGGAAGTTCGGGAAGGTCGCCCCCGGCTACGCCGCCGACCTCACCGTGCTCGACTACGTCGCGCCGACGCCGCTGTCGGCGGGCAACCTGGCCGGACACTTCGCCTTCGGCATGTCCTCGCGGGACGTGCACACGGTGATCGTCAACGGCGACGTGGTGTACGCCGACCGGCGCTTCCCCTTCGATCCGGCGCCGCTCTACGCCGAAGCCGCGGCCGCCGCGGAACGCATGTGGAAACGCATGGACGCGCTGGACTGAAACGCCGGCCCGCGCCAGGAGCGAGAAAAGATCAGCGGCGAGGCGCCCGGCCCTCCGGCCGGGTGCCTCAGCGGCCGATTCCATTCAATTGCTATATTTCACTCGGAATACACTTCCCGCCGATGCCCGACGCGAACGGCCAGGACCCAGATTTCCGTGTCGTTGAAGTCGTAGAGGGCCCGATAATCGCCAACGCGAAAACTCCACAGCGTGCCCAGGGCGCCTTTCAACGGCTTGCCCGCCCCGTGCGGGTCCGGCAGCAGTCGGGACCGGATGCCCGCCATGACCCGTCGGGCCGCCTCTTCGCCGATCCGCCGGAAATCCTTCTGTACGCTCTTTTTGAAGCGGAGAGAATACATCAGACGTCCCAGCCTAGTTCGTCGAGAAACTCCTGCTCGCTCATCAACAGGTCGGTGGGATCGTGCAACCGGTCCATGGCGACGTGGTAGTCGGCCCAGGCGGCCAGGTACATCTCGATGGCCTCCCGGACCACCTCTCCCCGGTTCCGCCGGCGTTCCGCGGCCACCGCCTCCAGGTCGGCGTACAACTTGTCCGACAATCGGGCCGACAGCACTTTCATGTTTCACCCCCGGCTCCAGTATACGACGTATACATGACGATGGGCGAAAAATATGCGGGTGCGCCTCCGGCTGGAGGCGGTTGGGAGAAAGCAAGCGGCGGAACTACTTCACGAAGTAGTGGAAGAAGGCCAGCAGGCCGACGATGTAGAGGATGTAGAAAATCCCCGCCCAGGCGATCTCGGAGCGGACGTCTCCGGCCGCCTCGCCGAGGCCGGACAGGTCGATGGGCGCCGTGGGCCCCAGGATCTTGTCGGTGTGGGCCAGCAGGGGCTGCGTGTCGTCGAGGAACGAGGACGCCACCTGGCCGGACTGCTCGACCTTGACGATCTGGACGGTGATGTTGTCCCGCCCGCCGCGCTCGTTGGCGGTCTCGATGAAGGCCCGGCAGGCTTCCTGGGGGTCGTGGGCGGTGGCGACGTTGAGAATCTCGTTCGCATCCAGGTAAGTCGTCAGGCCGTCGGAACACTGCAGCAGCAGGTCGCCCGGAAGCAGCGGCAGGGGCGGCTCCAGGATGTCGACTTCCACCGAGGGGAGGATTCCGAGGCTGCGGGTCAGAATATGGCTGTCCGGGTGCGAGCGGGCCTCCTCCTGGTTGAGGATGCCGCTGTGGACCATCTCCTCCACGAGGGTGTGGTCCATGGAAACCTGGCGGATGGCGCCGTCGCGGATGAGGTAGGCGCGGCTGTCGCCCACGTGGGCCATGTAGAGGTGGGAGTCCTTCACCACCAGCACCGTGCAGGTCGTAGCCATGCCCTGCAGGTCCTCGTTCTTGGAGCTCCGGTCGAAAATCTCGGTGTTGGCGGTTTCCAGGGCCTTGAGCAAGGCCGGGTAGACCACCGGGAGGCTGGTCTCGTAGTAGGCCTGCCGGATGATGTCAACCGACATCTTGCTGGCGACCTGGCCGCCGCGGTGCCCGCCCAGGCCGTCGGAGACGATGAACAACCGCCCCCGTTCCTCGAGGACGGCCTGGTTCTCGGGGTCGACGAACCCGAAACTGTCCTGGTTATCCTTGCGCACCATGCCTTGATGCGTCAGGCCTGCGATTTGGACTCGATCCTTTACCATGATTCGCTCCGGATGCAGAGGTAGGCGTAAGAATACCAATTCCTTTTACATCATATCCGCCCCATTGTCATCAAGCATTTTCCGCGATGCCCACATTTTTTTGCCCCCGGGTTTCGGAAAATCGGCGGCTCGTGCGTTATTCCAGTGAGCACATTATCAATCCACCGGCAAGGAGGTACGCATGTCTTCGCCATCCGCCCGCGGCTTCACCATCCTGGAAACCATGGTCGCCGTCTCCATCCTCGGCGTCCTGGCCTGCCTCGTCGTCCCGGGGCTTCTCCGCCACCTCTGTTTCGTGCGGCTGGAGAACGCCGCCCAGGTCCTGCGCTCGGACATGATGCGGGCCCGCTACCTGGCGGTCTCCCGCAACTGCTACTACCGGCTCCGCTTCGATCCCCCCCGGCAGCGCTACGCCGTGGAGGAGGACTTCGACGCCAACGGCCGGCAGGACCGGGGCGAGCGGACCTTCCCGCCCACGCCCCTGCCGGAGCAGGTCCGCTACGACGCCGACGGCGTGCTGGGTCCGCCGTCCTCGCCGGACCGCGCCCCCGCGAGCCCCGTCACCTTCACGAAGAACTGCATGACGGTCGGGCCGGACGGTTGCTGGTCCAGCCCCGGGACGGTCTACCTGGGGAACCCCCAGGGCGACCACGTCGCCCTGTCGGTGGCCATGGCGGGCCGCATCCGCATCTGGGTCTGGGACCCGGAAACCTTGCGCTGGGATTGAATCGGGCGGCTCCGGCTAGGCGGGCGGCGGCGTCCCCTCCACCAGGCGGGTGGTGGACAGGCCACCGTGGAAAGGCAGGGAGACGACCCGCCCCCCCCAGGAGAGCACCTCTCGCCCGCCCACGATGGCCTCCGGCACCCAGTCGCCCCCCTTGGCGAGGACGTCCGGCCGCAGCTTCATGACGACGTCCAGGGGGGTGTCCTCGTCGAAGAGGATCACGGCGTCCACGGCCGTCAGGGCGCAGAGGATCTCGGCGCGCTCCCGCTCCGGCTGCACGGGCCGGGTGGGCCCCTTGAGCCGGCGCACCGAGGCGTCGGTGTTGATGGCCACCACCAGGGCGTCCCCCAGCTCGCGCGCCTGGCGGAGGCAACGCACGTGCCCCGCGTGCAGCAGGTCGAAGCAGCCGTTGGTCAGCACCACCCGGCGCCCCTGCTCGCGCAGGGCCTGCCGCCACGGGCCGAGGGCGTCGAGGGTGAAGAACTTCTCCAGGCCCATGCCGCCTCCGGGGTTCAGCGGGTTCCGGCCGGGGCGGCCGGGTTCTGCCTGGAAAAATCCAGGGTGATCCGGGCTTCGGAAGCCACGACCTCCCCGCCCGACGTGGCCGGCAGGAAGCGCCAGCCGTTGCGGATGGACTCCTCGATGCGCCGGCCCATGCCGTAGGGGGGGGGCTTCTCGAAGGTGAAGGAAACGATGTTGCCGGCCATGTCAACGGCAATCCGCACCACCACCTTCTCGCGGAAACCTGCCGCCTCGGCTTCGGGCGTGAGCGCCACCGGAACCTGGCGGATGACCTTCGTCGGGTTCACCCCGTCCTCGGTGAGCGCCTTCTCGAAGGCCGGCAGGTAGCCCTGGGCCTCTTCGAAGGAGTGGTAGATCCCGTAGTCGGGCACCTCCCGGGACTTCAGCTCGGCCACCATGTCCTCGGCGGAGAGGTCGGTCTCCTCGAGCCGGGAAAGCAGCACGTCGAAAGCCGCCTCGTCCAGGGACTCCATCTCGAAGACCCGCCCCCCCGACGTGGCGAAGACCCGCAGCGGGTCGTCCACGCCGGGAAAAGCGCCCCACAGGTCCACTCCGGAGAAGGTGCGCGGCGGCACGATGCGGGACGCGGTATAGCGGACCTGGCCGCTCTGGTCCTTTTCCGCGAAGACCTGCCCCACCACCACCGAGCCGCTCCGCCCCGCCACCAGGAAGTCCTGGGGCTCGATCACCTGAATGAAGCGACTCAGGTTCAGCACGTTGAAAACGGCCCGGTTCGGCTTGCGGAACTCGAGGGTGTAGACCCGCTGGGCATCGGTGTAGGCGAAAAAAGTCCCCGCCCGGGCCAGGGTTCCGGCGAACGACGCCACGACCGCCAGCAGGAAGCAGGCTCTGGCTGTTGCGTTGCCCATGGCCCTTATTTCCCCTCCCCGGTCTTCCCGGCTTCTCCCTTCTTCGGCGGGCCTTCCTCTTTATCCGCCTTCCCTTTTTCCTCGCCCGCCGCCGCGGCCGGGGTCCCGCCGGGCAGGACGAAGGGGTCCTTGACCAGTTTCCCCGCCTCGGTGACCGCGCCGCGGGAGTCGTCCTTGGTGTTGAGGGCCTTGTTGTACTCGGCCACGGCGCGCTCGCGCTGCCCCAGCAGGTCGTAGCACTTGCCCACCATCAGGAAGGACGAGGCGATCACCCACTCCGGCCGCCCGTTGCCGTTGAGGGCGTCCCGGAAGGTGTCCAGGGCGGCGTTGTAGTTGCCCTGGGAGAAGAAAACCATTGCCATCTTATAGAAAGCCAAGGAATTGCGGTTCTCCAGCTCCACGGCCTTCTTATAGAACTCCACGGCGGACTCGTTGTCCCCGCTCTCGAAGGCCTCGTCGCCGCGAGTGAAGTGGACGTCGATCTCGATGTCCTTCGATTTCCGGAGGATCCGGTAATCCGGATCGAGTTCGATGCGCAGGGGGCGCTCCTTGACAGGGTAGCAGAAGCGCGTGACGGCCCCGCCGGTCTGCAGGGTCTGGCGCTCGGCCCCCTTGGACGAATCCTTCAGGTCGATGCGCAGTTCCAGGGGCAGGGTGAAGAACGCGCCCTGCTGCATGATCTTCCCGGCCGCCTGGTAGCCGCCCTTGGAGAAGCGCTCGATGATGTACTCGGTGGACAGGCGAGGCAGTTGCACGCCCTCGACCCACTGGGGGAAGAACCAGCCCAGGTCGTGCCCGGCGGCCGCGGAAGCCAGGCGGGCCCAGTCGGCCGATCCCAGCGGTTCCTGCCGGCCTTTCGCCGCGGCCGTCTCCAGGAGTTTCCGGAAAGGCTGCGGCCCCATCACCGTCTGCAGCATGTAGTGAATCCAGGCCCCCTTGGAGACCACCACCGAGAGGTACTTTTCCGAACCCTGGCCGAAGCGGGCGCCCTTCTGCACGGTCTCGGTCTCGGCGTAGCGGAGCGCGTCGATGGCGCTCAGGCGCATGTCCGAGGCCAGGGCGGCCTCCCCGCCCTTCGGGTCGCCGAGCTGCGCCGCCGCCAGCCGGGCCAGCCCCTCCGGGATCCACAGGTCGCCCGCCTCCGCGAAGCGCACCTGGAACAGCCATTTCTGCAGGGCGAGACGCCGCAGCTGTTCCCGCACCCGGGCGTGCCCTTCCCCAAAGTCTTTCTTCCGCAGGAGGACGATGCCCTCCATCCCGCCGACATCCTGGGCGTCGTCGCCAGTTTCCACCACCGTCAGATTGCCCGGCCAGGGGATATAGGGAATCAGGCCGTCGACGGCCGTCGCCGCGGCCGCGACGCGGCCGAGCGCAGCATCCTCAGCTGCGAATTCCGTGCGGAGGGCGAAGCGGATGACCCCGCCGTCGGCGGTTTTGCGTTCGGACAGGCGGAAACGGCCCGCCACCAGCGAAGGCGGAAGCGACTCCCGGCCTGTCCGGAACTGCCGGACCTTCTCGCCCGGCCTGGCCTGGAGCAGGGTTTCGCCCGCGTCCGGGTTCTCGAGCGGCGTGCCGACGGTGAACGCCGCCCAGGCTTCCGGCAGCAGGATCCGCAGGTCGTACTGGGAACGGTCCATGACGTCGATGGAGGCAGGGTACCAGAACGAGGTGGGGAAGAGCTCCACCCGGTCTTCGCTCAGCTGGGCCCGGGACTCCATCCCCACCGCCTGGTTGAAGTCGAAGCCCGAGGAGGCGAAAACGCCGGCGTAGCGGATCCGGATTTCCCGCTCCGCGCCGGGTTCCACCTGCTCGCCCAGGTGAACGATGACCAGGGCCTTCTCGCCGGAATCCTGGACGAAGCGGAGCTCGGCGCCGTCCGCGGCCTGCACGGACTCCACGGCCAGGTTTCCGTTGAGCCGGAAGGCCGCGTAGTTGGTCTTGTCGCGGAGGGCGAACCGGATGCGGGCCGTGGCTTCCAGCTTGTTTTCCTGGGGCGAGACCCGCATGTCCAGGGCGGTGAACAGCACGTTGAGGCCGGGGTGGCGCTGCTCGCCGGCGGCGAGGGCGGCCAGCCCGCAGCCCATCAATATGATGGTAAAAATATACTTACGCATGAATGTCTTCCTCCCGGTTTGGCGTATACCCCAGCGCCTCCAGCAGGCACTGGGCGACTCGGCGGGGCGCGTTCCGACTGCCCAGGGTGTCGCGGATCTGCTCGAGCTCCCGTTTCATGGCGAGATAGGCCGTTTCGGACCGCAGCAGACCCGACAGTGCGTTCGCCACGTTATCCGGCGTGAGGCGGTTCTGGAGAATCTCCGGCACCACTTCCCGCCCGGCGATCAGGTTGACGATACAGAAATACTTGTTCCGCAGGATGATCTGGCCCAGCGTCCAGGTTGGCCGGGTGGTCCGGTAGACCATCGCGAAGGGCGTACCGGCCACTGCCGCCTGGAGCGTGGAGGTCCCCGACTTCACGATGCCGGCGCGCGAGTTGGCCATGCAGTTGGTGGCGTCGCCGTCCAGCAGCCGGACGTCCTCCCGCGAAAGGCCCTTTCCCGATTCGCAGAAATCGTTCCGCATGGCCTCGATCGCGGCCCGGGAGCGCTCGGAAGCGGTGGGAACAAGGAACATGACCGTGGGGAAATCGCGCTTGAGGATGGCCATCGCCTCCAGCACGGCCGGCAGGATGTGCTGGATTTCCTTGCGGCGGCTGCCCGGCAGGACGCTGACCAGGCAGCGGTCGTCCGGCAGGGCGTACCGCGCCCGGAAGGCCTCGGGCGGCTCGATCTCGGAGACGGTTGACAGCATGGGGTGGCCGACGTACTCCACGTTTACCCCCCGATCGCGGTAGAGCTTCTCCTCGAAGGGGAAAATGCAGAGCAGACGCGAGGCGTTGCGGCGGATGACCCGGATCCGGCCCGGTCGCCAGGCCCACACCGTGGGCGAGATGTATTGCAGGGAATGGACCCCGCGGCGCCGGAGAAAGCCAGAAAGGGGCAGGTTGAAGTCCGGAAAGTCCACCAGCAGGGCGACCCTGGCCTGCCGCCGCTTCCGCTCGGCCAGCAGCAGCCGGAAAAGGCGCAAGTAGTTGCCCGCCAGCTTCAGCGCCTCGATGGGCCCGATGGCCGAGAGGGCGTGAATGTCCATGAGCAGTTCGACGCCCTCGGCCCGCATGGCGTCGCCCCCGGATCCGAAAAACCGGGGCGGCGCGCCCCCCTTCACCATCTCGTTGACGGCCCGGACCACCTGGGCGGCGTAGATATCCCCCGAAGCCTCGCCGGCCACGACCAGGACCTGGCCGGCCGCCGCCGGCCCGGGAACGTATAGGCGATTCTCCCGGCCTTCGTCCATCAGACGCTCCAGAGGATCTCGGCCGTCTGCACGGAGTCGAGCATCTTGCCGACAAGGCGGATGGCGTCCGCTTCCCCGAGGGCGAGGTCCTTGCGGAGAGAAAGCCCCTGCAGCGCACGGTGGATGGCCTCGTCCTCGCCGGCGAAGGCGATTTCCCGGGAAGCCCGGAAGGCGAGGCGCATGAGGGTGGACCGGAAATCCTCGTGCGCCGAGTCCTCGGTCACGAAAACGGCTCGCCGCAGGGAGTCGAGGATGAGCTCGGGCAGCTTGACCTGGTGCATCCAGCGGGCCGCCACGGCGGGTTCCATCGCCACCAGGAACGCCTCGAAGCGGGGGCTGCGCTCCAGCGGGGGGATGTCGGTCTTGGCCATGTTCTTCTCGATGACGTCCAGGGCGATGAGCGTCCCGATCCGGCGGAGCAGGCCCAGGAGAAAGTACTCCTCCGTGTCCCGGCCGGCGCAGTGGGCCATGTCGCGGGCGAAGAAGGCCGTGCGGACGCTCTCGGAGTTCAGGCGCCGGCGCAGGTCCTGGAAGCGGACGTGCGTGCGCATGCAGCCCACCGACAGGGCCAGGGCGAGCTGGGCCGACTCGCGGACGCCGAGCAGCGCCACCGCCTGCCCCGGCGACTTCACGGTGCGGCCGGCGATGAAATGCGGCGTGTTGACGGCCTTGAGGAAGCGGCTGCCCAGGTCGGGGTTGGCGGCCAGGATGCCGGCCAGCCGGTCGGTGGAGACCACCGGGTCCAACATCTGCATCATGAGCTGGACGACGCTGTCCGGGAAAAGCGCCATCTCGACTTTCCGGTCGATGGCCCGCGTGAGGAGGAGGTCGTCCGCCAGGGAAAAGTCCTCCTCGGTGCCGGCGGACTCCATGCTGCCGACATCGAAGGGCGCCGCCTGCCCCATGCTCTCGAAAAACTCCATGACCAGATTTTTCGGGCTGAGCTGGATTTTCCCGAAGGCCACCTGCCGGGGCACGCCGGCTTCCATCTCGAATTCGCCGCGGGACTCCCGGAAGGTGTTGAAGATGACCCGCCGCGTCAGCTGCCCGGCGGCGTTTTCGAGGTCCTTTTCGCTGGCTTTGCCCTGCTGGACCAGCCAGGCGGTGAATGATTCGCCGGCCTCCTGCGATTTCCGCAGTTCCACGTCCAGAAGGTCGCGGGTGTACACCCCACTCTCGATGAGGTACTCCCCGAGTTGCTCGTCCGGGAATTCGGAGGAAGCCCAGACGACCTTGCCGTCCACGAAATAGAACGTGCGCTGCCCGTCCGGGCACCGGATGGAGAACGTCACGGTCTTCCGGTTGTTCTCGATGTACTGGAAAAGCGACGGGGCGTTGATGAACGCCAGGCTGCCGGACATGATCATGGTGCGCTCCAGGTACCGGGTTCACAAGGAGCGCCATTATATCATGCAGGGAAGTCGACACATCGCAAAACTCCGGGGTAGAGCGGAAACCCCTTTCGGCGGCCTTCCATTGCGCACAGAAACTGATAGAATGCCTCCTCCCCCCTCCGGGGGCGGCACTTTTCCGCGGAGCGGCTCCCATGGGATTCCCGTGCGCCTGGTTCCTGACCTCGATGATGCTCGTTCTCGGGTCTGCCTCCGGCACGGCGGCGAAGGCCGGCAGCCGGCTGACCATCGCCGCCGTCGGCGACCTCATGTGCCACGACACCCAACTGGAAGGCGCCCGCCAGGGCGACGGGCACGACTTCCGCCCCTGCTTCGCCCCGGCAGCCCCCATCCTCGCCCGGGCCGACCTGGCCGTGGGAAACCTGGAGACGGTCCTGGCGGGGCCGCAATCCGGCTACACCGGCTACCCCATGTTCAACTCGCCGGACGCCTACGCCCGCGCCCTGCGCGAGGCCGGCTTCGACGTGCTCACCCTGGCCAACAACCACACCCTGGACCGGTTTTCCCGGGGCATCCTGAGAACGGCCGCCGTCCTGGACGGCCTGGGCTTCCTGCGCACGGGAACGGGCCCGCTGCAGCCACGGCTGGCGGGCAGCCTCTTCCCCCCCTTCTTCCAGCTGGAAGACGCCGATTACGACTGCGTCGTCGAGGTCAAGGGCGTCCGCATCGCCTTCCTCGCCTTCACCGGCCTCCTCAATTTCCCGCTGCCGGAAGGCGTCGGCGCCCGGCCGCAGCAGGAGGACCGGACGGAACTGAAGAAACGCCTGGACGCTCTGCGCGCCCTGCCCCCCGGCCGCCGCCCGGACCTGATCGCTGTCTCCGCGCACTGGGGGAACGAATACCAGCCGACGCCCACCCGGCAGCAGAGGGACACCGCCCGCTGGCTGGCGGAGAACGGCGTCGACCTCATCATCGGCTCCCACCCGCACATCCTGCAGGGCGCCGAGGTCCTGCGGGTGAAGCGCGGCGGGGAAGATGCTTCCTGCCTGGTGTTCTACTCGCTGGGCAACTTCATCTCCGGCCAGCGCACCCAGCCGCGGGAAAGGAGCGCCATCGCCTGGATCGAGGCCGGCCCTGTCGGCGGAGGCCGCATCGGGATCCTCCGGGCCGGTTTCGTGCCGGTGTGCGTCCGTCAGCGCCGGACCTCCACCGCGCGGCTGTTCGAGGTCCTGCCGGCCGGGCCGCCGTCGGCCCCGGGCTGCCCCGCCGAATGCGCCCCCCCCCCCGGCGGATTCCCCTTCATGCCCGAACCCATGGCCCGCAGCGTGGAAAACGTGCTGGCCAACCGGGCCGCCGGCATCGCCCGGCTGGACCCCACGCCCTTCCTGGCCGGCTTCGACTATCGCGACCCACTACTAGCGGCGGCCCGGAAGAAGCCGGACCAGGAGCGTCAGACCGCCCGCCGGGCCGCGCCGACCGGCCGGGGAGCGGCCGCTGTGGCCAGCAGCCCCACAGTGATGGTGAGCCCATGACCCGCTCCGACGCCTTCGTCCTGACCCTGATGATCGTGACCTTCCTCATCTGGGCCAACTCCTTCATCGCCATCGCTGTGCTCCGGCAGAGCGTCTCGGCCCTGGAACTCGTCACCCTGCGCTTCGTCCCCGTGGGCATCGTCAGCCTGGCCATCGCCTTCGGCCTCTACCGCCGGGAGTCGCTCCGGCTGCTGCGGGAGCACTTCGGGCGCATCCTCGCCTGCGGGATGCTCAACGTGCTCGGCTACAACTTCCTGCTCAACACCGGCATGTCCTGGGTGACGCCCGGCGCCTCC
Organism: uncultured Acidobacteriota bacterium; assembly: GCA_964436005.1. Taxonomy (GTDB): domain Bacteria; phylum Acidobacteriota; class JAAYUB01; order JAAYUB01; family JAAYUB01; genus JAGNHB01. The sequence continues at coordinate 13,868 of CAYTBK010000048.1, forward strand.
TCCCTGCTCATCTCGCTCACGCCCCTGTTCACCCTTTCCATGGCCTTCCGCTACCTGGGGGAGCGCTTCTCCCTGCGCCGGCTGGGGAGCACCCTCGTCACCTTCGGCGGGCTGGCCATCGTCGTGCTGCTCGGCAAGGTGAGCTACGCCTCGACGGGTTCGCTGATCACGGCGGACAAGCTGCCCTACGCTTTCTGCATCATGGGCGCCTCGCTGTGCTGGTCCGTCAGCACGGTCCTGAGCAAGCCCCTCATGCAGCGGCACTCGCCCGTGGCCTACAACTACGTCGTGCTCTCCGTCGGCTGCGCGCCGTTCTTCTTCGCCCTCAACGGCGACCTACTGGGGCGCTGGTGGCGCTTCTCGGCCGGCCAGCACTTCTCCCTGGCGTTCCTCGCCCTGGCCTGCACCGTGCTCGCCTTCGCCCTCTGGTTCGTCGCCCTGAAGCATTGGAAAGCGTCCAACGTCACCCTCTTCGTCTACCTGAACCCGCCCCTGACCGCCATCTTCGACTTCCTCTTCAACGGCCGGGGCATCACGGGCTACTTCGCCCTCGGCGGCGCCGTCATGCTCGGCGGCCTCCTGCTGGCCACCTGGACCCCCGCACGTTCCGCGAAAACGCAATAAGATTTTATTTTTACCACAAAGGCAGCAAGGCACAAAGCCCCCAGCGAAAGGTTGACCGTAAACGCTTTAAGAACTTCTCATGGGCGGAGACGGGGAACACGGGCCAAAGGCAGGGCGTGGCCAAACCACTCATACACTGTTTTATCAGCGCAATGCGCGATTGTTCTTGCCCGGGACGGAAGCCGCCCCCCATTCAGAAAAACAGCCGAGTCGTCCGTGGACACCACCAACCACTTGTGGACACCCACTTGTTCGTTCGTGGACACCCACCGGTGGTGCCGTAGGCTCCGGGCGATATCCTGCCAATGGGTGCGCCTTCCGGCGGAAGGCGCCTGCGTGGCGGCGCTGCGGCGCCCGGCGCACCCGCGTCCCGTGGTCGGGCACAGAGACGAGGCGAGCGCAGGGGCTTGCCCGTGGGTGGGGAGCCGTTCAGGGTTCCTGGAGAATTTCGCGGACCCGGTCCAGGAGAGAGAGGGAGGTGAACGGCTTCGCCAGGAAGTTCAGCCCTTCCTTGAGGATGCCGTAGTGTTCCAGGGTGTTGCCGGTGTACCCGGAAACGAACAGGGCCCGGATGTCCGGCCGCTCGGCCTTGAGCTTCCGGTACAGCTCCTTGCCGTTCATCCCCGGCATGATGATGTCCGTCAGCAGGAGATGGATGACGCCCTCGAAGTTTTCGGCGACCTGCGCCGCTTCCCGCCCCCCCGGCGCGGAGAGGACCGTGTACCCCGTCTCTCGGAGCACCTTCTCCATGAGCATGCGGACGATGGCGTCGTCTTCGGCCACCAGGACCACCCCCTTCTCCCGGGCCGGCCGCGGCGCTTCCGGCACCAGCTCGGGCTGCGTCAGCCCGGCCTCCTCCCGGGCGAAGTACAGGCGGAAGGAAGTGCCCTTCTGGAGCCTGGACTCCACGTCGATGTAGCCGTGGTACTGCTGCATGATGGCGTAGACCGTGGCCAGGCCGAGGCCGGTTCCCTGCCCCAGGCCCTTGGTGGTGAAGAAGGGCTCGAAAATCTTCTGCTGCACCTCGAGGGGGATCCCGCACCCCGTGTCGCTCACCGTCAGCACGACGTAATCGCCTTCCGGCAACCCCTTCCGGACGGCCGCGAAAGTCCCGTCCAGACGCACGTTGGCCGTCCCCACGCAGAGTTCGCCCCCCGTGGGCATGGCGTCCCGGGCGTTCACTGCCAGGTTCATGACGATTTGGTCCACCTGGTGCGGGTCGATGCGGATGTTCCACAGCGAGGGGCTCAGGTTCATCCGGAGATGGACGTCCTCCCCGATGAGGCGGCGAAGCATCTTCTCGGCCAGGGCGAGGACGGCGTTCAGGTCGATGACCCGGGGCGAAACCACCTGCCGGCGGGAGAAGGAAAGGAGCTGCCCGATCATGTCGGAAGCCCGCTGGGCGGCCTTTTCGATTTCCTTCACGTCCTCCTGCAGCGGGTCGTGCAGGGAGAGGCTGTTCTGGAGCAGGTTGCAGTATCCGAAAATGGCCGTCAGGATGTTGTTGAAGTCGTGGGCCACACCCCCGGCCAGGCGCCCCACCGCCTCCATCTTCTGCGACTGGTGGAGCTGCGCCTCCAGCTGCAGCTTCTCGGCGTCCGACTTCCGCCGCTCGGAGATGTCGCGGGAAACGCCCACCAGGCCCTCGACCCGCCCGGAACTCCCGACGATGGGGGTGATCCGCGACTCGATCCACAGGGGGGAACCGTCCTTGCGCCGGGTTTCCAGTTCCAGCTGCAGGGGCGGCCAATCGCCGATGGACTCCAGGCGGCTCCGACCCACCCGGACGGCCTCCGCCACGCGCCGGCTGGCCTCGGCGGGCAGCGTGTCGGTGATGCTTTTCCCCAGGTAGTCATGGGGGTCGAACCCCCGCTGCCGCACGATCGAGGGGCTGACGAACGTATAGCGAAGGTCCAGGTCGGCAGTCCAGATGACATCCGCCACGTTCTCGGCCAGCAGGCGGTAGCGGCTCTCGCTGCGGGCCAGGTCGGCCGTCCGCTCGGCCACCCGGCGCTCGAGGTTGCGGGCGAGCAGGTGGTAATCCAGGATGGCCACGAATTGCCGGGCCGTCAGCAGGATCACGCAGGCCACGGTTCCGATGCCCATGGCAGCGTCGGGGACCTGCCCGGCCCGCAAGCCGTTGATCCAGACCACCCCCACGCCCAGGACGGGGAGGTAGGGGAAGAACAGGGTGATTCGCCTGGCGATGGGCGCCCCGCTCCCTTTCTCCGCGGGGACGCTCCGGGGGTACCACGCCGCCGCCAGGCCGAGGGCGGCGAAAGAGGCGATCCAGAGCGAGTCGATGGGGTGGCCGGTGTAGTAGGAGCCGTTCAGGCAGAAGAGCGAGTAGGGCACGTTGACGGTGGCCAGCCCGAAGATGCCCGTCAGGTTCAGCCAGAAACACTTGCGCGAACGGGAAGGAATCCGGCCCGCCAGGAACACGAGCAGCGCCACCACGCCGAAATACAGCGTCGGGTAGGCCAGCCCCACGACCTTGTTGAGGACGGGCTGCCCGCCGGCGTTGTAGAGCACCCGGAGCACCACGTCCCAGGCGATGACGAACATGGCCGAGGCGATCAGGAGGGCGTCCAGCACGGCTTTCAACTTCCAGTAATGCTCCACGCCGACCTTGGCGAAGCAGGCCATGCCGTAGCCCGCCAGCGGGATGGCCGCCAAAAAACCGACGTCGCCCAGGGAGGGATAGGGCACGTGATCGGGGTAGGCGACCTGGAGAAAGTCCCAGACCACCATGCCAGCGGAGAAGGAAAGCGACGAAAGGCCCAGCCAGAACCAGCCCCGGCGGTCCCGGGGCTCGACGGTGCGCCGGGAACGGAGCACGCCCAGCGCGCCCACCGCGGCAGGGACCAGGGTCATCATGGCGTCGTCGAAGAAGACGATGAAGGCCCGCCCGCCCAGGTCCTGCCAGGTCAGGAAGGAAAAGACGGCAAAGACGGCCACCGCCAGGGCGGCGGTAAGGGGAAAGGAAAAAGGTCGCGGCGACCGCTTGGAATCGAGACTGTTCATGATGTGCCTTGCCTGCATTTTCGCCCGACTCGGGAAAATCGCCAAGCATTTTCTGGCGGATGCCGGTTCGGAACCGTTCCCGGGGCAGCGGGGGGGCGGCGCCGGCCACCGCACCGGCCGGAAGCCCGAGAAGGACGGCGGCCGGGAGGCGAGACGCTCCCCGGAACTTTGCGCCGACCTGGCCGGCTAGATTTTCCGGGTCTTGCGGAAGACGATGTCTTTCAGTATTTCCTTGAGTTCCTGGTTTTCCGGGACCAGCGGGATGAGGGAGTTGACGATCTCCAGGGCCTCGTCGATGCGGTTTTCCGCCAAAGCCTGCCTGACCCGGCCCATCTCCGCGGCGATGAAGTCGGCCTTGCGGCTCTCCATGTCGAGCTCTTCGGCCAGTTCGCCGAAGGAAGTCTCGTCGGGGAACAGCCGGTTGTTGGTCTCGATGATGGACTGGGCCTCCTTCAGGGCGCCCCGTCCCACCGCGGCGCGGATCCGGTCCACCTGGCCGTCCACGTACTTCTTGCGCAGGGCCTGGCTCAGGGTGGTCAGGGAAGCCTCGCCGGGAAAACGCGGCACCAGCGAGGCGGCCTTCTCGCAGGCGAAGTACAGGTCGCCGTCGGTTTCCATGCGCTCGATCTCCCGGAGTTCCGTCAGCAGCGTCTCCCGTTCGTGCGCCGCCTGCTTGCCTTCGATGGTGATGCTGATGGCGTACAGGGAGGTGTGCTCCGGGTTTGACTTCAGCAGGGTCTGCACGATTTCCAGGGCCTTGTCGAAGGCGCCTTTTTCCGCGAGCTGGAGCGCGTTCTGCAACCTCGCCCCCATGTTGGCCCGGAGGTTCCGGGTGTCGAGAGTCATGCGAAGGTTTTCCAGCTCGTGCTTGAGGATTTCCAGCTGCACCTCGTCGGGGTAGGCCTCCCGGAGCATCTGGAAGAGGTCGGCGGCGCCGCCGTAGTCCTCCGCCTCAATGAGCCCGCGGATTTCGGTCACCGACCGCTGGAAGCCCAGCCGGTTCTCCAGGTCGATCATCCTCTCCTCGAACTCCGTGGTGCCGGGATACTTGTCCAGCAGGACCATGAGGTACTTCTTGGCCTGCTCCAGCTGATGGGTCTTCAGCATGGAATCCACGATGCGCGCCTGGTCGGCCAGGAAGTCGCGCAGGGCGTCCTGCCGTTCCTTCTCCAACTTGTCCTTCATCACCTGATTGTATTTTTCGACTAGGATGCGACTTTCCGGGTACTTCCGCAAAATCGGGCGCAGCATGTCCGCCACGGCGGCCCACTGGCCCTGCGCTTCCAGGGGGGCGACATCCTGGATGGCGCCCGCGATCTCCGCCTTTTCCCGCTTCACCAGGACGTTGGCGCGGCATTCCCGGTACTCGGGGAGTTCCTGGAAGGCGAGGTCCCCGGAAGACAGGTGGACGTCCACCTCCCGCCATTTCTTCTGGGCCAGCAGTTCCTCGCTCTGGTCGACCCATTCCTGCAGCCGGACGATGACCTGCTGCAACCCGGCCTGCTTCTGCGCCTCGGAGTAGAGAGCGTTGACGCCGTCGCGGTCCGGGTAGAGGGCGGCCAGCGGGGCCACGGCGTCGACGAAGGGCTTCCAGGCCAGGGTCTGCTCGGCCTGCCGGAAGGCTTTCTGGACGGCTTTCTCCACGCGGACGGCCAGCTGGGTCTCGCGCGTCAGGAAGGAGTTGTCCCGGCGGAACCGGGAACGCCCTTCCCCGATGTGCCGGGCCAGGTCCTGCCACTGGCCGGCCGTCAGCATCTTGTCGGCCTCTTCCCCCCAGTCCTGAAGCTGGGCCAGGGTTTCCCGGTGGGTGATCTCCTGCTCCAGCTGGCTGATGAGCACCGAGGAGGGCTCGATCTTCAGCAGGGTCTCCAACTCCAGCCGGGCCAGCTTGAAATTGTCCTCGTCCAGCAGCTTGAGGGCGTCGTGGTAATGCTTCTGGAGCAGGGCCTTCTTGTCGAAGCTCTCCTTCTCGGCCTTCACCTGGCGGAAGCAGGTGATGAACTCGGGGTCCTTCTGGTAGATCTTGTAGTGCTCCTTCAGCAGGCCGAAGGCCTCCTGCACTTCCCCGTTCTGCACCCTGGACCGGGTCTGGGACAGCAACTCCTGGATGGACAGCCATTCCCGCGTCTCCATCTGCGGGTGCACCAGGGGCAGCGCCGACTTGCCGGACACCGAGATGTCGGCCAGGGTGCGGGAGACCTTCACCGGGACCGCCTCCGCGGGGCGGCCCGAATCCAGGGCGCACTCCATCGCCTTGGCCACTTCCACCATGGCGGGATAGCGATCCTCCCGGTTCTTGCTCAGGCAACGCAGGATGATCTTCTCCACGTCGGGGGGGCAATCGTCCCGGATGTTCCGGGGCGGCACCGGCGGGTTCTTCATGATCGCGTGGATCGTCGCGGTGATATCCTTTTCGATGAAAGGCTTGACGCCCGTCACAAGCTCGTACAGGATGACGCCCACCGAGTACTGGTCGGCCCGCCCGTCCACCTTCTGCCCCACGATCTGCTCCGGGGCCATGTAGCCGATGGAGCCCAGCAGCATCCCGGCCTGGGTGAGGGTGGAGGAGACCACGTGGGCCACGCCGAAGTCCAGGATCTTGACGGTCTCGTTGGAGCAGACGAACACGTTGGCGGGCTTGATGTCTCGGTGCACCACGTTGTTGGCGTGGGCGTAGTTCAGCCCGTGGGAAGCCTGGGCGCCGATTTGCAGGATCCGCGCGAAGGAGAGGGTCTTCTCCTGCTGGAAGAGCGATTTGAGGTCCGTCCCCTCCAGCAGTTCCATGACGATGTAGGGAGTGCGCCCTTCCTCGCCCAGGTCGTGGATGGTGATGATGTTCACGTGATGGAGGTTGGCCGCGGCGCGGGCCTCCATGTAAAACCGCTTGCGGAGGTTGGGGTCGTTGGTGAGCTCGCCGGTCATGGTCTTGATGGCCACTTTCCGGTGCAGGACGGTGTCGAAGGCCTCGTAGATGACGCCCATGGCGCCGCGGCCGATGACCCTGTCCAGATTGTATTTGCCTAATGTCTGAAGTTCCATGAAAGCTTCACGGCGTTAAATGTCTGTTGCATTATAGGCGACAGAACCGCCCCTGACAATCCGAAAGATGCCGCCGCCCCGCCCCGTGGCGGCCGGGGGCGGCCGCGGCCCCTTCGGCACTGTACGAACGGTCGGCTTTGGTGTTAGGATAGCGGGGCGGTCATTCCGCCCACGTCACGCCAAGGAGATCCCCATGAGCGACATCATGCGTCCGCCTTCCTTCGAGGCCCTGCTGAACTGGATCAGCGGAGAATATGCCACCACCGAAGCCATTTTCGGCATCCCCGAAATCGCCTTCTTCCCGAAGCGGTCCCCCCGGCAGGCCGACCTGTTCGGCCGTCCCTGCTCCATGCCCCTCGGGCCCGCCGCCGGGCCGCACACCCAGCTGGCGCCCAACATCCTGGCGGCCTACCTCTGCGGCGGGCGGTTCATCGAACTGAAGACCGTCCAGAAAATGGACACCCTGGAGATTCCCAAGCCCTGCATCGACGCCGAAGCCGAGGGCTACAACACCGAGTGGTCCACCGAACTCACGGTGGGCGCGGCCCTGGACGAGTACGTCAAGGCCTGGCTGTTGACCCACGCCCTCCAGGAGCTGCTCTTCCCGGAGGAACCGGGGCGGGGCTTCGTGTTCAACATGAGCGTGGGCTACGACCTCGAGGGAATCCGGACGCCCAAGATGGATGCCTTCATCGAGGCCCTGATCGACGCCTCCGCCCACCCGGCCTTCCGCGCGGGTGTGGATGCCCTGCGCCGGGCCCTGGACGACGGCCGGTTCGACTGCTTCCACACCGACGTCTCCGGCCTGCGCAAGCTCCTGGAGAACCCGCCGGCCGCCATCTGCTCGTCGGTGTCCCTCTCCACCATGCACGGCTGCCCGCCGGCCGACATCGAGGCCATCTGCCGCCACCTGCTGGCGGAGAAAGGCCTCGACGTCTACGTGAAGCTCAACCCGACCCTCCTCGGGTACGAATTCGTGCGGGACACGCTCCACTCCCTCGGCTACCGGCACATCGAACTCAAGGAGGACTCCTTCCGCCACGATCTCCAGTACCCCGACGCGCTGGCCATGCTGGAAAGGCTCAGGTCCTTCGCCGGGAGCCTGAAGCGCCGCTTCGGGGTCAAGCTCTCCAACACGCTGGCCACCGTCAACAACCGGGGCGTCCTGCCCGGGGAAGAGATGTACATGTCGGGCCGCGCCCTGTTCCCGCTCACGGCGACCCTGGCCGCCCGGCTCGCGGGGCACTTCCACGGCCAACTCGACATTTCCTTCTCCGGCGGGGTCACCGAGGGGAACGTCGGCGAACTGTTCGCCTGCGGCGTCCGCCCCGTCACCCTGGCCACCGACCTCCTCAAGCCGGGCGGCTACCGCCGGCTGGCCCAGATGGCCCGGCAGATGGAGGACGCCCCCGCCGAGGCGTGGGAACGGCCCGACCTCGACGTCGAAGGCCTGCAGGCCCTGTCCCGCCGGGCGGTGGAACCTTCCGCCCTCCACCAGGGCAAGTCTTCCCGCTCCGGCCTCAAGGTGTTGCGCCCGCTGCCCGTCTTCGACTGCGTGCAGGCCCCCTGCGTGGCCAACTGCCCCATCGGGCAGGACGTTCCCGGCTACGCCCACGCCATCGCCAACGGCGATTTCGAAACCGCCCGGCGCTGCATCGCCCGGCAGAACCCCCTGCCCCGCATCACCGGTACCGTGTGCGACCACCAGTGCATGGCGGCCTGCTCGCGCAACGACTACGACGAACCGGTGCGAATCCGCGACCTGAAGCTGGCGGCGGCCCACCGGGCCGAGTACGTCCCGCCCCGGCCGGCCCGCGACGCCGACGCCCCGCGCGTCGCCGTGGTGGGGGCCGGCCCCGCCGGGTTGGCGGCGGCCTGGTTCCTGGCCCGGGGCGGCGCGGCGGTGACCGTGCTGGACCGGGAGGCCGAGCCCGGCGGCACGGTGCGCCACGTCATCCCGCGCTTCCGCATCGCACCGGAGGAGATCGCCCTGGATGCCGACGGCGTCCGCGCCCTGGGCGTGCAGTTCTGCCTCCCGCCCGAGAACGACTTCACCGCCATCGCCCTCCGCGAAGAGGGTTTCGACGCCGTTTTCCTGGCCGTGGGGGCGGGGCTGTCCGGCGAACTGCGGTTGGAAGGGGACACCAGCCGGGTCTCGGCGGCCGTGCCCTTCCTGCGGTCCTTCAACACGAACCCGGAATCCCTGCGCCTCGGCCGCTCGGTGGCGGTGGTGGGGGGCGGCAACTCCGCCATGGACGCCGCCCGGGCCGCCACGAAGGTCCCCGGCGTCGAACAGGTGGCCATCGTGTACCGCCGCACCGCCGACCAGATGCCCGCGGACCGCGAGGAGTACGACAACGCCCTGGCCGACGGGGTGGCCTTCCGGGAACTCCTCGCCCCGATCTCCATCGGAAACGGAATTCTCAAATGCCAACGCATGATTCTCGGCGAACCCGGGCCGGACGGCCGGGCCACGGTGACGCCGGTCCCGGGAGAAACGGTGGACGTTCCGGCCGACCACGTCATCGCCGCCATCGGGGAACGCGTCGACGGCGCCTTTCTTCGCTCCTTCGGCATCCCCGCGGATCCGGCCGGCCATTTCGCCGTCGATCCCGTCACCCTGGAAACCAGCCTGCCCGACGTCTACCTCGGCGGCGACGCGCGCCGCGGCCCCTCCACCGTGGTGGAGTGCCTGGCCGACGGGAGGGCCGCAGCGGAAGCCATCCTGAAGCGGTTCGACCTCTCCCTGCCCGACCCGGAGCCATCGTCCGCCGAACCGGCCCGAGAGGCCCGGGCCGCCCATGCCGACGCCCGGAAGGGCACCGTCGAGCCTTCCGCCCTCCAGGAAGGAATCGGCGCCGAGGGGTTGCGACGGGAAGCGAACCGGTGCCTGCAGTGCGACGTGGTGTGCTCGCGCTGCGTGGAGGTGTGCCCCAACCGGGCCAACGTCGCCCTGAGCGTCGCCGCGGAGGGTGCGAGCTTCGCCAACCTGCGGCAGGTCGTCCATCTCGACGACCTGTGCAACGCCTGCGGGAACTGCGCAACCTTCTGCCCCTGGCAGGGCCGCCCCTACGAGGACAAGTTCACCCTCTTCCGGGAAGCTGCCGAATTCGAGGGCAGCCGGAGCCCCGGCGTGATCCGCCAGGGCGACAGCCTGCGGATCCGCGCGGACGGGGAGGTCTTCTCCGTGCCGGTGTCCGGGGAAGTCCCGGCCAGGCTCGGCGGGGAGAAGCGGCAGGCGGTGGCCCTGGCCCGCCGGCTCTGCGCCGCGGCAGGTTACCTGCCCGGGGCGGGGCGGTAGTCGCGCCGGCGCCTGCCGGTGCGGCTACCCTTTGAATTCCGATAGGAAGTTGATGAAGGTGTTCACCAGTTCGGGGTCGTAGAGTGTTCCGGCCCCGTTCTGGATCTCCAGCAGCGCCTCGCCCTGGTCCATGCCCTTCTTCAAGGTGCCCGGCATCACCTTGCCGGCATAGCCGTTGACCAGGCAGAAGGCCCTGACCTCGGGCGGCGTCCGGCTCCCCACGAGCTGGTTGGGAAAACCGGTGCCGTCGAAGTTCTCGTGGTGGAGTTCCACGATGTTCCACATGAGGTCAGGGAACACCGGCTTCAGGAACTGCTTGGTGATGATGGGGTGCCGCTTCCAGATGAAGAGTTCCTGGTTCGTGGTCGGGCCGGACTCGCGGATCCTCTCGTCCATGGTGTAGTAGCCGAAGTCGTGGATCAGGGCGGCCAACCGGACCTTTTCCACCAGCTCCGGGTCCCACTTCAGGTAGCGGCCGAAACCCTCCATCACCCGCGCGGACAAACGGCAGTGGGCCTCCACCGTGGCGGAGCGGAGGCGGAGGATGCCCAGGGCGAAGTCGGCCACGCCCTGGTTCTTGACGCGGATGTTCTCGCGCAGCTCCTTGATCTCCGCCTGCTGCTGGCCCAGCAGGCCGAAACGGCGCCTGAGGTTCTCCCGCTTCTCGTAGGCGGTCCGGACGCTCTCCAAGAGCATCTCGGGTTCCAGCGGCATGGGCACGAAGTCCGACACCCCCTTGCGGAGGGCGACCTGAACGTCGACCAGCTGGGGGTTGTTGGCGATCATGATCACCGGAAGGTCCTCGTCGGCCGCCCGCAGCCTGGTCAGGGCTTCGATCCCGCCGCCCTCGGTCAGGTGCAGCGTGACGATGACCATGTGCATGGTGGGGGCCTTCTCCACGGCGTCGTTGACGTTCATGGGCCGGAAGTAGGCCGGCTCCATCCCCACCAGGTGCTTCTGCAGCACGCTGACCAGGTTCTCGTCCGACAGGACCATGATTTTCGGTTGCAGCACGCTGTCCACGTTTCCCGCCATGGGATTCCTCCTTTACCGGGCCGAAGGCCCTCCGGCGTTCCGCTCACCGCCCCGGCGCCGGCCTGGCCGCCTGGCGGATGATGTCCAGGTCGTCGAAGAGGCAGACCGGGTAGTCGCGCGGGCCGAAGGGGAAACGGATTTTCCCCGCCGTCTCGGTCACCGGAACGAAGGTCAACACTGTCTCCCGGTGTTCCAATTCCATTTGAACATTCGACACATCAGAAACATTGTCGGACTTCCTGAACAGTAAATACCACATAAGTATGTATGCCGTCAAGGGATGTCGTGATATCCCCACCCCTTTGGGGGCAAAATCCTCCAACGGGGGAAGAATGGACGTGTCAAGCTCCTGCCCGGGCCAGCCCACGAGCTGCAACCCGTGGAAAGCGAAGGCGGGGACCAGGAAGTGGTGCTCCCTCGCCAGTTTGCCGTGTCGGCCGCTCTCCTCCCCTTTTTCGGTGCGGAAAGAAGAGCTGACGCGGAACAGCCAGAAAGGCAGAACGAAAGAACCGGCCCGGGAAAAGCCCGGCGCCGAGTACCCCTTCACGATGTAAGGATCCTGCCCGCGGAAGGAGGCCACGATCCCGGCCAGTCGGCCCGGCCGTCCCGCCGCGTCTTGCTCGTCCAGCCCGGCCGACCCGTACACCGAGACCAGGCGGCACTCCGGGCAGGCGAAAGCCACATCGGCCGGCGCCCCGGCCAGCGGGCTTCCGCAGCGGTGGCACTCAATCCTGGAAATGCTCATGACCCAGCACCTTCACCGTCGAAATCTCCTCCCCTTTCAACCGCAGGCACTCCCGGAACAGCCACACCCCCATGCCCAGCACGGCCAGGCCCACCAGGCCCTGGACATGGGGCGGCGCGCCGGAAGAGGCCCAGAGGCCCAGGCCGCCGAACTGGCCCAGGGCCAGGGCGCTCGCCATCAGGCGAAGCGGCGGCGGGGCGCTGCCCACGGGGGCCTCCAGGCTCATGATCCGGCCGCGGATGGCGTCGACGTACGCGTCCCAGGTCCTTCCGCCGTACCGGACGGTGACCTTCCAGAGGGGGGCGTAGTAGAGCATGACCCGCTCGTCCACGTTGTCGGTCTCGTAGTCGATCTCGTCATGATCCATGGTCAGCGTGTGGAAGATGCCGAGCCGGGGCAGGTTTTCCAGCGAACGTTCCCGCTCTGCGGTCAAGCCCGGCGGGAGCGCGGAGGGAACCCCTTCCACCTCCAGGCGGGTCTTCTTCCGCCGGGAGCGGTACATTTCGCGGCACCGGGCCATCACGTCGGAACAGGACCGGAACGGGTTCAAAACCGTTCCCTCCCTCTCCGCCGCTTCGCGGTCGAAGGGCGTGAGCGGCAGATTGCTGCCCGCCGTGAAGGCGGCCTCGTTGAGCAAATCCGGAATTCCCCACTGGAGAGATCGCCGGCCCCCGGCGTCGACGGCCGGGATGACCAGGCCGACCTCCGAAACCACCACCTTGCTCTCCAGCTTGTAGCAGATCTCCACCTGCCGCGTCAGCGTGACCGGCCCGCGTTCCTCGTCCCCCACCACGGTGACGTGCGATTTGACGTCGGAATCCTCCTTGCAGGGGGCCGTCCCCA
>CAYTBK010000049.1:0-26364 GCA_964436005.1 uncultured Acidobacteriota bacterium
GGCCTGGTCGGCCAGGATGTTGCGGTCGGCCAGGAACAGGATGCGCGGACGGCGGCTCGGTTCCCGGCCCAGGTTCCAGCGACTGTGGAACAGCTTCCAGGCGACCTGGAAGGCGATGAAGGTCTTCCCCGTGCCCGTGGCCAGGGTGAGCAGGATGCGCTGACGGTTTTGCGCCACGGCCTCCAGGACCCGCTCCACCGCGATGTCCTGGTAGTAGCGCCCCGGGTGGGAGCCGCCCTTGTCCTCGAAGGGGATGGCCGCGAAGCGATCCCGCCAGGCGTTCTGTTGGGCGAAGGTGCGGTTCCAGAGTTCATCGGGGGAAGGATAGGCGAGGGTCTCCCCTTCCTTGGAAGTCCCCAGATCCACGGCGTAGATGCCCTGGCCGTTGGTGGCGTAGGCGAAGCGGACGGCCAGCTTTCCGGCGTAGTTCTTGGCCTGGGCCAGCCCCTCGGTCAGGGCCGCGTCCCAGGCCTTGGCCTCCACCACGGCCAGCTTGCGGTTGCGGTACACCAGCACGTAGTCGGCGATGAGCGGCTTGCTCCTCTTCCCGTGGCCCTCGATGCGCCCGGGGGCGATGGAATACTCCCGCAGGATCCGGCTTCCCTCGACCACACCCCACCCCGCCGCCTGCAAGGCGGGATCGATGTGATTGGCTCGGGTGTCGGCTTCGTTCATGGTTTCTTGTGTCTCACTGGTGATCCATTTCCCGCTTTGTGTCTCACATTTTGCGTTTCGTGAGTCGAGAGGCCGAAACGGTCGCCCCTTGACTGTGCTTGTCAGCGCCTCTTACAAGTTTCCGCTGAACGCCTGGTGCAGGATGGACTTCTTCAACGATTCCAGCGCTTCCACTTTCTGCTTGAATAGGGATTCAATGTTCTCTGCATATTCGCGAACCTCTGAAATCTTTTTTATGATAATCCTTTGTGTGTCTATCGGAGGCAACAACAATGGCAGTTCTTTAATCAGCCCCATGTTCAAGCCTGCCATGATAGCGCCCTTTGCTCTTTTGGAAAGGAACCCCTGTGAAATCGGATGGTATAAGAAATAGGCGTGCAGAAACTCCGGCAAACACATCTGATGATCAAGCGTTATACAACAAAGATGTTTCGAGTTAATTGCGGTGGAGATGTCATCGGGAACGATAGCACAACGACCGCATGTCCCCATGATAGTGATCAACACATCTCCTGGTTTTACTTGATAACGGGAAAGTTCTGCAAATTTTTGCGGCGCTATATATCTGCGTTCATTCCATGTAAATCGGTTCTGTACGGCGTTATCAATTCCAAGGACAGGAATTCCCGTATCTACAAATTCGCTGTGTAAAAGCTGACTACCAAAAGGCCCTGTCCTGATGGCACCTTTTTCTTTCCTAGCGACACCTTCAACAGTTAAAGAGCGCCATCCGCAGTGATTAAATGAGTTGAAGATTGCCATGAACGTAGGCTGAACTAGGGCGCGGGCGTTCCGGAGGTTCTGTTCGGCGTTGGCTTTGGCGGTGGCGATGCCCTCAAACGCTTCATCGAGGATGCCCACGATCCGCTGCTGCTCGGGGAGGGGGGGGATTGGGATCGGAATAGATTCGACGAAATCATTTGACACCCGCTTGTGGCCAACTGCACCGTTCATACGTTCTGCTCCCTCCTTTCGGAACACGTCACGAGAAAGGAAGTAGTAGAGCCATTCTTTGTCCAAGGAATCATGCGGCCGTAAAACGATGTACTCACTTGAACCAAAGCCAATGCCATTGGTGAGGTTCCTCGCAATGCCCAACTTGCCGTTTTCGAAACAAGGAGTGATTTTTGCGAGAAGGACATCTCCGTTGGAAAAATACGTGTAAGAAGACACAACTTCAGCCAAGGTCTTTGTCTTCTTTGCGACAAAAAATTTCTGGTCGATGCCCAAGTCTTCCATCGGAAGGAATGAGACGAGGTCTTTGCCAGAACACCGAAGACGAGCCTCTCCTTTTGTAGGCTTGAACTGACATACTTCGGATAAAGCCTTGATCTTCCAAGCAACTTTCACAAAAACCTCCTTCCCGTCTGAAGCACCGCCGTGCTCTCGACGGCAGAAGCGGCGATCGTGCCTTCCATCCCTTTCGAAAAGGCGTCCCCAGTCCGGCACCGATTCCCTGCCCGCCCCGCTTTCCGCCTGTGCATCACGACATCCCGCCATTTCCCGTCCCGGTCTCCTCCTGACCCTCCCGCAGGGCCAGGCGCTGGCGGGCGATCTCGATGGAGCGTCTCAGCTTGGCTTCCAGAACCTCTCGGGGCGGAAGCAGGGTGAGGTAATCGGCCACGCGGATGTTGCTGCGCTCGAGCTGCAGCAATTCCACGTGTTCATGGTTCTTTCCCGAGCAGAGGATGAGCCCGATGGGTGCGTTCTCCCCTTCCATGTGTTCATACTTCTCCAGATACCGCAGGTACAGTTCCATCTGGCCCTTGTAGGCGGCTTCGAACTCGCCGATCTTGAGGTCAATGGCCACCAGGCAGCGCAGGCGGCGGTGGTAGAAGAGCAGGTCGATGCGGTAGTCGCGCTGATCGACGGTGATGCGCTTCTGCCGGGCCAGAAAGGCGAAATCGCTTCCCATCTCGATGAGAAAGCGCTGCAGTTCGACCACGATGGCGGCTTCCAAATCCCTTTCGAGGCAGTTGTCTGCAAGGCCAAGAAAGTCCAGCAGGTACGGGTCTCGGAAGGCCAGGTCGGGCGAGAGGCGGCCCTGTTCGCGCAACGAGTCGATTTCCGACCGGATGGTCTCTTCCGGTTTCCGAGAGATGGCCGTACGTTCGTAGAGCATGGACCGGATGCGTTCCTGCAGCTGCCGTACGCTCCAGCGCTCGATCCGGCACATTTCGAGATAAAAGTCCCGTTTCAGAGGATCATCGCAGCCCAGGAGCAACCGCAGATGCGACCAGCTCAATTCCGCACACACCGTGTTCACAATGTCCGGGTCGGGAAACGAACCGGCCAGTTGCATACAGAGCCAGAGCTGGCGCTCGCTCCACCCCCTGCCGTACTCCACGCTCAGCTGTTTCGACAAGGTGGAGACGACCTGCTTGCCGTATTCCGCCCGCTCTCCCCCGAGGACCTCCCGCTGCAGCCGCCTGCCCACCTGCCAGTACAGCAGGGTCAACTGCGCGTTGACGGCACGGAAGGCCCGCTGCCGGGACTCTTCGATCAGCTGCCGGACGTCCCGCAGAATGTCCGTGTGCTCCAGGGCGGCCGCGCTCATAGGAGTTCCCTGATTCTCGCCAGCACTTCGGAACTCTCCGCGTCCAGGGCTGCGATCTCGTCCAGGATCTCCTGGGGACTGCGGTGCTGGACTGCCTCCCCCCCGTTGGGGTTCTTCACGGAGAGGTCGAAGGATTCCAGGTC
Source organism: uncultured Acidobacteriota bacterium (assembly GCA_964436005.1). Classification (GTDB taxonomy): domain Bacteria; phylum Acidobacteriota; class JAAYUB01; order JAAYUB01; family JAAYUB01; genus JAGNHB01. The sequence continues at coordinate 3,376 of CAYTBK010000049.1, forward strand.
GATGCTCGCTGCGTCCACGCTCCAGGACTTGGGGGAGTCGGCGAAGGTCTTCTGCAGTTCCACGAACTCCGCCAGGTCGTCGTCGTTGAGGGGGTTGGTCTTGCCCAGGCTGCGGCCGGGGTCGAGCTGGTAGAACCAGACCTTCCGCGTGGGGGCACCCTTCTCGAAGAACAGCACCACCGTCTTCACCCCCGCCCCCAGGAAGGTTCCCCCGGGGCAGTCCAGAACGGTGTGCAGGTCGCAGCTCTCCAGCAGCAGCTTGCGCAGGCTCACCGCGGCGTTGTCGGTGTTGGAGAGGAAAGTGTTCTTGATGACCACGCCGGCCCGCCCCCCCGCCTTGAGGATCTTGATGAAGTGCTGCAGGAAGAGGAAGGCGGTTTCCCCCGTGCGGATGGGGAAGTTCTGCTGCACCTCCTTGCGCTCCTTGCCCCCGAAAGGCGGGTTGGTGAGGATGACGTCGTAGCGGTCCTTCTCCTGGATGTCGGCCAGGTTCTCGGTCAGCGTGTTGGTGTGCAGGATGTTGGGGGCCTCGACCCCGTGCAGGATCATGTTCATGACCCCGATGACGTAGGCCAGCGACTTCTTCTCCTTGCCGTAGAAGGTCTCCTTCTGCAGCCGCTCGAGGTCGCCGGTGGTCAAGCCCCCCCGGGAACGGATGGAATCGAGGGCCTCGCAGAGGAAGCCCGCGGAACCGACCGCGCCGTCGTAGATCTTCTCCCCCGCCCGCGGCTTCACCACCTGGACCATGGCCCGGATGAGCGGGCGGGGGGTGTAGTACTCGCCCCCGTTCCGGCCGGCGTTGCCCATGTTCCGGATCTTGGCCTCGTAGAGGTGGGAAAGCTCGTGCTTCTCGGCCTGGGAACCGAAGCGGAGCTCGTCGATGCGGTCGATGATCTCCCGGAGGTTGTAGCCGCTGGAGATCTTGTTCTTGATCTCTCCGAAGATCTCCCCGATCTTGTACTCGATGGTGTTGGCCCCGGTGGCCCTCTGCTTGAAGCCATGCAGATAGGGGAACAGCTTCCGGTTGACGAAGTCGTGCAGGTCGTCGCCGGTCATGGCCCGGTTGTGGTCGATCTGCCCGTTGCCGTTCCGGGGTGCGGCCCAGCTCTCCCAGCGGTACGGGGCGTCCAGGATGTAGGTGTACGGTTTCCCCTGCAGGGCGGCCTCGTCGGCGCGGTCGCGCTCGAGCCCGTCGAGGTACTTCAGGAACAGCAGCCAGGACGTCTGCTCCGTGTAGTCCAGTTCGGTGGTGCACCCCGCTTCCTTCCACAGGATGTCGTCGACATTCTTGAATACTTGTTCGAACATGCCTTCCTTCCCGATTCCGTATTCTCATCGTCCCGCTTCGCGGGGAGGCGGTTCGCGGCCGCCCGTCCCCGGGAAAACAGAAAGTTCATTCTAGGCAATGACGCGACCGTTGTCAGCAACAAACCATGCCCGGTTTCGTTTTCCACCCGAACTGCAATCCCGGCGACGGCGGACAAACCGCACAACGATAGGATAGGCGACCGCTGTTCCACCCGGCGGAACGGTCGCCAGCCACCAGAGAAAAATATTGTATCTGCACTAGTCGCCAAGCAAATTCTGGCGCTCCATTCCCGTATAATACTGGTAACTCTCTCTGAAATCAGTGCGCTGGACGCACCTCGATGGGGGAGGTTTGCTCTGTCTATATTCTCTGTGGTGCCGTCCGATCGTCAGGGTGCCTTGATAGATATATTATATTATGGATATTTTTTATGTCAGATCCTGTTTTGTGGTTTGTTATCTACAGATTAACCCCCTTGAGAAGACAAGAAAGGGGGGTGGGGTAAGTAAGTAGAGAAATGAGGGTGAATATAAGAGGGTAATAAGAGTGCGGAGAGTGTGGAAAATGGTAAGTAATAAAACACTTATAGGGAGGGGGTCATGGTGGAAAGAACGGGGAATGTCCGGAAAATCGAAGCGAGGTTCCGATATGAGCAATGGGAATTGACTATGAAGGACTATGCCAGTCGGGCATATGGAATGTTGGGTGACGGCCAGAAAGCAAAGAAAGTGGCGGACTGTGTCAAGCAGATCAACCGGGAAGAGTATAAAGTCAGAGGGGAAAACGGGGAAGTCACTACACATTACAAAAAGACTCACTATCACTGTGGAATGAAGATCTGCCCTGTTTGCCACAATCGGGCCATGAGGGAATTCCAGTGGTCTGCTTATCGTACGTGTGTAAAAACGATCGATCAATACCCCGATCACGTCTACGCTTTCATCACCCTGACTTCCAACCTGGGGCGGAAACAATACTCGCTAGAGGACTCTTCAAGATTCAAGAGAGATATCCGCTCATTTCAAGACGCTTTCGCTGATCTATTGAGATCGTGCTGGTTCAAGAAGAACGTCTCCGGGGTGATCTGGCGGTTGGTCATCAAGCCCGCGAAACGCGGCAAAAAAGTCAATGGTTCTGCCAACAAAATGCGTTTCAACATTCACATTCACGCTATCTTGGCGATACCTTGTATGTCCATAAAGAATAAGTTAGTTACGAAATCCGTTCTGTCGGAGAAGTGGAAGGACGCCTTGCGTGCGAAATATCGACCGCAAGTCGACCTGTATTACGACATCCGAGGATATAGCGCCAAGTCGTTTCGGAAAAAGGAAAAAGGCGAGGGGCGAAAAGTCTCGTTGTGGAATCCGAATTGCGAGGAAAGAACTGGCTCATGGAAATCACCGGTATATCATTTGGTCGAGTACATGGCACTTCGCCAAAGAGAATTCGAACTCCGGGACTATGCGCAGGAGCATGAGAATTACTTGTTGATAGCACTTGGCTTGTTGGCCAAATCAGTGGAAAATGTCAACCGCTATCGGATGAGTGGAATCTTCGCCCGCAACAGGGTCAAGCCGGCCAAACAGAAGACCGCGATGCCGCCAGGTGAGATTGTCGAGGAAAGACAAACCTTGTTCGTGTTGAATCCCGACATGAAAACAGGCTATTGGGAGTACTACGTCTTCGATAGGCCCCCGTCTTGACCAGTATTCACCGTTCGTAAGGTATTTCCAAGGATTGGGCGGCCATCTTCTTGGATCGCTCATCCCGTCGGTCGTAACGCGAAGTGGTACGGGGATCCGCGTGACCGGCCATCTTTTGAACGGTCAGGACGTCTGTGTTGCGATCAAGGAGGGAAGTGATGAATGTCCGGCGGGCATCATGCGGCCGGGGCGGGGCTATTCCGGCGATCTTGGAGCGGTACTCCAATATATAGCGGACGGACTGGGGGGTCAGCCGGGAATGCGTTATCTGCCCGGATTTTCGGATTCTCAGGAATAGCGGGCCGCTCCAGTTCCCCCGAATTTTGATCCAGTCGAGAATGGCGTCGTTGGTTCCCGTGCTGAAGTAGCAAATCCGCTCGAGACCTCCCTTGCCTTGAATCTTCACGAACCCTTCCGGGTCTATGTCTTCCACATCGATGCTGATCGCTTCCGACCGGCGGAGCCCGCAGCCGAAGAGGACTCCGAACAGGGCGGCGTCTCTGGCTCCTGCACTGGAGTTGTCTTGTCTGCAGGCGGAGAAGAGTGCCCGGAGCGAGTCGAATCCAAGGACTCTTCCGGGTGGCAGTCGCCGGTTGGGCACGTCCTGAACGTCTACCGCACGGTGGTACTCATCAGCACTCAGAAGACCTAGTTTCCACGCCGCCTTGAGGACGCTTCTGAGGGCCGCCAGGCTCTGATTGATGGAAGCGGGTGAGAACCCCATCTCCTGCATTCTGACCTTCAGCGCCTGGAAATGGGCATAGGTTAGGGTTTGCCACGGTATGTCGAGTGGGTTTTCGGCGATGTTGCCGGCACGGAGGGCACGTTGGAGGGCAGTTTTCATGGCCCGCCGGCTGTTAGGGGAGGGAAGCGAGGCCAAGTACAGGAGAACAGGGTTGTCTCTGTGTATCTGCACTTCGACTTCTGGACTGTACCGCTCCAATTCCTCGGCCATGCTTTCCCTCCCATTCACAACTTCTGATAATGTACCTTATCGTAAGGAAAAAATCAAATAAAAACATGAATATTGCGCATAAGATGTACTTCCTTTCGGCTGTTCTGCCCTCGTCCCAAGAGCCCCATCGTGTGGTTTATTCCTGCGATGGGGCGACTGTGGTCGCTTCCGCTCGCAGACTTTCGGCACAAAGTGGCGAAGGGCACTGTTCGCAGCAGCGGAGAGGAAGCCCCAGCTTCTTCCTGATAATATTCAAAAAACTGAAAATGAGTGCGGTGCGTTCTGGGGGGTCGACCCATTGCGTGTTGGGCAACTGAATTTTCTTGGGGACATTTGCACGCCAGGCCAAGACCGTGTCTCGGATGGAGACGGTATTCCTGGTGTAGTTTCCAGATTTGTCGATTGCCAAGACGATTTTTACTTGTGGCTCAAAATTGTCTGCACTAGATATCGCGTTCAGAAGAGACATTCCGTCGTTGCCGAAAATGGGGACGACCAGATTGTACTTCTCCTGCTTATCGTCGTCGCAGAAAGACAGTCTTAATCGGCAACTGGATTGGCCGTATTGGTCTAAGGACGCATTGCAATCAGCGTCGGCTAGTCGACCGATTAAACAATTCACACCATCGTCCTCTGAGAGAAGGGGGAGACCATCGCTCTTCTCGACGAAGGCGCCTTTGGAAATTCCCAACTCATGAACCGTGTACACTTCCGACATGATAAACCTCCTAATCTAAAAGATTTGTTGCGCTCGCTTCGGATCGTTGTCTGACCTGCTGGATGCTCTCCATTAGGCAAAGCCTTCCTATCTCTCCGGTCTCGATTTGGCCGGAAAGCATAGATTCCTAAAGTGTTGAGGATTGATTTAGGAGGCTTTGTTCTTGGACTTCTTGCTGCGTGTGGATGAGTCGGAGTCTTGTTGATCGCGGCTGTCTTTTTTCAGGATCCAATCGTCGACTTTGCCGACGTTGATAAAGACTTTGCGCCCGATCTGGCAAACGCATTCCGTCCGGAATCCATCTTGGTCGCGGAAAATGAATTTGCGGATGGTGTTCTCTTTGAAATTGGGGTTGGCCGCGCAGAATTCGGGAACGGTAGCCAACTGGAGTTTGATCTGGAATGAAGAATTGGGGAAAGGCGGATCCTCGGGCACTTCTTCCAGAACACGGTGGGACGGCTGCTTTTCGGTCTTGCTATGCTTCATTTTTCCTCCTCCTGAAGCGAAATGTTTTTCCTTATTCTTCCGCGTCACCACATTATACGGAGAAGCATTGCGCTAAAGACAACAATTTGGAAATTTCCAAAATCGATCGAAATAGGGCGTCGCCCCAAGATGGCGCAGGACATTATCCGCTGATAAGCTATAGGATAGGCAATGTCTAGATATCGGGTGCGTTTCCTGGTCTGGGAAATGAATACAGAAAGCTCTCGCTATATTGATAAGCCGAATGATCTAGTCCGTGCCTTGGACAGCCCGGGCGATGACCGACAGGTCTAGGATGTCCACCTTCCCGTCCTGGTTGAGGTCGCCGCAGGTCGGGCCGCAGGGTAGCCAGGGGCAGGAAGACGCCAGGTACGCCGCCAGCAGGAGGACGTCCTGTTCGTTCACCAGCCCGTCGCCGTTGAGGTCGTAGGCGGCGCTCTGCACCGATACCGTCGCGGCGGACGAGTCGTCCTGGCCGCAGGCGTTGGAGACGCGGCACCAGTAGCTGGCGGTGGCGGTCAAGGCGGGGGTGGTGTAGCTGGGGGAGTTCGTGCCGCCCGGGGCGGGGGTGTCGGTGTTGCCGGCGTTCCCCTGGTACTAGTCGTAATGGAGCGGGGTCGAACCGGAGGCCTCCACCGTCAAGGTAGCGGTCTGCCCGCTCAGGATGGTCTGGCTCTGCGGATGGGCGGTGATGGCGGGCGGTTTCCGGACGGTGATGGTGGCGGCGGCGGAGTCGGCGGAACCGCAATCGTTGGTGACCCGCACCCAGAAGGACGTGGTGCCCGTCAGGGCGGGGGTGGTGAAGTCGGGCGAGTCCGTCCCCACCGGGTCGGTCGTGTTCCCGGCCGCGCCCCGGTACCACTGGTAGTGCAGGGGCGCCGAGCCGGAGACTGTCACGCTCAGGTCGGCGGTCTCGCCGGAACAGATCTGCTGGTTGGCGGGCGAGGCGGAGATGGACGGGGCGGTGCAGGCCGGCCCGGTGGTTCCGAAGGCGGGCGGTGCGCTCTGTTCGCTGACGACGGTGTTCTGATTCCAACTGTGAGGGGCTGTCTGCGTTTGCACGACGAAATAGTACCCGCTGCTGGGCGCGAGGCCGGTGACGGTAAGGGACGAGGCGCTCTTGTTGGCCGTGGAGCTGAACAGGGTGTACGGGCCGCCGGAAGAGGAAGCAGAGTAGAACACCCGGTAGCCCCCGGTGTCGTCGGTGTAGGCGATGGGCGTCCAGGAAACGGTGAGGGAGGTGGCGGTGGGCGAGCCCGCCGTCACGCCGGTGGGGGCGACGGTTTGGGTGCTTTCCCAGTCGCCGCCTTCCTGTTTGCTGTTGAGGAAGGCGCGCAGGGCGCTGTCGGTGGTGTATAGGGCGTTCCAGCGGAGATCAAGCCATTCTGCCTGCAATTTTGTCAGGTTGCCGAGCTCAGTTGGGATGCCGCCGGTGAGCTGGTTGTTATCAAGCAAAAGGGACTCAAGATTCGTCAGGTTGCCGAGCTGCGTGGGGATGCCGCCGGTGAGCTGGTTGCCTTCGAGGTCAAGGTACTGAAGATTCGTCAGGTTGCCGAGCTGAGAAGGGATGCTACCGGTGAACTGGTTGCCTTGAAGCCAAAGTTGCTGAAGATTCGTCAGGTTGCCGAGCTGGGAAGGGATGCTGCTGGTGAGCTGGTTGCCTTCGAGGTCAAAGTACTGAAGATTCGTCAGGTTGCCGAGCTGCGTGGGGATGCCGCCGGTGAGCTGGTTGCCGTAAAGATAAAGGCCCTGAAGGTTCGTCAGGTTGCCGAGCTGCGCGGGGATGCCGCCGGTGAGATTATTCTCATAGAGCTGAATATGAGACACGTGATCGGATGCTACAGTGATCCCATACCAAGTCTCTTCCGTCCCCGGCATGGCGAAGCCGTCGGTGTGCAGGGGCGGGGTCTTCCATCCCGGCTTGTCCGTCCAGCCGTCCCCGTTCGTGCTGTTGTACAGGGCGATGAGGGCCTCCCGCTCGATTTGGGGGATGGCCGCCCGGGCCGGCCAGGCAAATGCGGATAGGATGAGGAGGAAAGCCCCGCACGCCGCCAGTCGTCGCGAAAGTGGCCTGTTCATCTGTTCGTGTGAAGGGTTGCCGACGGTTGTTGCGACCATACCCGACTCCCGCAAGAAGGTTCATTTCCGTGGAACTTTGTATCATCAGCGAACGAGTGCTGTCAATGGGCGAGATGGCGGAAGATATGGTGAACCCGTTGATTTGCAACCGTTTCACGGCGTCGTAAAACGCCTTGGGCCGGCCAGGGCGGTATTTCGTGGCCATTTGCCGATCGCCGAGCAACCGGCGGAACCTAGTCCGTGCCTTGGACAGCCCGGGCGATGACCGACAGGTCTAGGATGTCCACCTTCCCGTCCTGGTTGAGGTCGCCGCAAGTCGGGCCGCAGGGCAGACCGGTGAGGGACGACGCCAGGTACGCCGCCAAGAGGAGCACGTCCTGCTCGTTCACCAGCCCGTCGCCGTTGAGATCGTAGGCGGAGCTCTGCATCGAGACCGTCGCGGCGGCGGAGTCGGCGGAACCGCAATCGTTGGTGACCCGCACCCAGAAGGACGTGGTGCCCGTCAGGGCGGGGGTGGTGAAGTCGGGCGAGTCCGTCCCCACCGGGTCGGTCGTGTTCCCGGCCGCGCCCCGGTACCACTGGTAGTGCAGGGGCGCCGAGCCGGAGACTGTCACGCTCAGGTCGGCGGTCTCGCCGGAACAGATCCACTGGTTGGCGGGCGAGGCGGAAATGGACGGGGCGGTGCAGGCGATGGTAGCCCCGAAGGCCGGTGGGGCGCTCTGCTCGCTGAGGACGGTGTTCTGGTTTAAGCCGTGCGGGTCGGTCTGCGTCTGCACGACGAAATAGTACCCGCTGCTGGGCGCGAGGCCGGTGACGGCGAGGGATGAGGCACTCTTGTTGGCCGTGGTGCCGAACAGGGTGTACGGGCCGCCGGAAGAGGAAGCGTAAAACACCTGGTAGCCCCCGGTGTCGCCGGTGTAGGCGATGGGCGTCCAGGAAACGGTGAGGGAGGAGGCGGTGGGCGAACCCGCCGTCACGCCGGTGGGGGTGACGGTCTGGGTGCTTTCCCAGTTGCCGCCGGACTGTTTGCTGTTGAGGAAGGTGCGCAGGGCGTTGTCGGTGGTGTAGAGGGCGTTCCAGCGGAGGTCAAGCCTTCCTGCCTCCAAGTTTGTCAAATTACTGAGCTGCGAGGGGATGCTTCCGGCGAGCTGATTGCCGGTAAGCTCAAGGCTCCAAAGATCCGTCATGTTGCCGAGCTGGGATGGGATGCTTCCGGTGAGCTGGTTGCCGCTAAGCCGAAGGTACTCAAGATTCGTCAGGTTGCTGAGCTGGGATGGGATGCATCCGGCGAGCTGATTGCCGGTAAGATCAAGGCCCAAAAGATCCGTCATGTTGCCGAGCTGGGATGGGATGCTTCCGGTGAGCTGGTTGTTATAAAGTTCGAGTTTCCAAAGATTCGTCAGGTTGCCGAGCTCCGATGGGATATTCCCGGTGAGATTATTCTGATAGAAGTAAATACGAGACACATGATCAGATTCGACGGTGATCCCGTACCAACTCCCCTCCGTCCCCGGCATAGCGAAGCCGTCGGTGTGCAGGGGGGGCGTCTTCCAGCCTGTCTTGTCCGTCCAGCCGTCCCCGTTCGTGCTGGTGTACAGGGCGATGAGGGCCTCCCGCTCGATTTGGGGGATGGCCGCCCGGGCCGACCCGGCCGCTGCGGCCAGGACGAGGAGGAAAGCCCCGCACGCCGCCAGGCGTCGCAAAAGGGGCCTGCTCATCTGTTCGTGTGAAGGGTTGCCGACGTTTGTTGCGCCCATTCCCGACTCCCGCAAGAAGGTTCATTTCTGTGGAACTTTGTATCATCAGCGAACGAGCGCCGTCAATGGGCAAGATGGCGGAAGGCTCAAGGCCAAACATCAGTCGGCCTGGGTTTCGCCCAAAAGCGAGACGTTCATCCGGTTCAGGGCCTCGGCCAGATGATCGCTCGACAGGTGTGCATAGCGCTTGACCATCTGCAGGGTCTTGTGGCCCAGGATGGCGGCAACGTCGCTCAGGGAAGCGCCGGACATAACCAGGTAAGAGGCGGCGGTATGGCGAAGGTCATGAAAGGAAAAATCTTTGATATGCGCCCGCTCCAAGGCGTTGTGAAAGGCTTTCGTCAGGTCTCGGTTGGCGCTTCCGTCCTTTCGGGGAAAGATGTATGAAGAGTCTTTCGTACTCGATAGCCAGATTGCTCGCAGTTCTTGCAACGCCATGTGCTTCAGTGGGATGCCGCGATGCTCCTTCGTCTTGGTGTTCATGAGGCGGAGGTGGCCTTTTTGCAGGTCGACATCTTCCCATGTCAGCCGCAACAGTTCTCCTCTCCGGATCCCGGTGGAAACAGCCAATAGAATCATGGCGTGAAGGTAGGGATTTTTGCTGTACTGGGCGGCTTCCAGGAGTCGATCGAGTTCTTCACGGGAGAGAAATCGCTCTCGGCCCTTCCCTACCGGGGGACGGTCGACTTTCTTGACGGGGTTGGCCACAGCAATACCCCATTTGATGCCCATTTCGAAAACGTGACTCAACAGAATCAAATATTTGCGGATGGTATTGGGTGAGAGAACCGTCCCACCGCGGGTGGCGGGTCGCTTGCGCGCGAGTTCGTCGACGGCAGCTTGGATGTCCGGCGTGCTGATATTGTTTGCGAACAAAGACCCGATGCGATTTTTCCACCAGACGATGCGTTGTCGTTCGGTGTTCTTGTTGGTCGGGGCCTTGCGCGGGATGATTTCCTGCTCGTAGCGATCCAGAATTTCCGCCATCGTGACCTTGGTGACCCGATTTTCAGGAAAATGAATGCCCCGTTTGATGTCGGCCTTGAGCTGCCGTTCTTTTTCGCGGGCCTCGGTGAGGAGCTCGAAGCCCCCCTCCATAATCTCCGGATGGCCCTTCATGCGGATGCGCACGTAGTACATTTTTTTTCCCGAGGTGGACTTCTTTTTCTCGATACCCATAATTCACTACTCCTCTGATGGGTTGCCATTGGAAATCACGCCGCATTTTACGGGAAGGGAGGCGATTCCAGTGCCGAAAAATGCCGAATTGTCCGCTTCGGGCGTCTTCCGACCTTCTTCGATGAGGCGAGAAGAGCAGCTTGAGATGGGACATGACGCGAAAAGTTGCCCATGTTGCCGACGTCAATCATGATGCTTCATAAGGGGTTGGAGAAGCGAACGGCGCAGGATGCACAAGTTACGAGTGAACGGGAAAACTCGCGGAGAGAACCCAGTGCCGAAAAAATGCCGAAAGTATAGAAAAAGGAAAAGGACTTAGTTGCCTAAGTCCTTTTGAATGTTGGTTGCGGGGGCAGGATTTGAACCTGCGACCTACGGGTTATGAGCCCGTCGAGCTACCGGACTGCTCCACCCCGCGACACGAACGCCTATATTAGCCTCCAGGGTGAGGCGAAGTCAAGGGAAATTTTCCAAAAAAATCGATCCTCCCAATTCCTGTCCGAAAAGAAAATTCCAGCCTTCCGGAGGCGGTCCTGTTCTGGCGCAAAGAATCCGGCACTACCGTTCCGGAGAGTTTGCCCTCAGCCGGGAAATGATCGGGCGGAAGCCCCTGCGGCCATCGGTGGCCCCGGGCGGTTTCTCGGACGATGGCGGTGGGCTTCGGGGTTTGCCGGCGTCGGGCCGGGGAAGGGGATGCCTCCGCCCAGTTGTCGCTTCGATGCCAAGGGTGGTGGCCGCCCTCATTGACAAATGCGCCGCGCTGGCCAACAATGCTCATCCCGGGCGGCCCCGGTGGGCCGGCCAGTATAAACGAAGGAGAAGAACGACCATGCGGGCCTTGATCCTGGCGGCCGGATTCGCCACGCGCTGGCTGCCGCTCAGCCACACCCTGCCCAAGTGCGCCCTGCCCCTGCTCAACCGGCCCCTGCTGCACCACGTCCTGGACTGGCTGCAGGGCGCGGGGGTGGGCGAGGCGGCGGTCAACCTCCACCACCTGCCGGAAGCCGTCCGCTCCTGCGCGGAAGCGCACGAGGAACTGGGGGCGGGCCTGCGCTTCTCCCTGGAGGCGCCCGAGATCCTGCTGAGCGCCGGGGCCCTGGCGCCGCTGCGGGATTTCCTGGGCGGGGGCGGGACCTTCGTCCTGGTGAACGGGAAAATCCTCACCGACATCGATCTGCCCGCCTGCCTGGCGGCCCACCGGCGCAGCGGCTGCGCCGCCACCCTGGTGGCCTTGCCCAACAACACGGGGGAGCCGTTCTCCCACCTCAAAACGGACGCCCGGGGGCGCTACGCCGGGGCGATCCCCTACGCCCGGGCGCGGGAGCGGGGCGCCGCCCCCCTCGTCTTCACGGGCATCCACCTGCTGGAGCCCGAGGTGCTGGCCCATGTGCCGGACGGGGTGCCCTACGACACCATCCGGCACCTCTACCCCGAATTGCCCGGACGGGGCCTGCCCGTGGGCGTCCACGTCGCCGGCGGCCGCTGGCGCGAGTATTCCAACCCGCTCCGGTACCTGCAGGGGTCTCTGGAACTGCTGCCGCAAATGGCGGCTATCCGCGGCGAGGGCTGGCCCCGCTTCCGCTCCGGTCCGCCCGTCGCGGACGGCGGGGGCCTGCGTTTCCCGGAGGGGTGCTGCGCCGCGGGCGAACTGGCCCCGCCGGACGGCGCCACCGCCCGCGCCGCCAACGCGGTGCTGGGGCCGGGTGCCTGGCTGGGGCCGGGCAGCCGGGTGGCGGATTCCGTGCTCATGGACGGCTGCCGGGTCGGTTCTGGGGCGGAGGTCCGTGGGTGCGTGGCCGGCCCCGGGGTCGCGGTGCCGGACGGCGCGCGGTGGGAGGGGGTGTTCGCCGTGGCCCCGGCCGCGCCGGGCGCCGGGCTGGAACTCGTCCCCCTGGCGGCAACGGGGGGGCGCTGAGAGGGTAGCCGGGTCGAGTAACTTCAGGAGACCGATTTGCCACAGAAGCACGGAAGCACAAAGGGTTCGTGTTGAGTTTCCGGTCCGGTCGGTCAGCCGGCAGACCCAACGGTTTCGGGGCCGGCCATTGGCGACCCGGCCGGCACCCCCGGCGCCGGCGCCTGCATCCAAGGGAATGGCGACGGAGGTGAAGCGTGGGCCCGTTCTGGGAAATCGTGAAAACCGTGCTGATGGCGTCTTGGGACAACCTGCTGGTCATGGCCCCCTACCTCCTGTTCGGCTTCGCCATGGCCGGCGTTCTCTCCATCGTCATTCCGGCTTCCCTGGTGGAACGCCACCTGGGCGGGCGGGGCTTCTTCGCCTCCCTGAAGGCCGCCCTCTTCGGCGTGCCCCTGCCGCTGTGCTCCTGCGGCGTCATCCCTGTCGCCGCCTCGCTGCGCCGCCAGGGGGCGGGGAAGGGGCCCACGGCCGCTTTCCTCATCGCCACGCCCCAGACCGGCGCCGACTGCATCGCCGCCACCTACAGCCTGATGGGTCCCATCTACGCCGTCTTCAGCGTCGTCGCCACCTTCCTGAGCGGGCTGCTCGGGGGCGTCTGCGTGTCCCTGTCCGACCGCGGCGGCGGAACCCCGTCCGCCCGGGCCGCCGCGCCGGCGCCGGAAGGCCCGCGGGAAAACCTCCTCCTCCGCGCCTGGCGCCACGGTTTCGTGACGCTGCCCAAGGACATCGGCGGCACGCTCCTCTTCGGCCTGCTGCTGTCCGGCGTGATCGCGGCGGTGATCCCCGAGGACTTCTTCGCCCGGCTGCCCGGCGGCGGGGGCGGGGCTGGCGCCATGGCCCTCATGGTGGTGGTGGGCATCCCCATGTACGTCTGCGCCACGGCGTCCATCCCCATCGCCGCCACCCTGGTGCTCAAGGGCATCAGCCCAGGGGCGGCCATGGTGTTCCTGATGACCGGCCCGGTGAGCAACGGCGCGTCCATTGCCGCGGTGTTCAAGCTGCTCGGGAAGCGGTCGGGCATCGTCTACCTGGTGTCCCTGACCGCCGGGGCCCTCCTGGCCGGCTGCTCCCTGGACCTGCTCTTCTCGCCGGCCACGGTGGCGGCCCAGGTCCGCGCCCGGGTGGGGGCCTGCCACGGCGCCTACGCGCCGGAACTGTCGGCGGTACTGTTCGCGGTGGCCCTCGTCCTCATTCTGGCCTCGGCCCAGCTGCGCCGCCTGGTCCGGCGGCCGGCGGGCTTGGCGGCAAAGCCCGTCGCCGCTTCCGCCGCCGGGGAAGGCCGTTCGACGGTGGTCCTGCGGGTGGAGGGGATGACCTGCGGGTGCTGCGCGGGGAAGGTGGAACAGGCGTTGCGCGCCTGCGCCGGCGTGGAGGGGGTCGCGGTGGACGCCCGGAGCGGACAGGCGGAGACCGTCGGCACCGGCCTGGAAGCGGACAGGCTGGCCGCCGCGGTGGCGGCCGCGGGGTACCGGGCCACGCCGGAGGACGCTCCCCCCGGGCGCCAGCCGTAGGTGCCTTTCGCCGAAAGGCGCCCCACTGTACCGCAGAAGTGGATTTTTCCGCGGCTGCCAGGCATTCAGAGCTTTTTCCGTATTCATGCGTTGGAATGCAAACCCGGGCGCGTCAGGGGACAGACGGGCTTCGACTGGATCGTTAATTCAGGCCGAAGCGGGAGGCCGTCGGAGCCGGCCAGCCGGGAATGATCGGATTCGTTCCCGAGAGGCCGCCCGTCCGGCGGACGCCGGCGAAGATGCGTTCCGGCCGGGCGCCCGTTCCGTCCTGCCGTTCCAGCCGCCCCGCGAAGTGGAGCGCCTCCGACCCGAACAGGGAGGCGCGCCACATGAGCATCTTGCGCTCGAAGAAATCGCTGCGCCGGCCGTCGTCCCCCGGCAGGCCGGGGCCGCCCCGGCGGCCGAACTCGTGGCGGAGGGCCGTGGCGGTGACCAGGGCCTGCGACAGCATGAGCTCCGAGAGCCGGTAGGCGCAAACCTCCCCGCCCGAGACGCAGCCGAGGAGCACGTCTTTCTCTCCGAAGAGGCGGCAGACCAGGAAATACGGCGCGTTGCCGCCGCCGGGGTCGGCCTCCGCCCCGGCCTCCCGTGCTTCCGCCTCCTGCTCGCGGGTCAGGGCGGCGTCGGGGCTCAGGCGGCGCTCGTCCCGGTACCGCCGGAGGTAGCCCGCCTCCTGTTCCTCCCGCAGTTCGGCGCAGATGTCCAGGAAGGCGTCGTGGGCCGCCAGCAACCGGCGGGGAGAGGTGCCCGGGAGAAACCTCCGGGCGAAGCCGGCCCAGTATCGGTGGTCGTGGCGGGAGGACTCGGTGAGCCGGAACAGGCCAGCCTCCTCGCACATGGCGGCGAACTGCTCGGGGCTGTCGATCAGGCGGCTGGCCATGTTGGCCAGAACGAAAAAGTTCATCGCACTCCTCCTCGGCGGTGGGTTCAATGGGCCGGAAACATCCCCGCCGGGGGGAGCCCCGGGTGTCGCCGGCCACAAGTGGCTGTGATGATTGCCATTATACACTCCGGGGGGGCGTTTGTCCAGCATTCCGGCCATTTTTCCGCCCGCCGGGGCATGTCGGCCTGAACCCGATCCTCCATCAGCAACTTATATCTTCCAACTATCGAAGAAAAACAGGAAGGCGCACCCGGGGACCGCCGGCTTCCAGCCGGCCCAAGGCCAAGTGCCGTTTTCTGGTGTGGTTGCCGGCAAGATGCCGGCAGTCCGGGGGCCGCGATGAAAACCTTCGAGTGCGGTGCGGAGGCGGCCACGCCGCCCCCCCGTAGCATCGCCCTCCGGGCGATGCCGACGCACTCAGCGGCACCAGCAGTTCACCCAGCGACCCTGTTCGCGTTGTCCAGCGCCCAGAGGGCGCTGGTACGATCGCCGCGCCGCTCCGCCGGTGGAGAGCACGCCAAGGATGGACGCGCCTTCCGCTGGAAACCGCACCGGTCGCGGAGCAAAGCAGAGGAAAATCAAAACGATGGCTGTGAGGAAGACGACGAGTGATGGCAACGATGTGCCCAGTCGGGCCGCCCTGCCTGGCCGGGACGCACAGTCAGCGATGGCGACAGTTCCCCCTGGAGATTCCTTGAGGCGCCCGGGCCGGGCAGGCTATAATCGCCCGGGCCGCGGGGAAGCGGGCCGCAGCCGTTCCCGGCGGCAAACAGGAAAAACGGGGAAGGAGAGAAACGATGGAACTGACGGACGACCATGGCTGCTTCGGCTGCTCGCCCGACAACCCGGCGGGGCTGCACCTGGACTTCCGGCCCGACGGGGAGGGGGGCGTGGTTTGCCGCACGTCGGTCGCCGACCGCTTTTCCGGCTGGCGGGGCGTCGTCCACGGCGGCATCGTCGGCACGATGCTGGACGAGGCCATGGCCCACGCCACGGCGGCCCGCCAGCGGACCATGGTCACGGCGGAATTGAACGTCCGCCTGGTGAAGCCCCTGCCGGTCCGGACCCCCGTGGTCGTCCGCGCCAGGGTGACCGAGGCGCGCAGCCGCCTGGTCCGCGCCGCGGGGGAGGTCCGGGGCGAGGACGGGCAGCTGTACGCCACGGGCCAGGCCACCATGATGGCGGGGAAGGCGCCGGCGGATTGCTGATCCTGGGCGGCCCCGCGCTCAACACGAAGTTCGCAGAAGCACAGCAAAGGGGAGGCCGGGTCTTGGCCCGTAGGCATGGATGCCCTCCGAACGGTGAACCGTTGGAAAAATCTGTTGTGATAGGACTTGATGCCCTCCGGGCAAGGATGCGGCGGGAAAAACGTTAGGGCTCTGGACATCCATGCCCTCCGGGCAACAAATCCGGTCTGCCCTTCGTGGCCCTCGCGACCTTCGTGTTGCCGATTGACCACGGACGCGCGAAGCGGCGCCGCCGGCGCCGAATCCGTGAGCCCAGGCCGCAGGCCTGGGGCGGGGGAGCCCGGAATCGCCCTGGCGGCCTGACGGGCCGCGACGGCCCAACCCACGCGGCGAAACGTATTTTGAACACGAGGTGCACGAAGCCCACGAAAGAGAGACCGGGCAATTAGCCCGGAGGGCATTGATGTCAATGGCCTCGTTCCTGGGATGAGTTCTCGGCGGTTCTGGTCGGCAATACAAATCAGGGGCTCTCCGAATGGACACTACAAACCCAGCAGCCAACATAGTTGCATGAGCAATGAAGGTATACTGGGGGGATACAAGACTTGAGACGAAAGAATCAGTTCCGCAATTTTTGATACTGAGTTGTCATGCATATTAATCTGTAAATACAGTAAGATAAAAATGCCTGCCAATGCCTAAGTTCTAAAATATTTAGTAAATAGTAAGATGATCGCTGCAGCGCTTCTCCTGTGGACAAATTATAGCATTTCTCCGACAAAACCGGTCTGCGCTTGCCGATGGCCGCGCCGGACCTGGACGGCCCTTCCTGCGCCGGCGGGCCCTTATGCCCGTAGAGCAAAAATGTTAATAATCAGGGACGGTTACCCGCAATCTCCTTGACCGCAGGGCATCCAGGCCATTCTCCGTCGGCATTCACGAATTGGATGGAAAGGAGGTGAACTCTCTGCGGTACTCCGCGCCTCTCGGTGGTTGCCTCAGTGAAAAAGCAAAAAACCCTGATTCCTCAGGGTTTTTGTACTGTGCCGGACGAGCCCGGACTATATGATGGTGGAGCTAAGGAGACTTGAACTCCTGACCCCTTGACTGCCAGTCAAGTGCTCTTCCAACTGAGCTACAGCCCCATCGTGAACCGGTAGAAAGAACAGATCGCCGCAACCAGTGGAAATGTACCAAACGGTCGGCGGCCTGTCAAGCATTTTTTGAAGTGTTTTGCGCGCTGGCGGTCCGCCTGCGGCCGGAGGGCGCCGAGGTCACCGCAGCTCGACGACGGTGATCTCCGGGGCGCAGTTCAGGCGCAGGGGCAGCCAGCTGCCCAGGCCGCTGTTCACGTAGAGGTGCTCTCGGCCCCGGCGGTAGTGGCCTCGGGAATAGGGCACGAAGGGGTCGATGACGCTGCCGGAGCACGTCCCCGCGTGGAACACGAACTGCCCCCCGTGGGTGTGGCCGGACAGCACCAGGTCGATCCCCAGGCCGCCCGTGTAGTCGAAATTGACCGGGTTGTGGGCCAGCAGGATGGACACCGCCTCCCGCCGCACCTTCTTGTAGGTCGCCTCCAGGTTGATGGGGAAGAACTTGCGGCGGTAGGAGTAGTCGACCCCGGCGACCAGGACCGTGACGCCGCGCACGTTCACCACCCGGTGGTTGTTCACCAGCAGACAGATGCCTGCCTGGCGGGAGAGGGCCGCGAATTCCTTGGGGTTGTCGATGTAGTCGTGGTTGCCCATGCAGCTGAAGACGGGCACCCGCCCCGCCAGGGCGGCCAGGGAGGGCAGGGCGCCCTGGAAGAAGGCGTTGTCGGAATTGATGATGTCCCCGGTGATGAACACCAGGTCGGGGTTCAGCTCCCGGACCCGGTTCAGGTAGAACCGGCACTGGTCCACCGTGAAGAACTGCCCCATGTGCAGGTCGGAGATCTGGACGATGCGGATGGGCGCGGCCGAGGCCGGCACTTCCGGCAGATCCAGGGACAGGGTGTGCACCCGGCAGTCATAGCGCGACAGGAGCGCGTACCCGGTCAGCAGCAGGGTGAGCGCCGGCACGGAGAGGATCTTCAGGCGGGCCAGGGCGGGATGGCGCGCCGCCACGGCCGGCGTCGGGTCAGCGGCGGGCGGGGTGGCGCGCCGCGAAGCGCGGAAGCGGCGCCAACCCGAGCGCAGGCAGCGCAGCCCCTTGGAGGTCATGCGCAGGAGCCCGTAGACCAGGATGCTCAGGTTCCACATCTGCAGCATGATGGCCGGTCCCTCCGGGATGCTCCGCAGGGGGATGTAGCCGGAGAACCCGGCCACAAAGAGCATGATGTTGGGGAAGAGGGCGATGCAGGCCCACACCACCGCCGCCGAAACGCCCCAGCGGGCCGGGCCCTCCCTCGAAAGGAGTCGCAGCGCGTCGCGGACGTAGAGAAGCCCGCACAGCACGAGCATGGCCACCACGAAGCGGAACAGGACGTAGAAGGTGGTTCCCATGCCGTGCCGGCTCCCTCTCCGGTCGGGTTCAGACGCTTTCCGACGGCCGCTTGCCCTTCAGCCGGAAAAGGGACTCGTCGTTGACGCCCACGGCGATCAGGGACACGGCGCATTCGACGGTGTAGCGGTTCTTTTCCTCGTGCCAGTCCCGCACCCACCAGGCGCAGCGGCTCTGGACGCACTTCGCCTGCAGCAGGGGGCACAACTTGACGGAGGGGCTTTCCTCCAGGTCCAGGTCTTCCAGAAAGTCGTCGCTCATGTTTCCTCCCGGGCGGCGGAAATGATCGATCCAAGGGCCGGGGGGCGCCGCCTCAGTCCCTGCGGCCCAATCGTTTCACGGACGGAGCAGGATGCCGGGGCCGGCGGTGATCCGCCCCACTTCGGCCGCCCACGGGTGCCGGGGGCGCAGCGCGGCCAGGAATCCCGCGGCGTTCTCCGGCGGCAGGGCTACCAGCAGCCCGCCGGAGGTCTGGGCGTCGTGCAGCGCCCGGAACGTGGCCGGTTCCACCGTCCCGGCGCAGGTCAGCTGCGACGACAGGTGGGCGAGGTTGGCCCGGCTGCCGCCGGGCAGCTTGCCGGCGGCGCAGAGGCTCAGGGCCGACGGCAGCACCGGAACCTGGCCGGCCAGCACTTCCGCCCCGCAGCCGGATCCCCTGGCCATCTCCAGCAGGTGCCCGAGGAAGCCGAAGCCCGTGATGTCCGTGCAAGCGTGGGCGGAAAAAGCCTTCAGGAGGCTGGCCGCCTCGGCGTTGAGCTGCTCCATGACGGTCACCACCTGGTCCGTGTCCTGCGGGGAAAGCTCGCCCCGCTTGATGGCCGTGGTCAGCACGCCGCTGCCGAGCGGCTTGGTCAGCACCAGGGCGTCGCCCTCGCGGGCCGTGGCGTTGGTCAGGAGGTCTGCCCGCGCCACGATGCCCACCACCGACAGGCCGTACTTCGGCTCCGGGTCGTCCACCGTGTGGCCGCCGGCGATGGCGATGCCGGCCTCGGCGGCCTTGTCGGCGCCCCCCTGCAAAATCTGCTCCAAAATTTCGCCCCCCAGGGAGCGGGGGAAGCCGACCACGTTGAGGGCCGACAGGGGGGTGCCACCCATGGCGTAGACGTCAGAGAGCGAGTTGGCGGCGGCGATCCGCCCGAATGCGTAGGGATCGTCCACCACCGGGGTGAAGAAGTCCACCGTGTGCACCAGGAGCAGCCCCGGCGCCACTTCGTACACCGCCGCGTCGTCGCTGGTTTCGAAACCGACGATCAGGCGGGGATCCGGCAATGTTTTCACCGACTTCACGATCCGGCCCAGCTCCGCGGGGCCCCACTTGGACGCTCAACCCGCGCTGCGGACGAGACCGGTCAGTCGTTCCCGCTGGTCCATGGTCACCTCCCAAAACCGCCATTATCATAAGCAGGTTCTGCCGATGCAAGCGGAAAGTCGGGCCGGGGGCAGGTCGGGGAAAGGAATTACGGTCGGGACGGGCCAAAACTTTTCTATTCAAGAGGGAAAAAGTTGGTTATAATCGCGGAAAGCTCCCTCGGCAGAGGCCCTTCGGACACGCTCCGTGGGCATTGACGGCGGCCGCGGACCCATGAATCCTCTCAGTCGGCAGGACAGAGAATGATGAAGAAAAACCGAACCAATATCGATGCCCTGGACGAAACCACCCAGATCATCATGACGAGCGACCTGGACGAAAAGCTGCGCTCCATCGAGAAGATCCCTTCGCTCATCATCATCGACGGCAACGACAGCGGCCAGGTCTTCAAGCTGACCACCAGCATCGTTTCCGTGGGGCGCGGGTCCAACGCCACCGTCCGGCTCAACGACAAGACCGTGTCGCGGAAGCACTTCATCCTGGAGGTCAACCCGGCCCACGTGATGCTCATCGACCTCCAGAGTTCGAACGGGACCTACGTCAACGGCGACCGGGTGTCCAAGAAGCGCCTGGCCAACGGCGACAAGATCCGGGTGGGCAACACCGCCCTGAAGTTCGAGTTCTCCGACACCGACGAGAGCGAATTCCACGAGATGATCTACCATCTCATCACCTTCGACGACCTGACCAGCCTGTACAACCGCAAGTTCCTGCTCAACCACCTGGAGCTGGCCTTCAAGGCGAAGAAGCAGTACCAGCCGCTGACCATCCTCTTCCTGGACCTGGACCGGTTCAAGCTCGTCAACGACACCTACGACCACCTGACGGGCAGCGACGTGCTCTCGGAGTTCGGCCGGCTGCTCCTGTCCAACCTGCGCTCCTCCGACCTGGCCTGCCGGTACGGCGGCGAGGAGTTCATCATCATCCTGCAGGACACGACGGCCCTCCAGGCGATCTACGTGGCTGAGAAGATCCGCAAGCTCGTGGGCGGGCACCAGTTCCAGGCGCGGAACGGCACGCTTTTCCATGTGACTGTGAGCATCGGCATCGCCGAGAAGAGCCCGGGCATGAACACCCCCGCGGAGCTCATCGCGCGCAGCGACGAGGCCATGTACAAGGCCAAGGAGAGCGGGCGCAACCGCACGGTGCTCTTCCGGGAGCAGCCCGACCGCTCCTTCGTCCTCGTCACCCCCATGGGCCTGGACGAGGACACGCCCCTGCCGGGCGCGAACTGCCCCTATCTGCCGGAAAACGAGCCCGAGTGAGCCGGCCTTCCGTTCCCGGGCGGCGCCGGCCACCGGGAAACATCAGCCCCCATTGACAGACTGATCTCGACTAAGGAGAGGCACCGTGGGCCTTTTTGGTGGAAAATCGAAAGCGAAACGGAATTCCTGCGACCCGGGCGTCGTCGAGCTCAAGAAGAGCATGATAGAGACGCTCGACCGCCAGGACCTCCTCGTCGGGTGCCTGCGGGCCCTGCTGGTCATCGTGAAGGCCTTCGCCTTCAACCTCAAGGAAATCGGGGCCGACGAGTTCAAGGCCCGGCTGGACGGGCTCATGGTCCGCCTGGAGGAGGGCGACACCTCCAAGCGCTTCCGGGCTGCCCTCGAGGAAGAGAAGGCCGGCATCATGGAATTCATCGCGCGGGAGCAGGCCTATTTCGACGAGCGGGAACAGGAGCTGAAGAAGATCATCGAACTGCTCATGGAGGGCATCAAGCAGATGGTGGGCGACAACCGCGAGTTCACCGCCCGGGTGGAGGAGTCCAACCACAAGATCGAGACCGTGACCAACCTGGACGACATCCGCAAGATCCGCGAGACCATCAAGTCCGAAGTTTTCGAAATGCGGCGGGTCATCGTCGAGAAGCAGTCCAAGGAGCGCAGCCAGGTCGACTCGCTGACCCGCGAGGTGGACGGGCTCCGGACCGACCTCGAAAAGGCCGAGATCGCCTCGCTGACGGACGGCCTGACGGGCGCCGAGAACCGCCTGTCCTTCGACCGGAGGGTGAAGGACCTGGTGGAGCGCAGCCTGGTGACCTACGCCCCTTTCTCGCTGCTGCTCTGCGACCTGGACAACTTCAAGTCCATCAACGACAACTTCGGCCACCCGGTGGGGGACCGCGTCCTCAAGGCGTTCGTCCAGGAGTGCCGCAACGTCTTCCGCAAGGAGGACGTCATCGCCCGCTACGGCGGCGAGGAATTCGCCATCCTCCTTCTCAACGCGCCGCTGAAGGTGGCCATGAAGCGGGCGCAGGCCCTGTGCAAGGCGGTGGCCGGCCGGAGCTACATGGTGGACCAGGACCACCCGGAGCGGGTTTTGAGTTTCACGGTCAGCGTCGGGGTGGCTTTCCTGCAGAAGAAGGACACGGTCAAGAGCCTGGTGGAACGGGCCGACGCGGCGCTCTACAAGGCCAAGCACGAGGGCAAGAACCAGGCCGTGGCACTCTGAGGGGAGCACGCCGGGGCTTTCCGACCTCCGGCCGATCCTGAGCACCCACCGCTGAAGCTACTCGCGTCGGCCCGCTATTCCGGGGGACGGGAAACACGTTTTCACACGATGAACGGGATGGCGATTCCCTGCTGTGCCGGTGAGCGAACCCTGCCGGGAAATGGAAACCACTAATCACACTAATGTCAGGGATATGGGCGATCTGGTACGGCAATAGCGGAATTGCTTGTGGTTTCAGTTTTTCAGCCAGAGCCAAAGGGCGAGGAGGGCGCCCAGGATCCAGAGGCCCCAGAGCTGTTTCAGGGAAAGACGCTGGAGAGCGCTCCAGCCGCGTCTGAAGGCGCCGACGGTGCCGGGGCCGGTCCGGTCCGGCCCCGGGGCGTCTGAGTATGGGGAGAGGGGGGAGGGCCTTCCCCCTTCGCATCCATTGGGAAGGGAAGACCCCTTCATTCCACCACCAGCAGGTCGATGCGCTCCGGGCAGGCCCGGTACAGGGCGGCCCCGGCGGCGGCGTCCATGGTCAGGCGAACCTGCGTGCCGGCGGACTGGCGCAGGCCGGCCCCCTCGAGGAATTCCCGCCACTTGCTGCCGTAGGAATCGCTGCCGGCGGCGCCGGGAACGGTCCCTTCCAGGGCGAACTGTAGGCCGAAGGCGCTGCCGAAGCGCAGGCGCCACAGCGGTGGGACCGGAGTCAGGTCCTGCAGGTTGGGCGGCAGGACGCCGGCCTTTTCCGGCGTCGGCAGGGTGGATTCATCCCCGGGAACGATGCGGACGCGCTGAACGACCTTCTGGGGGAAGAACTCCCCGTCGGGCCAGATCCGGTTCACGCAGGCGGTCATGCCGGCGCGGGGGATGAAGAGCACGCGGGGCACGCCCACGGTCATGGCCTTGGCCGGGAACTTGCGAAGGGAAGCCCCGGAGTGGCAGAGGTGCACGGCCTGCTCCCCTAGGCGGAGTTCCAGGTAGAACTTCTTGGATGCGGCGAGCTTGGCCCGCAGTTCGG
>CAYTBK010000050.1:0-8683 GCA_964436005.1 uncultured Acidobacteriota bacterium
CCGGTTCGGAGGGAGGGGGGGCCGAAACCAATCGGCTCTTCCTACCCCTATATGAGCCCAGGCCGCAGGCCTGGGACGGGAGAACCGGGAATCGCCCGGGCGGCCTGCCGGGCCGTGACCGGCCCGACCTGAGCGGGGAGACGTGTTTTGAATACGAGGCACACGCAGGCCACCAAGGAGAATGGGGCCCGGGATCTTGCCTTTTCCCCGGATACGAAACATAAGATAAATAACCACTAAGCTCACTGAAAATGATGATTAGCGTGATTAGTGGTCGTGTTTCCCTGATGTCGAGCCCACGCAGTGGGCGATTGGCCGGACCGTGAGCATTTTCCCGGGCTTTGCCCGGCGCATCGGCCCGGCCGGGCCGGCGTTTTCAGCCGGGGAGAAGGGCGTCGTGGCGGGGGCGTGTGGAGTGCGGCGCGCAGCGAAGCGGAGCGCCGCTTTCTTCGCGCCGCGCAGCCTGGCGGAGCGGCGCAACCGACGCCGGGGGACCGTCCCCGCGTTCGGCGCTCCGGAAACCTGCGCGCCTGGCGAAAGTGGCGCTGCGGCGGCCTCTGCGCCGCACTCCAGGAAGTAGAGCCGTTTGCGCAGGGTAGCCCGCCCCTCGCCGAGGGGCGGGCCTCTTCCGCCTCACTTGCCCGTTTTCTGATTTTTTCCGAAAGCCGCCTCTCGGCCAGAGGCGGCGTGCAGCGACCAGGCGCTCAGCCCGTAGGCGCCGGACGCCGGCCGGCGCACCCTCGTCCCGTGTTGTCGTGTCGGGGACGGTGCCGTCCGAAATCCTGCCGTCAAGAGCGGGCCGGCCCATCCTCCCCATCCATGTTTCCGGCGGACGGCGATTACCCGGGACGTCCTGCCGGCAAAAGAACCGGTCTCCCCTTTGCAACCGTGGGGACCGTGGGGAAATCGCCGGCGCAACCGCGCATCGGACCGGACGGGCCGGCGGAGGCCTGGGCCGCGTCGTTCCGGCGCCCGTCCCGGGCGCCCGGCCCGATGCACTCTCGCCTTTGTGGTCCGACCCGGCCCCGGTCAGGGGCGGAAGTCGGCCAGGCAGGCCTCGATGCCGGACAGGGGGATCTCCACCCAGGAGGGCCGGTTGTTGATCTCGTAGTCCAGCTCGTAGACGGCCTTCTCCAGCTTCAGGGCGGAGACGAGCCGGTCCAGGTCGGGCGTCGGCGCCATGCCGGCGGCCTGGTCGTAGCGCTGCCGGAACACCTTCTCCACCGCCCGGTTCCAGGCCAGGGCGTCGTTCCGGGCCTTCTCCCACCGGGCCTCCGCCACCGGCGGGCCGGCGTCCCGCCAGGCGAAGAGGGCGGCGAAGGCGGCGTAATTGTAGGAGCGCAGCAATCCTGCAACGTCCTTGTAGGGGCTGTGCCGTTGCCGGCGCTGGGCCGGGTCGGCCAGGGGTTCCCCCTCGAAATCCATGATCACGAACCCGTTCCGTGTCTTCAGGGCCTGGCCCAGGTGGAAGTCGCCGTGGACGCGGCCCCTCACCCAGCCGTCCGGGTCGAGGCCGGGCAGGGCGGCGAAGGCGGCGAGCACTTCCGCCCGGACCGCGGGCAGGCGGGCGAGGAATTCCCCGACCGGGCCCGCAGCCGGGGCGGGCAGGGCGGCCACCCGGTCGAAGACCGCCCCGGCGCTGCGGCGCATCCGGTCGGCCCACTGCCCGAGGTCTTCCCGCGTGACGGGTTCGGGGCGGAAGGCCGGGTCGCCCCCGTCCTGGCCCAGGGCGCGGTGCACGGCGGCCAGGACTTCGGCCAGGGCGGCCGTCTGCTCCAGGTAGCCGAGGGAGGAGGGGGGCGCGGCGCCGTCCGCCGGTGCCGGGCTGTCGGCGCAGGCCGGCAGGTAGCCCTGCAGGAAGGCCTGGGTCCACTCCCACAGGTCGCCCTCGTTTTCGATGAAGCGGTGGGAGACGGCCAGCGTGAATTCCTGGCCGTCGTCGCCGAGATAGGAGCACGCCCCGGTGAGCGGCGGGACGTGGGGGGAGGCGCCGCGGGCGGCGAAGAAGCGGCCGATCTCCAGCTCCGGCGACATGCCGGGGGCCAAGCAGCGCAGGTGCTTGACCACGTCGTCGCCCCGGACCAGGACCAGCGAGTTGGTGGACGTGGCGGCCAGGCTTCGGCACTGGCGCGGCGCCCGGTCGGGCAGCCGCTCGAAGCGGAAGCGCCCGTGGCGCCCGGGCAGGGTCGCCCCCTCGTCCATGAGCCGGCGGAAGGCGGTCTGGAAGGCGTCGGAGCCCACGGCGTCGACGGCCGCCGCCCCCTGCCAGCCCACCGGGAAGGCGTCGTCGGTCTCTTCCCCGCCGGCGCCGCTTTCCATCAGCCGGAACGGCGCCTGGTACAGGGCTTCCGCGCCGGAGGCCAGCTCGACGCGCAGGAGGGCCAGCAGCAGCCGGTCCCGGCCGGCGGGGGCGAAAGGCGTCAGGTCGACCCCGTCGAAGAAACGGGACTGGCGGACGGGGTCGGCCTTGTGCCGGAACCAGCGCGCCCCCTGGAAAAAGCGGGGCGGAACCGCCGCCGCCAGACCGTCCCAGTCGATCGCCCCGTTTTGCCCTGCGCGCTCGTCGGATGCCATGCGTTCCCCTCTTCGGCAGCGTTTGGATACGGGCGGCAGCATACCACATCCGCCGGCGGTGCACAGCCCCCCGCAGGCCCGAATCCGGCCGGGTTTTCGCTTGACTTTTCTGCTGCCCTACAATATGGTTCGGCCATGTTCATCGACCTGGGGAGACCCGCTTTCCGTCACCGAATGGACCGGGGGCCTCGCGGGGGTGGGGGGCGTGTCCTCCTGCCGCTGCTGGCCGTCCTCCTCTTCGTTCCGAACGCCCGGGCCGCCGAGCCTTTGAACCCGCGAACGGTGCAATTCGACCGGATCTCCATCGAGCAGGGCCTCTCGCAGAGCGTGGTCACGGCCATCCTGCAGGACAGCCGCGGCTTCCTGTGGTTCGGGACCCAGGACGGCCTCAACCGCTACGACGGTTACCGGTTCCAGGTGTACCGCAACGTGCCGGGCGATCCGGGCAGCCTTTCCTGCAACTACGTCAAGGCGCTCTGGGAAGACCGCCAGGGCTGCCTCTGGGTGGGCACGCGGGGGGGCGGACTGAACCGTTACGACCGCCGGACGGGGCGATTCGTCGCGTTCCGGCACGATCCCCGCACCGACCAGGGCCCGGCCGACGACTCGGTAATGCACATCGTCGGAACGCGGGACGGGCGGATGCTGATCTGCTCCAACGGCGGGCTGAACCGCTTCGACCCGCGGACGGGGCGGTGGGAGCGCCTGGGCCCGAAACTGGGTCGCCTGCCGGGCAACTACCCCACCACTTCCGCCGTGCAGGCCATGGAGGACCGCCGCGGGTCCATCTGGGTGGCCACCTACGGCGGGGGGGTCATGCGCCTGGACCCCGGGCAGAGCGAATTCACGGTGTACCGGGCCGCCCCGTCCGTTCCGGGCAGCCTGCCGAAGAACGAGGCGCTGTGCGTCTGCGAGGACAGCCGGGGCGTCGTCTGGGTGGGCACCGACGAGGGGGGGCTGAGCCGCTTCGACCCCTCTTCCGGAACCTTCACCACCTACACCTACGGCAGCGGCGCCTCCGGCAGCTTCCAGGGCAACGTCGTCCTGGCGATCTGCGAGGATCGGGAGGGGCACTTCTGGGTGGGCACCGACCGGGGGCTCCACCTGTTCGACCGGGGCACGGGGCGCAGCGTGGCCTTCCAGTACGACCCCCGCCTGCCGAAGAGCATCAGCTGCAACTACATCAACACCATCGTGCAGGACCGGGCCGGCCTCCTCTGGGTGGGCACCTGGAGCGGCGGCGTCAACAAGTACAACGGGACCCCCAAGAGTTTCAACGTCTGGCGGCAGGACCCCTACGATCCGGGCAGCCTGTCCGAAGACGGCGTCAACGCAGTGCTCAAGGACCGCCGCGGGAGGTTGTGGGCCGGGCTGGATGGCGGCCTGGCCCGGCTGGATTCCCCCGCCGGCAAGTGGACCCTGTACAGCAAGGAGTTCCAGCGTCCGGGGACCATCCGGCCCGACCGGATCGTGTCCCTGCTGGAGGACCGGGAGGGGACGCTGTGGGTGGGCACCTGGGGCGGGGGCCTGTTCTTCCTGGACGACCGGACCCAGAAGTTCGCCCGGGTGGGAAAGGAAAGGACGGCGCCGGAGGACATCTCCCAGGAACTCGTCTTCACCATGCGCGAAGGGAAGGACGGCGCCCTCTGGCTGGGCCTGTACGGCGGCGGCCTGGCCCGCTTCGACCCGAAGTCGGGCGCCTGCACCCGGTTCCGGAGCAACCGCTCCGACGCCTTCGCCCTGAGTTCCGACCTGGTCGTCGCCCTGCACGAGGACCGGGCCGGCCTCCTGTGGGTGGGGACCATGTCCGGCGGGCTGAACCGCCTGGACCCGCGGACGGGGCGTTTCACCATCTGGCGGCAGAACGTGGCCGACCCCAGGGGGCTCGGCTCCAACACCGTCTGGTGCATCATGGAAAACCGCCGGGGGCAGATGTGGATCGGCACGGGGGGCGGCGGGCTGGCCTGCTTTGACCGGGCGACGGGCCGCTTTTCGTCCCTGCGGACGGCCGACGGCCTGCCCAACGACGTCGTCTACGGGATCCTGGAGGACCGGTTCGGCCACCTGTGGTGCAGCACCAACGACGGCCTGGTGCGGTTCGACCCGGTGCGCCGCACCTTCCGCACCTACGACTCCTCGGACGGGCTGCCCAGCGACGAGTTCAACCAGAACGCCTACGGCCGGGCGGAGACGGGAGAGATGATCTTCGGCACCATCACGGGCCTGGTGGCGTTTTTCCCGTGCCTGATCAAGGACAACACGGTCGCTCCGCCCGTCGTTGTCACCGGTTTGCGCAAGTTCAACCGCGAAGTGGACCTGGGCGGCGAGATTTCCGAGCAGAAGGAGATCGTCCTGGCCCCCGAGGACTCGGTCTTTTCCATCGAGTACGCGGCGCTCAGCTACGCCTTCCCGGAAAAGACGCTCTACATGTACAAGCTCGAGGGCTTCGACAAGGACTGGATCCCGGCCGGCAACACCCGCTCGGCCACCTATACCAACCTGGACCCCGGAAGGTACGTCTTCCGCGTCCGGGGGGCCAACGAAGACGGGGTCTGGAACCAGGCGGGCGCTTCCGTGCACGTCGTCGTTTCGCCGCCGTACTGGCGGACCTGGTGGTTCCGGCTGCTCATCGCCGTCGTCGTGGTCGTCGCCATCGCCAGCGGCTTCGCCCTGCGCATCCACTCCCTCAAGAGCATGGAAGCGGGCTTGGAGCGGACCGTCGACGAGCGAACCGAGGAGCTCGCCTGCAAGTCGGAGGAACTGCGGGCCGCCAACCGGGAGCTCGAGGCCGAGATCGCCGAGCGCCGCCGCTTCGAGGAGGAGCTCGCCCGCGCCAACGAGAAGCTCAGCGAATCCAACGACAAGCTGCAGAACCTCGACCGGATGAAGACGGACTTCCTGAACATGGCCGCCCACGAGATCCGGACGCCCCTGACCTCGGTCCTGGGCTTCGCCAAGCTGACGCAGAAGAAATTCACCGGGGTCATGGTGCCCTCCATCAGCTGGGAGGACCGGGCGGCCGCCAAGGCC
Source organism: uncultured Acidobacteriota bacterium (assembly GCA_964436005.1). Classification (GTDB taxonomy): domain Bacteria; phylum Acidobacteriota; class JAAYUB01; order JAAYUB01; family JAAYUB01; genus JAGNHB01. Next base: position 5,605 of record CAYTBK010000050.1, read on the forward strand.
GCGCTGCTCATCGAGGAGAACCTGGAGATCATCATCCAGGAGGCGGGCCGGCTGACCACGCTCATCAACGATCTGCTGGACGTGGCCAAGCTGGAGGCGGGCAAGATGGAGTGGGACTTCCGCCGGCTCAGCGCCGCCGACCTCATCGAGCGGGCCATGTCGACGCTGGATTCCCTCGTCTGCGGCAAGGGGCTGCGGTTCGTCCGCAAGATCGAGCCGGACACCCTGACGGTCTGGGGGGACCGGGACCGGCTGCTCCAGGTGCTCATCAACCTCATCTCCAACGCCCTGAAGTTCACCGAGGAGGGGGCCATCACCTGCTCGGCCGTGGCCATCTCCGAAGGCACCCGCTTCAGCGTGGCGGACACGGGCGTCGGCATCGCCCCCGAACACATCGACATGATCTTCGAAAAATTCCACCAGATCGGCGACACGCTGACCGAAAAGCCCCGGGGCACGGGACTCGGCCTGGCCATCTGCCGCCAGATCGTCGAGCAGCACGGCGGCCGCATCGGCGTCGAGAGCGAGCTCGGCAAGGGCAGCACTTTCTACTTCATCATCCCCTACAGCCCCGTTTGAGAAATTCCATAATCTCTCGGCCTGTGGTAGAATCCGCGCTTTTCGGGGAGAATCGGCCCATTTCGGAGTCTCTCCCCGCGGGCAGAAAAGGAGGACTTGCATGCGAAGCGCCAAGGGATGGCTGTTGTTGCTCATGATCGCCGGGGGGGCCGCGCTTTCCAGCTACGCCACCGCCGCCGGGGACGACTATTCTGTTCGCGTCCTGTACACGCTCCCTTCGGGGGAGGTGCAGTCCTTGCCGGGGGCGAGCGTCACGCTGTTGAGCCAGGCGCGCAAGCCGCTCCAGCAGCAGACCACCGACGAGACCGGCACGGCCGTCCTGGCGGCCGTGGCCGCGGGCGAATACCTGGTGCAGGCCGAGATGGCCGGCTTCCGGACGACCACGCAGCGCCTGGCGGCCAGCCCCGACGCGCCGCGGACGCTGGACGTGACCCTGCCCCTGGAAGAGATCACCGCCTCGCTGACGGTCAACGCCGAGACGGAGAGAGAGGACACCCAGCGCCCGGAGTTGCCCGCCACCCTCAAGCAGCAGTTGATCAAGAGCGCGCCGCTGGCCAACGAACGCTTCCAGGAGGCGCTGCCCCTGGTGCCGGGCGTGGTCAAGGGCCCCGACGGGCTGCTCAGCATGAACGGCGCCCGGCCGTCCCAGAGCGGGCTGCTGGTGAACAGCGTCAACGCCACCGACCCGGTGACGGGGCAGTTCGCCATGGAGCTTCCGCTGGAAGCGGTGGAGCGGGTGCAGGTCTACGCCAGCCCCTACGCGGCGGAGTTCGGCAAGTTCACCGGCGCCGTCACCACCATCGAGACGCACCAGGGGGCCAACGACTGGAAGTTCCTGTTCACCAACTTCATGCCGCGCCTGCGCTACCGGGAAGGCAAGATCCGCGGTTTCGAGTCGTTCACGCCCCGCTTCGCCCTGTCCGGACCTCTCATCAAGGACAAGCTCTGGTTCTCCCAGCACCTGGAGTACCGGTTCATCCTGACGGAAGTGCCGTCGCTGCCCGAACTGGAGAACGAAACGCAGCTGGAGACCTTCGATTCCTTCACCCGGCTGGACTGGCAGATCAACCCCGACCAGCGCCTGACTTCGATCCTCTCCGTCTACCCGCAGAACCTCAAGTGGGTGGGGCTGGACACGTTCCACCCCCAGGAGTCCACCCCCAACTTCGACCAGCGCGGCTTCTTCGTCGCGTTCAACCACAACGCCATCATCAATTTCAGCTCCTTGCTGGAAACCACCTTCAGCGTAAAGAAGTACGACGCGCACATCTACCCCAACTCCTACGACGAACTGCTCATCACGCCCGAAGGGTGGCGGGGGGGCTACTACAACAACCAGGACCGCTACAGCAACCGGTTCGAGCTCTCCCAGACCTACACCGCGAAGCAGCGGCGGTGGCTCGGCGTGCACGACCCGAAGGTCGGCTACACCGTCTCCCGCCTCACCTATCACGGGGACAACCTGGGGCGACCGCTGGAAGTGCAGCGCGAGAACACGACCCGCTCGCAGTACATCGAGTTCCTCGGCTCCACCCGGGTGGAGTGCAACGCCTGGGAGTTCACCATGTTCGCGCAGGACCGCTGGCGCATCGGCGCCCCGGTGACGTTGGACTACGGCCTCCGCTTGGACTGGGACAGCATCGCCAGGCGCATGAACTTCGCGCCCCGCGTCGGCCTGGCCCTGCTGCCGTTCCCGTCCAGCGCCAGGACGGTGGTGCGGGCCGGCTGCGGCCTGTTCTACGACAAGATCCCCCTCAACACGGCCGTTTTCGACCAGTACCAGAAAATGCGCGTGACATCGTACGCCGCCGACGGGGTCACCCCCGAGGGGAACCCCCTCACCTACGACAACCTGGTGCTGGACGGCCGGTTGAGCAACCCGTACGCCTTCATGTGGAACGTCGAGGTCGACCACGAACCCGTGGACGGTCTCATGCTCCGCGCGGGGTACCGGCAGCGCCAGTCGTGGGACGAGATCATCATCCAGCCGATGCTCCAGCCGTCCCCGGCCCTGCTCATCGGCAACACCGGCGACCAGAAGTACAGCGAGCTGCTGCTCGGCGCCAAATACAAGTTCCGGGGAACCGACGAGGTCGGGGTCTCCTACATCCGCTCCAAGTCGAGGGGCAACCTGAACAGCTACGAGATGTTCCTGGGCAACTTCATGAACCCCATCGTCCGCCCCGACGAGTACGGGCCGCTTCCCCACGACGTCCCGAACCGCCTGCTGGCCACGGCCACCGTCAGCCTGCCCTGGGGCATCGTGGTGTTTCCCGTCCTGGAAGTGCGCGACGGCTTCCCCTACTCCCTCGTGGACGAGAACCAGAACTTCGTGGGGCCCCGCAACCAGGGCGGGCGTTTCCCGACCTACCTGTCCCTGGACATGCAGATCGTCAAAAAAGTGAAGATCAAGTTCATGAAGAGGAAGTGGAACACCCGCATCGGGGTGAAGCTCTTCAACGTGACCAACCACTGGAACCCCCGCGACGTGCAGAACAAC
>CAYTBK010000050.1:8783-14588 GCA_964436005.1 uncultured Acidobacteriota bacterium
GGTGAAGCTCTTCAACGTGACCAACCACTGGAACCCCCGCGACGTGCAGAACAACGTCGACTCGCCGAACTTCGGGACGTTCTACAACAGCATCGGGACCACCGTCCGGGGCAAGTTCGAGATCGATTTCTGACGCCGGTCGGGGGCCGTGTCGAGCGAACCGCAAAGACACGGATGCACAACGAGGGGGCAGGCGTGTTGACCAGGCTGTTTTACGTGGACCCCGCGCAGGCCGATCCCGAAACCGTCGGGGCGGTCGGGCGCGTCCTGCTGGCGGGCGGCGTCTGCGTCCTGCCGACGGACACCGTCTACGGCCTGCACTGCCTGGGGGCGGAGCGGCAAGCGGTGGCCGCCATCGCGGAGCTCAAGCAGCGGCCCGGTGAGAAGTCCTTCGTCCACCTGATCCCCAACCGGGCCTACCTGCAAACACACTGGCCGAACCTGGCGCCGGAGTCCCGCGACATGCTGGCCTGCCTCTGGCCGGGCCCGCTCACGGCCATCCTGCCCGCGCCCCTCGGCTGGGGAGGCGGAACCGCCGGAGGCACCGTGGCGCTTCGGCTGCCGGACCAAGCCTTCCTGCGGTCGCTCCTGGAGTTCTGCGGCGCCCCGCTGGTGTCCACCAGCGCCAACCGGAGCGGGGAGCCGGTGTGCGCGGACCCCGTTTCCCTGTTCCGCGCCTTCGACGGGCGGGTGGAAGCCCTGGTCTACGGGGGGCGCCCCGCGGCAATCTCCTCCACCATCGTGGACCTCTGCGGCCCGGTCCCCCGCCTCGTCCGGGAAGGCGCCCTGCCGTCGGAGCGCCTGGCCCCGTACCTGGGCGGGGCCTGAGCGCCGCCGGCTTCCTTCGCCTTCGGGCGGCATTCGGGGCGGACTCCGGCCCGGGCTGTCTTTCCGCTTCGGATCTTCCGCAAAAAATGTATAATTTATTCGTGCCTGTTCAACAATCTCGAACGTGGTGGGGACAATGCGGGAAAGAGCGGATAAGCGGCCCATCATACTGAAGAACTGCCGGATCCTGTCCATGAAGCCGGGGCAGAAGCCTGTCCTGGGCGACATGCTGATGGAGAACGGGTTGATCACGGGGATCGGTCGTTTCGAGGCCTCCCAGAGCGACTCGCTCTCCCTGGAGGGGCATATCGTTTGCCCCGGTTTCGTTCAACCCTACTCCCACCTTTCCCGTTTCGTCTTTCGCGGCGCCGGGAACCGCACCGACGGGACGACCGGCCTGTCCCCCGAGGCGGCCCGCGTTTCCGCTCTGGTGGCCGGCATGGAGATGATCGCCTGCGGGGTCACCACGTGCATGGCCGTGGAGGATGCCTCCGTCGCCCCGGCCGTGGCCGAGGCCATGGGGATGCTCGGGTTGCGGGGCTACCTCGGTTGCGCCCCGGAGACGGACGACGCGGTGAAGGCCCTCGAGGCGCTTCGGGAGAGCTTCCAGGGAGTGGCGGCCGCCGCCGAGAAGACCGGCGCCATGATCCGGCCCGCCGTGGCCCTGTTGCAGCAGGGCCGGAAGATGGGTTGCCTGCTGCGGCACCTCGCTGCCCTGGCGAAGGAGCACGACGCCCCCTTCATCCTCGGCGCATCCCGCAATCCCCAGGGCGTGGACGCTTCGCTGAAGGCCCTGCTGGACTCCGGCTTCCCGGGCCGGCTGATCCACCTCCTGGACGCCCTGCCGGCCAAGCAGGCGATGATCCTGCGGGCCGGGGAGAACAGTGTCCGGATGACCTTCAGCCCCATGAGCGACCTGTCCACCTGGGCCACGCCGCGTACGCTCCTCGAGTCCATGTCGGCGGGGACGTCGGTCATGCTGACGGCCGACGGCCACAGCGACAACGGGAATTTCGACCTCTTCTCCCAGATGCGCCTGCTGCACGGGATGGCCGAAATGCAGGAATACAGCGGCTTTTCACCGGAGGAAATCGTGGGCATGGCCACCATCGGCGGGGCCCGGGCCTTGGGCCTGGAACGGGAGATCGGCTCCCTGGAAACCGGCAAGAGGGCCGACCTGCTGATCCTGAAGCCGGGCGTTTTCAATGCCGGTTTCGACAGCGACCCCTTCTCGGCGCTGGTGAGGGCCTGCACGCCCGCCAACGTGGCCATGGTGCTGATCGGCGGAGAGTTCATCTTCCGCAACGGGCGCTTCTTCTGCGTGGGCAAGGAGGAAATCGCCGACAAGGCGGCGCTGCTGCTCGACTCGTTCCGGACCCCGGCCGGCGGCGGGACGGCTTCATGAGACAGTCGCGGGCCGCCCACGGGTGCCTCGTCTGCGGTCGGCTGCCCCGGGAGGGGTGCCAGGTCGAGTCGGGCGGTTTGTCCTTCTGTTCGGTTCGCTGCTGCCAGGCCTGGAACGCCCTTCCCGGCCATTCGCAGGCCGGGGCGCTGCTTGGCCGGGCCGGGGCGGGCGGAGCCCCCCCTCCTGTTTCTCCTCCCCCGGCCGAGCGGCGGGGTGGCTTCGAACTGCGCCTGGTCTGCCCCGACGCGGGCCTTTCCGTATTCCGCCGCCTGCTGGCCGGAACGGCTTGCCTGGTTTCGGCGGCCCTCGTGTTCCTGATCTTCGGCGGAGCCCTGCGGCCGGAAGCCGGGCGGAGCGCCGAGTCCCTCGTCCGCTACCGGCCTCCGGTTCGGCCGTCGGCGGTTTCGGCGGCTCCCGCGGGGGAGCGGGGCATCTCGCTGACGGTCCCGCTGGCCCGGACCGCGGCCGGCGGGCAGCTTCCGGCGAAGGCCGCCCTGCCGGTGGATCCCCTGTGGAAGGATAGCCCCAGCCCGTTGGAAGGCGCCGGCAAAGTCGCCGCCATCCTGTCCTCGGAAGCGGTCCCCCCGGCGGGGGCCATCGTGGAGGAGGAACTCGAAGAGGGCGGGCACGCCATCCGGGGTGGGGTGCACGGCATGTGCCGGGGGCGGACGGACGCGCCCCTGGTCGGCCTCACCTTCGACGGCACGTGGGACGGCCGCGGCCTCGGCCCCATCCTGGACGCCCTGCGGGAAAAAGGGGTCCGGGCCACGTTCTTTCTCGGCGGACCCTTCATCCGGGCCTACCCGGACCTGGTCCGGCGGATCGTGGCCGAGGGCCACGAGGTCGGCAACCACCTGTACGCGCACGAACACCTGACCACCTTCACGCGGAACCACCGCCACGACACCGCCGCGGGGCTCTCCCGGGCCCGCTTCCACTGCCTTCTGGAGGCCAACGCCGCCCTCTTCGCCCAGGTCGCGGGCCGGCCCATGGCCAGGCTGTGGCGGGCGCCCTACGGCGAGACGAACCCGGAGATCGAGGCCTGGGCCGCGGAGAAGGGGTATTTCCACGTGGCCTGGACCGGGGGCGGCCAGGGCGGGGCCACCATGGACACCATGGACTGGGTGTCCGACCCCTCTTCGCCCGCCTACCTGACTCCGGCGAAGATCTGCGAGCGCATCGCCCGTTTCGATGGCGGACGTCCCGGGGGGGCCAACGGCGCGCTGATCCTGATGCACCTGGGCTCTTCGCGGTCGCGGGACTTTTCCTGGGAGGCCCTGCCGGCCATCATCGACCGGATGCGCGCCAAGGGCTACCACTTCACCACCGCCGGGCAGTTGGCCGCCGGGCTGCTGGAGGGGCGCAGCGCCGCCGCCAGGACGCCGGCGCGGGAAGGCGGGGCCAAAGGAGTGGAGCGATGACGCCGATCTACCTGGACAACAGCGCCACCACGCGCCCGGACCGGGCCGTTTTCGAGGCCATGGCCCCCTGGCTGGGGGAGCGTTGCGCCAACCCCTCTTCGCTGCACTCGTTCGGCCAGGCGGCCCGGGCGGCGGTGGAAACCGCCCGCCGGCAGGCCTGCGCCCTGATCGGGGCCGACCCCGGGACGGTCTTCTTCACATCCGGCGGCACGGAGTCCGACAACCTGGCCCTGCAGGGCGCGGCCGCCGCCGCGGGTTCCGAACCGCGCCGCATCGTCGCCTCCGCCATGGAACATTCCGCCGTGGCCCGAACGCTGGAACTGCTCGAGGGGCGCGGGTTCGAGGTCGTCCTCGTTCCCCCGGGCACGGGCGGGGCCGTGGACGTCGGGCGCTTCGCCGAGGCCCTGGCGCCCGGCGCCCTGCTGGCCTGCGTGATGCACGTCAACAACGAGACCGGCGCCGTGCAGCCCGTTCGGGAACTGGCGGCGGCGGCCCGGGAAAGAGGAGCCCTCTTCTTCACGGACGCGGTGCAGAGCGTGGGCAAGATCCCCGTGGACGTCGGCGACCTGGGCGTCGACCTGTTGGCCTTTTCCTCCCACAAGATCCACGGGCCCATGGGGGTGGGCGCCCTGTACATCCGTCCCGGGACGCCCCTGCGCAGTCTCTTCGGCGGCGGCCCGCAGGAGCGCGAGCGACGTCCCGGCACCGAGAACGTTCCCGGCGTGGTGGGGTTCGGGGAGGCCTGCCGGATCGCCCGGGAAGGCATGGCGGAGCATGCCGCGGACATCGCCGCCATGCGGGACGCTTTCGAGGACGACGTCCGGCGGGGCGAGCCGGGCGCCTGGTTCGGCGCGCAGGGCTCCCCGCGGGCGCCCCACGTCAGCAGCGTGGCCCTCCCCGGCGTGGACGGCGACGGGATGGTGATCGCGCTGGACATGGCCGGCGTGGCGGCCTCGTCGGGGTCCGCCTGCTCCTCGGGCCACCAGGAACCTTCCCCCACTCTGACCGCCATGGGCTTGCCGCCTGACGTCGTGCACGGCGCCGTGCGCTTTTCCTTCTCGCGTCTCAACACCATGGAGGAGGCCCGGCGGGCGGCGGCCACCGTGCTGCGCGTGGCCGGGCGGCTGCGCGCTTCGCTGGGGTGAGGGAACGGACCGAAAAAAATGGGAGGTGGAGACATGGCGGATCCGAACGGGAAAACAGGGGCGGTCTGGATGCTGACCGCGGAGGAACTGGGCGGCGGGAACTCCGAACTCGGGCGCATCCTCATGGTCAAGTTCCTCGGCTCGCTGGCCGTGGCGGAAAAGGTGCCCGGCACGCTGCTGCTGCTCAACGGCGGCGTGCGGCTGGCCCTGGAGGGGTCGCCGGTCCTGGGGCCGCTCCGGCAACTGGAGGCGCGGGGGGTGGCCATCCGGGCCTGTACGACCTGTCTTAATTTTTATCAAGCCATGGAAGAATTGGCGGTGGGCGAGCCCGGCACCATGGACGCCGCCGTGGCGGCCCTCGCCTCCGCCAGCGAGACCCTCGCCCTCTGAGGGCCGGCCATGATCCTCACCCTCGCCGACGGAAAGCAGCGCCTGGCCGGCGACCAGCCCGTCGCCGAGGACGAGCGCAGCGTCTACTACCGGCTCGACGACGGCGTTTCCCTGGCCCGGCTCTTCCGCGAGGAGGAGCCCGGGATGCCCGCCCGGCTGGCCAAACTGCTGGGGCCCTTCAACGTGGCCGCCGGCGACGATTTCTGGAATCCTTATTATCAGTGGCCTTTCGCCATGGTCACGGCGCCCCGCCTGGGCGTGCTGGCGCCCCCGCTCCCCCGCGGGGCCATTCCCCTGCGGCAAGTGGCGAGCCGGTCCCACCGCGCCCGGATGAGCGAGGAGGAGCGGAACTGGGGGAACTGCCTGGAGACGGCCATCCAGCTCTGCCGCGCCGTGGTCCGGTTGCACCAGGCCGGCCTGGTGCACGGGGGGATGGGTTTCGGGTCGGTCTACGCCGACCCGCGCACCGGCCAGGTCACGCTGGCGGCCATGGAGGACGCCTGCGTGCCCGGCCTGATCTCCTCCCTGCGCCTGCGGGAGCCGGACTGCGCCGCGCCGGAACTCTGCCGCCGCTACGCGGAACCGGACCGCGACTCCGACCTGTACGCCCTGGCCG
>CAYTBK010000050.1:14688-21113 GCA_964436005.1 uncultured Acidobacteriota bacterium
CTCTGCCGCCGCTACGCGGAACCGGACCGCGACTCCGACCTGTACGCCCTGGCCGTCCTGCTGCACGCCCTGCTGCTGCACGCCCTGCCGAAACCGGAACCGTCCACGGCCGAGGAAGGCGCACCCGCCGCCGCCAGGGTGCTCGGGCCCGAGGCGGGCGCGCTGTTCCGCCAGGCCTTCGGGCCCGGGAAAGCCGACCCTTCCCTGCGCCCCGGGGCGATGGAGTGGTACGCGGCGATGCTTCGCCTCGAGGACCGCACCGCGCCCTGCCCCTGGCCGGGCTGCCTGGGCAAACGCTTCCCCCTGGTGGAGGGCGAGGCCATGAACTGCCCCTGGTGCGGCAAGCCCATGGCCTGGGATGCCGAATTCCCGCTGCTCCGCTTCTTCCGGATCCAGGAGGACCACTCGCTGGCGGCCGAGAAGGACTGGTGGATGGTGGGGCTGTCGGGGAAGCGGCTGCAGTCCTGGCACGCCAGCGCGGACATCATGCCCGGCCCCCACGCGTCCAGGACCCCGGTGGCCGAAATCGTGCGGTCGGGCGGGGCCTGGCGGCTGGACAACCTCGCCCTGGAGAGGCTGCGCATCGTCGAGGACGGGCGGCCGGGGCGGGCGATCCCTTCCGGCACGTCGGAGAGGCTGCGGGACGAGACTCTCTACCTGCTGGCCCCGCCGCCGGCCGGCCGGGCCGCCCTGGTGCAGATGATCCCCCCGGCGGGGGGCGGGATCCCGTCGGTGACCGTCAGCACGACCCTCATTTTCACCGCCGAGGGGAAGACGGTCCAGGCCGCCCCGCCGCCCGCGCCGATTCTGGTCCCCCTGGCCGCCCCCGTTCCGCTTCCTCCGGCGCCGCCGCCCTCCGGCCCGCTCCGCGCCACCGTGTTCGTGGTCTGCCCGTTCTGCGGCCAGCGGAACCCTCCCCAGGAGACCGGCGACTGCCCCGGCGGCTGCGGCCACGTCGGCTTCTGCCGGGCGCACCTTCAACCGGACGGCGACGGCGTCAAGGTCTGCCCGGCCTGCCGGGCGTCCCGGGCCCGGGACAGGCTGTCCGACGCCGGGAAACGGAAGGACGCGGCGGCCCTGGAAGGGGCCCTGGCTGACCTGCGAATGAACCTGCCGCCGGAATCCTTCGAGAAGGACAAGGAGGTGCGCTCGGCCCGCAAGCTCCTGGACCGACTGGCCCGCCGCCGGCCCCCCGTCCTTTCCGTCGCGGGGTGGGCGCTGGCCGCCGGCCTGGCCGCGGCGGCCCTGTTCTACCTCGTCGGGCTGCTGTTCGGGCCGGGGGGGCAACCGGCGGGAACCGTTTCCCCGGCACCGGTGGCGACGGCCCCCGCCCGGCCGGCCGGCCGGGCCGAAGGTCCTCCTTCCGTCGGGGACTCGCTCGAGGCGGAGCTGCACCAGGCCCGGCACTGGTTCGTGCGGGCCGAGTACCGGAAGGCGGTGGAACGCTGCGACGCCATCCTCCGGAAGCACCCCGGCTGCAAGGAAGCGGCCGCCCTGCGCCGCCGGGCCCTGGCCGCCCTCCGCTGACGGCCGTCCCCGTTCACAGCAGGACGATGTTGTGGGCGCGGCAGCGCTCCACCATGCCCGCCGGCCACAGCCCCACCTGGATTTCCCCGATGTGGGCCTTGCGCAGGAAGAACATGCACAGCCGCGACTGCCCGATGCCGCCGCCGATGGACAGGGGCAGCTCGTTCTCCAGCAGCTTGCGGTGGAACAGGAGGCTCATCCGCTCCTCCTGGTTGCGCAGGGCCAGCTGGCGCACGAGCGCGGCCCGGTCCACGCGGACGCCCATGGAGGAGACCTCGAAGGCCCGTTGGAGCACCGGGTTCCAGAGGAGGATGTCGCCGTTGAGCCCGCAGCGGCCCGGGGCTGTTTCGGTGGTCCAGTCGTCGTAGTCCGGGGCCCGGCCGTCGTGGGGGACCCCGTCCGAGAGCTCCCCGCCGATGCCCGTGATGAAAACGGCGCCGTGCCGGCGGGCCACCCGGTCTTCCCGCTGCTTCGGCGTCAGGGCGGGGAACTCGGCCCGCAGTTCCTCGGCGTGCACGAAGGCGATCTCCTCCGGCAGCTCCAGGGGCAGCTCCGGGTAGATGTCGTGCAGGTAGAACTCCAGCCGCTTCATGGACGCGTAGATCCGGCGGACGATGCCGTGCAGGAACTCCTCGCGGCGGTCCTCCTCGCCGATGACCCGTTCCCAGTCCCACTGGTCGACGTAGAGGGAGTGGAGGTTGTCCAGCTCCTCGTCCGCCCGGATGGCGTTCATGTCGGTGTAGATGCCGAAGCCGCGGGCGAAGCCGTAGTCGGCCAGGGCCATGCGCTTCCACTTGGCCAGGGAGTGGACGACCTCGGCGCGGACGTCGCCCAGGGCCTTGACCGGGAAGGCGACGGGGCGCTCGGTGCCGTTGAGGTCGTCGTTGAGCCCCGTGCCCTTGAGCACGAACAGGGGGGCGGTGACCCGGGTGAGGTTGAGCTCGGAGGCCAGGTTCAGCGGGAAGAATTCCTTGATGGCCTGGATGGCTTTTTCGGTCTGTTTCACGTCCAGCAGCGGGCGGTAGGATTCGGGGATGATCAGTTTCGCCATGATGACTCCTGTAGGATCGTCTTTTCCGAGTGGGCGGCCCGGCGGCCGGCGGCCGTCCGGCCCTGCGGGCCCGCCCTGCTCTCCCGCCGCCCGGGGCGGCGGGTTGCGAAATGATAGGAAAAGCGGGTAATATTTGTCAATACAATAATATGCCGAGAAAGAAATTGACAAAATGAAACACTTTCGATTATTTTGATGACAGTTTGACAATTCGCAAGGAGGAAATGCCCGGTGAGCTGCGAAATTGACGAAACCGACCGCCAGATTCTCCGCCGCCTGCAGGAGGATGCCCGGACGCCCTACCTGGAAATCGCCCGGGACCTGCACGTGGCCGGGGGCACGATCCACGCCCGGGTGCAGCGCCTGAAGGAGGAGGGGGTCATCCGGGGAACCCGCCTGGACCTCGACCCCGCGAAGCTGGGGTACGAGGTGGCGGCGTTCGTGGGCGTCAAGCTGGTGCGGGCGCGGGACTGCGCGGCGGTCCAGGCGGCGCTGGAGGAGGTTCCCGAGGTGGTGGAGGTCCACTACACCACCGGGGTCTACAGTCTGCTGGTGAAGGTCCTGGCCAGGTCCATGCCCGACCTGCACCGTCTGCTGTCGGAAAAGCTCCAGGCCCGGGAGGAGATCCGCTCCACGGAGACGTTCGTGGTGCTGGAAACCTCCATCCAGCGGGACCTGGCCCCCTGATCAGGCCGTCGCCGGCGGGGGAAGCTCCCGGCGGAACAGGGCCAGGTTCTTTTCGAGCCGGGGGCCTTCCATCAGGTCGTCCATGGCCTGCTCGACGTGTTCTTGGGAAACGCCGGGAATCAGCTCGTGGCGGACCAGCGCGGCCAGGACCACGATGTTCTGCATCCTGGCGTCGTCGAGGTCCGGCCGGGCCACGGCCAGGCGCCGAACCCCGCGTTCCGCGCAGGCGGCGGCGACGTCCTCCTGGCGCACGGCCCCGGCGGTCCCCGTCCGCACGGCCAGGGGCTGCAGGCTGGTGTCGTAGTACAGCAGCGTCCCCCCGTCCCGGACCGCCGTGTTCAACGCCCGCAGCGCCTCGTGCCGTTCCAGCGCGATGCCCAGGTCCGCCTCGTGCGGCGAGGTCAGGGGGGAATGCACCTCGCCGCCCAGCCGCAGGTGGCTGACGACGGTGCCGCCCCGCTGGGCCAGGCCGTGGGTGTCGACGCCCTTGACGCGGTGCCCGGCCCGGTCGGCGGCCCGGATCAGCACTTCGCTGAGCAGGCCGATGCCCTGTCCGCCCACCCCGATCATGAATACATTGAACGTGTTCATCTCACTTCTCCCGTTTGATGGCTGCCGAGGGGCAGGTCTGCAGGCAGGAGCCGTCGCCGATGCACAGTTCGCCGTGCACGGTGACGCTCCCGTCGGCGTCGCGCTGGAAGGACGGGCAGGCGAATTCGGCCACGCACTCGTGGGCCTTCGTGCAGGCCGCGGCGTCCACCTTCACCGGCCTGGCCTTGGGGGAGCCTTTCCGCCGCTGTTCCCGCCCCAGTTTCAGCATGCAGGGGTGCCGGGCGATGACCACGCTGAACTCGCCGTCGGCCATGGCCTCCCGCACCATGTCGGTGAGTTTGGCCTGCTGGTACGTGTCGGTCTCGTAGATCCGTCGGACGCCCAGACCCTCCAGGACCCGCCGGACGGGGATGGCCTCGGTGGCCCCGTTGAAGTTGCGCCCCGCGGCGGGGTGGTCCTGGTGTCCGGTCATGGCGGTGGTTCCGTTTTCCATGAGGACCAGGGTCACGTTGTGGCGGTTGAAGAGGGCGTTGACGATGCCGGGGAGGCCGGCGTGGAAGAAGGTGGAATCCCCCAGGAACGCCACCACGGGCCGCGAGGCGTTGAAGAGGGCGAGGCCGGAGGCGATGCCGGTGGAGGCGCCCATGCACAGGAGCACCTCGCCCATCCGGTACGGCGGCAGGAAGCCCAGGGAGTGGCAGCCGATGTCGGCGACGGTGATGTCCCCTTTCCGCAAAGCCTTGCGCACCGCGTGGAACGCGCTGCGGTGCCCGCAGCCGGGGCACATCTGGGCCGGCCGCCCGGGGACGGGCGGGGCCACGGCGGGCGCTGCGCTCCGGGGGCGGACCGAACCCGGCCAGGTGCGGGTCAGGATGTCCCGCACGCGCTCCGGCGTGTGTTCGCCCATGCGCTCCTCGGCGTCCGCCTTTCCGACGATCCGGGTCCGCAGGCCCTCCTCGTAGGCCAGGGCCTTGACGTCCTTCTCGATGACGTCGTCGAGTTCCTCCAGCACCTTCACCTCGTCGTGGGCCCGCAGGAAGTCGCTCACCAGGCGGCGGGGCAGCGGGTAGACCGTGCCCAGCTTGAGGACGCCGGGTTTCTCGGCCGCGCCGAGAAGCGCCTCCTGGAGGGAGAGGTAGGGCACGCCGGCGGTGATGACGCCCCGTCGGCAATTGCCGGGCTCGACCCGGTTGACGGCGGCGGTTTCGGCCCACTCCTCCACCTCGGCCAGCTTGCGCAGGGCGCGTCGCTTGAGGGGGAAAACCTCGGTGGTGATGGGGATGAAAGGCCCGGCGGCCGGGTCGAACCGCGGGGTGTCGTCGGGCGGGGCCTGGTCCCAGGCGCCGAACGGCACGCGCTCTTTCTGGTGGCAGGTGTGGGTGGTCAGGCGCAGGATGACCGGCATGCGCCGGGACCGGGCCAGCCGGGCCGCTTCCCGGTAAAAAGTGTAGGACTCCTCGGCCGTGGCCGGCTCGAGCACGGGGATGTAGGCCAGGCGGGCCAGGTGGCGGTTGTCCTGCTCGTTCTGGGAGGAGTGGGCGCCCGGGTCGTCGCCGAGAATGACCACCAGGCCCCCGGCGATCTCCATGTGCCCCAGCTGGACGAAGGAGTCGGCGGCGACGTTGAGGCCGACGCTCTTGAAGAACACGCAGGCCAGGTGCCCGTTCAGGGCGGCGCCGAAGGCCACTTCGGTGGCCACCTTCTCGTTGAGGGAAAACTCGAAGTAGAACGGCCTCTTCTCCGGGGGGATGGCGGCGATGGCGCCGGCGATTTCCGGCGTCGGCGAGCCGGGGTAGGCGGTGACCACGCGGGTTCCCGTTTCCACGAAGGCCCGGACCACCGCCGTGTTGCCGATCACGATCTCCGACACCGGGTCCGGTGATAGCAACAGGGATTCAAGATTCTTCATTCGTCCTCCTTGCCTGGATGGCCCATGCGGGGTGTGCGTTGCCTGTCGAATCGAAGTCCGGCGCATCCCCTTCCGGATGCCTTTCCCTGATGGAAAAAGAGATTGGATGCGGGCCAGGAAGATGTGATTCGTCTCGCCTGCTCAGGCGGCGGCCGGGCGACCGGTCTGGCGGGGCGGGGGGGAAGCGCCGTCGGGATTGAAGAAATCGTCACGGAAACCGCCCGCTCATGCTATAGTGCGGCCTTCCCGGAAACATGCGCGGCGCGGGTTTCCCCGCGCCCGGGTTCCCCGGGGCCGGTCGGAAAATCATCCCTCACCGATAAGGAGGAGAAGCATGGGAATGACAGTCGTCGAAAAAATCCTGGCGAAGGCTTGCGGGCTGCCGTCCGTCAAGGCCGGGGACGTCCTGGAACCGAAGGTCGATACGGCCATGTCCCACGAGAACGGGGCCCTGGTCATCAACCAGTTCCAGGAAGTCTACAGTGGAACCGGGCGGGAACCCAAGGTCTGGGACCCCTCGAAGATCGTCATCATCTTCGACCACCGCGTTCCGGCGGAAACGTCCAAGACGGCCACCAACCAGAAGAAGATCCGCGAGTTCGTGGCGGATCAGGGAATCTCCAAGTTCCACGACATCAAGGGTGACAAGGGCGGCATCTGCCACCAGATCCTGCCCGAGAACGGCTACGTCCTGCCCGG
>CAYTBK010000050.1:21213-25657 GCA_964436005.1 uncultured Acidobacteriota bacterium
ACCATCCGGAACATGTCCACCTCCGGCCGCCTGGTCATCTGCAACATGTCGGTGGAGGCGGGCGCCACCTCCGGGATCGTCCCGCCCGACGCGGAAACCTTCCGCTACCTGTCGGAGGAAGCCGGCGTGAAGACCAGCTTCGAGGCCATCGTGCCCGATCCCGACGCCGTCTACGACCAGGTGCTGGAGATCGACGTCAGCACGCTCGTTCCCCAGATCGCCTGCCCGCACATGGTCGACAACGTGAAGCCTGTCGGCGAGGTGGAGGGCGTGAAGCTCAACCAGATCGTCATCGGCTCCTGCACCAACGGGCGGCTGGACGACCTGACAGAGGCGGCGGCGATCCTGCGCGGCAAGCACATCCACAAAGACGTGCGCATGCTGATCTTCCCGGCCTCGGGCCGCGTCTACCGCGAGGCTTCCAAGCGCGGCGTGCTGCTCGACCTCATGGACGCCGGCGCCATCATCGTGAACCCGGGCTGCGGCTGCTGCCTCGGCGTGCACCAGGGCGCCCTGGGCGACGGCGAAATCGCCCTTTCCACCACGAATCGGAACTTCAAGGGACGCATGGGCAACCCCAAGGGCGAGG
This sequence comes from uncultured Acidobacteriota bacterium, assembly GCA_964436005.1. Lineage (GTDB taxonomy): Bacteria > Acidobacteriota > JAAYUB01 > JAAYUB01 > JAAYUB01 > JAGNHB01. Next base: position 21,803 of record CAYTBK010000050.1, read on the forward strand.
TTTACCTCTGCTCCCCGGCCGTGGCTGCGGCCAGCGCCATCACCGGCGTCATCACCGACCCCCGGAAAGGAGAAAACTGACATGGCCAAAGTCGTGATCAAGTTCGGCAACAACATTTCCACGGACGACATCTACCCGGGGCGCTTCATGGCCACCGTGCTCCCCACCGAGACGCCCCAGTTCGCCTTCGCCGACTGGACCGAGTTCAACGGCAAGCTCAAGCGCAAGGAGGTGCCTCCGGGCAGCTTCATCGTGGCCGACCAGAATTTCGGCTGCGGGTCTTCCCGCGAGCAGGCGGCCTCCTGCCTCAAGGGCTACGACCTGGTCATCGTGGCCAAGGACTTCGCCCGCATCTTCCTGCAGAACTCCATCAACCTCGGGTTGCGCACCGTCATCTGCCCGGGCATCGAGGCCAATGAAGGCGACGAACTCGAATTGCTGTCCGACAAGGTCGTCAACAAGACTTCCGGCAAGGAGTTCGCGATCAAACCGCTGCCCAAGGCCCGCCAGGCCATCGTCGACGCCGGGGGGCTGATCGCTTACACCCGGGCCCGCCTGATGGAAAAAAACAAGTGAAAACGAACCGCTGAACCTGGGGGGCCGGTGCGAACCGGCCCCTTGGGTTTCCACGGTGCGCCGGCCCGGCCGCGGGAGCGCACGGCCGGCGGGCGGACGGGGGGCCGCCGTCGTTTCAGGAGGTTCTTCATGAAAACAGGAAAGGCTTGTTTTTCCCTCAAAATGCTGCTGGCGGGCCTGGCCGTGCTGGGCTGCCTGGCTTGGGTTCCGGCCGGCGTCGGCGCCTTCCGGCCCGTGGATTCCGCCGGGAAGGCGGGGGCGACCGCCGTTCCTTTCCTCATCCTCGGCGACCCCGGCGAGGGCGGGAGCATCCAGAGGTCCGTCGCGGCGGCCCTCCTGGACTGTTTCGCCCGGGACGGCGCCGCCGCCGTGTTGCTGCTGGGCGACAATTTCCTTCCCCGGGGGGTGCAGAGCATCGTGGACCCGCTGTGGAAGGAACGGTTCGAAAACATGTACCCGGCCGCGCGGATCGATGTCCCCTTCTGCGCCGTGCTGGGCAACCACGATTGCCTCGGCGTTCCGGACGCCCAGATCGACTACACCCGGACCCTCCTCAACGGCAAGCCCACCCGCTGGTATCTGCCGAAGCCGGGGTACTGGACCCGGTTGTTCCGGTCCGCGGATGGCGCCCTCACCGTGCGCGTGGTCGGATTGAACACCATGGCCCTGATCCAGTCGCCCGAGAACGACATCCGCGTCCGCCAGCAGTTGGAGTGGCTGGAGAAGACCCTGGCCCAGTCCGTGGCGGCCGGGGAGACCTGGCGGGTGGTCACCGGCCACCACCCCATGTATTCCAGCGGGATGCACGGGTGGGACAAGGGGTTGGAGCGTTTGCTGGCCGGGCGCCTGCAGGCCGGGGACGTGAGCCTGTACCTCTCCGGCCACGATCACCATTTCGAGATTTTCCCCCCGGTCCGGGGGCTGGCCCAGGTGGTGGCGGGGGGCGGCGGGAAACCCCGGGGCGCCGAAGCCGCCGGGAACAGCATCCTCTTCGCCGACGTGTCCGGTTTCGGGTGGATGTGCGCGCAGGCCGACGGCATCGTGATGCGCTTCGTCGACCGGAACGGGCGGGTCCTGGGCGCCTGGAAGGCGCCCCGCGTGCCGTTCTCGCCGGCCCGGTAGCATTCCGGGGGAATGAACCACAGAGGCACAAAGAATTTCTGAAAAACCAGACAAGCCTCGGGGAGGGTTTCATGCGTACATCCGTTCGATTCTGTTCCGCAGCGCGCGGGTGGGCCATCCTGACCCTTCTGTTGGGCGGGACGGTGTTTCCTGTCCTGTCGGCCGCCGGGCCGGGCGGGAACGTCGAGTCGGCGGTGAAGGCCATCCGGGACCTGTACCAGGTCCGGGAGAAGGCCATCGGGGAGAACCTCTACCGGACCTGCGCGTTCCGGCTGGGGGGCGGCCAGAACCCCACGGAATACCTCGTCCACTACGAGGGTAGCAGCGAGGCGGAAATCGCGCGCGATCCCTATGCCTCCCTGTTCCGCCTGCGCCGGGTCGTCCAGAAGGCCGTGCTGCCGGCCGTGGGCGAGGCCGCGGCCCGGTTCTACTACCGGGACGACGGCTCGGCGGCCTTCGTGTTCACCACCGGCGTCGACCTGTGCGGCGGGTTCCCCTTCGACCTGGCGCCCCCTTCCGAGGTGCGCGCCTATTTCCTGGAAGGGAAGCTCTGCCGCCTGATCCTGAGCCGCCTGCCCGGAGCGGGGGCGAAGGACCCGCTCGTCGTCGACCTGCCCGGCTGCCCCGACCCGGCCCTGCGGGACCGGGCCCAGAAGGCCGGGGCGATCCTGCAGCGGCGGGCTGCCGAGGTGGCCGGAGCCCTGGCCGTACTGGCCCGCTGACGGGCCGGGCGCATAGCGCCGTTCCCCGCATCGCCCTTCCGGCTCGGCCCGCGAGGCCGTGCCGGCCCGGGCGGGCGAAGACGATCTTTCCGCAAAGGCGAACATGAACAAGAACGCGACCGCAACGCCGGAACAAAAGCCTGTGCGCCCCGTCTGGTGGGTGGGCAGCACGTATTTCATGCAGGGGTTGCCCTACATGATCGTGCGGGCCCTCTCCTTCGTCTACTTCACCGACATCGGGGTGAAGGAGCGCTACCTGGGCTACCTGAACTTCCTCGGCATCCCGTGGATCTTCAAGTTCGTCTGGTCTCCGCTGGTGGACATCTTCTTCACCAAGCGCGGCTGGATGATCGCCATGCAGCTCATCCTGAGCCTGCTCACCGGCGCCGTGGCCGCCCTGAACCTGTTCATACCACCGGCCGACCCCACGCCCTGGCTCATGGCGGCGGCCGTCCTCTTCGTGGCCATGGGTTTCGTGGCCGCCACCAACGACATCGCCATCGACGGGTACTACATGGAGGGCCTCACCGACAAAGGCGAGCAGGCGGCCTGGTCCGGGCACCGCGTGCTGGCCTGGCGGCTGTCGGTGCCCTACGTCCGCAGCCTGCTGGTGGCCATCGCGGCCTGGGTGGTGGCCATCCAGGCCAGTGGGGACAAGTTCCTGCCCTGGGTCAAATGCCTCGGCGCCTACGTGCGTGGCGCACTGGTGGCCGGGGCGGCCAAGGGGGTGCCCGTTCGGGGAACCGGCGACATCTTCCTGCCCTGGTTCTGGGCCTTCGGCGTCGGCGCGCTGACGGTTTTCCTGTTCACCGTCTACCACGTCCTGAAACTGCCCCGCTTCGAGGCGAAAAGGGAGGCCCGGGGCCCGTCGCCGCGCGAATCCCTCCGCAAGTTCGGCGAAGCCTTCCTGTCGTTCCTGAAGCAGAAGCGCATCTCCCTGATCATCGCCTTCATCATCCTCTACAAGGTGGGCGACGAGATCATCTTCTGCATGGTGACACCCTTCCTCATGCGGGAGATCGGCCTGACCAAGTTCCAGCTCTCCTGGATCTCGGGCATCGTCGGCACCGTGGGCGCCATCGGCGGGGCCATGATCAGCGGCTGGTGCATCAAGAAATGGGGCCTGGGGCGCTCCATCTGGCCCCTCACCCTGGCCATGAACCTCAACATCTGGGCCTACATCTGGCTGGCCTGGGCCAGGCCCGACCCGTCCACGGTCGGGGGGGAGTTCCTGGTGGCCTTCGTCCACTTCTACGAACAGCTGGCCGCCGGGCTGGGCGACACGGTGCTCATCGTCTACATCATGCGCACCTGCCGGGCCGAGTACAAGGCCACCCACTACGCCGTGGGCTCCGCCATCAAGTCGGTGGTGGCCATCTTCGTGGGCGGCTTCGGCGGGCAGATGGTGGAGGCCATGGGCTACGTCAACTTCTAC
>CAYTBK010000051.1:0-25355 GCA_964436005.1 uncultured Acidobacteriota bacterium
ACAAGGGCACCGCCGACGCCATCCGGCAGAACCTGCCGTTCATCGACGGGACGGCCGCCGACCAGGTCGTCGTGTTGGCGGGGGACCACATCTACAAGATGGACTACCGCCGCCTGCAGAAGTTCCACGAGGAGAAGGGGGCGGCCTTGACCGTCTCCGTCATCCGGACGCCCGCCTCCGTGGCCGCGGGAAACTACGGGGTCCTGGAGGCGGACGGCAACGGCCGCATCGTGGGCTTCGAGGAAAAGCCCCTCCACCCGCGCTGCATACCGGGAACCGACGACTGCCTCGCGTCCATGGGGATCTACATCTTCGACACCGAAACGCTGCACCGCTGGGTGGACAGCGACCTGCTGGACTTCGGCAAGCACGTCATCCCCTCCATGATCCAGGCCGGGGAGCCCATCTACGCCTTCGATTTTTCCGAGCACAACCGCATCGACGACTACGTGACCGTCGTGCGCGACGGCCGCCGCTTCAAGGAACTGCGCCCCATGGCGGACGTGGGATACTGGCGCGACGTGGGTACCCTCGACTCGTACTGGAAGGCCAACATCGACCTGGTTTCGCCGGAACCCCCCTTCTCGCTCTTCGGGGAACGGTGGCCGTTCTACCGCTGCCCCACCTTCTTCCCGCCCGCCAAGTTCGTCCACCAGGAGGGCGCGGCGCCGGGGATGGCCCTGAACTCCATCGTGGCGGAGGGCGTGCTGATCCGGGGCGGCCTGGTGAAGACCAGCGTCGTGGGCGCCGGCACGGTCATCCACGAGGACACGGTCGTGGAGAACTCGGTCCTCTTCGGCGGCAACATCAACAAGGACAAGGTGCTCGAGACCTATGTCGCCCGGCGCTGCCGCGTCCGCAACGCTATCCTCGACCGGAGCGTGACCCTCCGGGAGGGCACCGTCATCGGCCACGACCGCGCCGAGGACGAGCGCCGGGGCCTCAAGACGCAGGACATCGAGGGAACGGGCGACTACGTCGTCGTCGTTCCGCGCGACGCTGTCCTGTAGGCCTCCGGACCGCGCGGCGGAGCGACGCGGGAAGCGGCCGGGCGGCCGGTTTTCTCCCCGGGGCACCGGGCACGCGGGGAAGACGTCCCCACGGAAAAGGGCGGGATCCGAGTTCCCCGCTCTTTCCCCGGCCGTCGGTCAGCCCGATTCCCGGCGTAATCACGTGCACGATCATACCTTTTTTTTCCTGCCTGCGTATACGCGCGGGTCGCGCCAAGTTCGGCAAGGAGAAATTCGCATGCGCATGAGAAGCATTTTGTTCACGGGTCTGGTGTTCGCCTGCTGCGGGCTGCTCGCGGCGGAGGAGAACCCGCCCCTGGCGATCCGGCCACTCGGCGGCCCGGCCTACGCGATCCTCGAGGGCGCCGGCAACGTGCTCGCGGTGGCCGACCCCGACGGCGTCGTGCTCGTCGACGCCATGAAGGCCGGCGAGGCGGAACAGATCCGCCAATTGCTGCGGCCCCTTCCCGGGGCGGGGAAGGTCCGGCTGGTGGTCGACACCCACTGGCACAACGACCACACCGACGGCAACCGGGGGTTCGGACCGGAGGCCTGCATCGTGGCGCACGAGGAGGTCCGCCGGCGGTTGGCCCAGGACACCCGCCTGGCGTTCTTCGACTCCACCACCCGGGCCCTGCCGGCGGGCGCCCAGCCCAACATCACCTTCATGGGGGGGCTGGACATCCACGCCGGGGGGCAGGACTTGCGGCTGGTCCACTACCCCGGGGCCCACACCGGCGGCGACACGGTGGTCTTCCTCGACGCGCTGAAGATCGTCCACCTGGGGGACATGTTCTTCCACGGCATGTACCCCTTCCTCGACTACGAGTACGGGGGCGACATCGACAGCTGGGTCCGCCACCTGGACGCCATCCTGGCCCGGCTGACCCCCGAGTGGCAGGTCGTCCCGGGCCACGGGCCCCTGGCGCGCCCGGCGGACCTGCGGGCCTTCCGGGACATGCTGCACGACTCCGCCGAGACGGTGCGGACCGCCATCCGGGCGGGGAAGTCGCTGGCGCAGATCCAGGCCGACGGGCTGCCGGAGCGCTTCGTCCCCTGGGCCAAGTACTACCTGACCACCCCCCAGTGGCTGGAGCTCGTCTTCCGCAACCTGAAAAAGTGAGCGACCGGCCGGTCCCTCGAAGACGCGAACTTCGTTTCTGCAGATGAACTCGCAGAGAGAAAAGAGGTTCGCCAGGAGTTTCCTGGAAGTTGCGATGTCGGAAATGATCGGCGGGCAGTCCCGGCGGTCCGCGGAGACCTTCCGCGGTCTCCCCGGCGGTGCCCCGATCGGTACGCTGCCCATACCTTTTCTTGGGAGGAAGTTGTGAAACAGTCCATAGCCTGCCTGGCCCTGTTCCTGGGCCTGGCCGCCCAGGGCTTCCCCGCGGAAACGAAGGCGCCGGAGGCGGCGCGCCGGCGGATCGCCTACGTGTCCAACCTCATGAGCCACACCCTTTCGGTGGTCGACTTGGACGGTTCCGGTGATTTCCACAACGTGGAAATTGGCCGCTACCCCATCTTCTCCGCCCTGCACCCCACCGACCCCGCCAAGCTGGTGGTCGCCCTGCACAACTACGAGCGGACCGAGAACGACGACGGGCTGGTCCTCGTCGACCTCCGCAAGGAGAAGGTGCTGAAGAAGGTGCCGTTCCCCGGCGCGGGCATGCCTTCCGGCTTCGTCCACGACGCGAAGCGCAACCGGATCTATGTGGCCGACGAAAACCTGAACCGCGTGTTCGTCCTGGACGGCATCACCCTGGATCCGATCTTCGACTTCCCGGCCGGCCTCATCCCCGTCCACGTCGACCTCTCCCCGGACGGCCGCTGGCTGGTGGCCACCAACCGCAAGAGCGCGGACCTCTACGTCTACGACCTGGACGACATCCAGCACGACGCCAAGAACGGCATCTACAGCATCCACCTCGGGCGCACGCCCGGCCCCGACTGGGACGCGGCCGAACCGGGGGCGCCCAGCTGCCACCCGGTGGACGTCAAGTTCGGCGCGGACCCGGCCCTCTGCTACGTCACCGACTTCGACGGGAAGCAGCTCCTCTGCGTGGACATCCGGAAACGGGAGGTGGTCGGCCGGGTCGCCTTCGCCCATGCGCCCTTCGACCTGGCCCTGAACCGCGAGAAGACCCTCGCCTACGTCTGCCACGTCGACGGCGAGTCCGTCTCGGTGGTGGACCTGGCCCGGCGGGAAGTCGTGCGGGAAATCGCCGGCCTCGCCACCAACCCCATCCACTGCGTGGTGGACGACGAGCGCGACCAGTTGGTGGTGGGCTGCTGGGGCGGCACCCGCGAGGGCGGGATCTACCTGGTGGACCTGAAGACCTTCCAGGTGCTGCGCCGCTTCCCGCTGACCGGGGCGGCCGCCTCCATCGGCATCACCGTGGCCCGCCGGCCCTGACCGGGGCCGGGAAGGGGAGGCGGCCCCTTCAGCCGCTCACGGCGAAGTCGACAACCGCCTCGGCGTGCAGGGCCAGGGTGTCGAAGGTGGGCACGACCGCCTCCACCCCGGCGAGGAGGAGGGGAATCTCGGTGCAGCCCAGCACCACGCCCTCGGCGCCCCGCTCCGCCAGGCTGGCGATGATGTCCAGGAAGCGCCGGCGGGTCTCGGGCAGGAAGATGTCGCGCACCATTTCCTTGATGATGGCGTCGTCGACGTAGCCCCGGACCGTGTCGCCGGGCACGAGCGTCTCGACCCCGGCGGCGGACAGGCGTTCCCGGTAGAAGGGCTGCTCCATGGTGGGGCGGGTGCCCAGGAGCCCGACCCGGGTCATCCCCCGGGCGCGGACGGCCCGTGCGGCCGCGTCGGCGATGTGGACCAGGGGCAGGCCGGCGGCCTGCTCGACCTCCCCGGCGAACCAGTGCAGGGTGTTGGCGCACAGCACGATGCCCTCGGCCCCGGCCCCGGCCAGCGTCCGCGCGGCCTGGACCACCATGTCGCGTACGCCTCTCTGGGCGGGGTCCGCCTGGCGGCTGCGCAGGAGGTCCCCGAAATTCAGGGAGTAGAGGATGCACCGGGCCGCCTCGGCTCCGCCCAGGCGCTTGTTGACCCCTTCGTTGATGAGCTTGTAATACTCCAGGGTGGATACCCAGCTGGTCCCGCCGACCAACCCCAGTGTTCGCATGGCGACCTCCTCGCTGTCAATATTCTCTACGGACGCCCTGCCGTAGGCGCCTTCCGCCGGAAGGCGCACCCGAAAGCAGGATTTCGGGCGGCTGCGTCGCTCCACGGCGCTGCGCGGCGGGAAAAAAAGCGGTGCCCCGCCGGGCTTTGCACCGCACTCGAAACGTCGGGGCGCCGTCCGCGGCACCGGGCTCAGGAGGCCGGGCCCGACCAGGTGTAGCAGAGCACCTTGGTCAGTTCGTGGAAGGTCCCGTCCGTCGTCCCGCTCAGCTTGCAGCTGTACAGCCGGACGTAGGAACTCGTGTTGTGGGCCTGCACGTAATAGGTCGCCGCACCGCTGACTCCGTCCAGGCGGCAATTGTACATTATGATGGAACCGTGGACGCAGATGTCGGCATTCAACTGGGTGTCGCACGCTTCCATTTCGCCGCCTATCGACTGGATGCCGATGGCCGAGGCTCCGGTCGCCGTGATGTCGGAGTCGTTTACGGTTGTCCTGGACCCGGAGATGCCGATGGGTTCCCCGTTGGTTCCACTGTGGGAGACCCACACCGTGCAGTTGCGTATGTTTATGTACTGCTGGCTGTAAATGCCCACAGCTTTCGTGTTTTCGGCGGTTCCCGTGTTGTAGATGTTGATGTCCTTGATGGTGGCCATGCCGTCCCAGCATTTGACAACGGCCGCTTCGTAATCGTAAGCGCCGGTGATGGCGGCCGAGATCACGCTGACCTTGCCGTAGCCCTGCAGGGTGGTGTAGCGGGGCAGGACCAACTGCCGGGTGATGGTGTAGTAGCCCGGCGTGACCAGGATGACGAACGGTTTGTTTTGGGCGGGGCTCTGGGCGGCAACCCAGTCGGCGGCGTCGGCTGGGTCGGTGAAGTCGCCGCCCTGGGGCGCCACCACCACGACGTTGGACAGGTCGTAGTTGGCCAGGGGGATGTTTCCGGCGATGATGTTGGCCAGCACCACCGAATCGGCGACGTTGACGGCGTGGTCGCCGTTGATGTCGGCCTTGTTGCCGGGGAAGACCGTGGCCAGAGAAAAAACCGCCAGCAGGAACACGAATGTTTGCCTCATTCCCTCCTCCTTGTCGCGACAATCTGCTTGGGCACACTATACACGGAAAGCGGCGGAATATTCTGTCCGAATGATGGGCGGGGAAAAAAGCGGTGCTCCGCCGGGCTGCGCACCGCACTCGAAGCGTCGGGGCGCTGGCTGGTTACGGGTTTTCCGGATGGGCTTTCCGCAGGCGCTTGGCCTCGTACATCCGCTGGTCCGCTTTTTCGATGGCCGCGGCCAGGTCGGAAGCGCCCGCGTAGTGGGCCACCCCGAAGCTCGCCTCCAGAACCAGTTCGCCTCCGTCGGGCAGCCGGAGCGGGGGGGCGCTGCGCAGCACCCGCCGGAGGCGGGCCTGCACCCCGTCGGGGCGCCCCCCGGGCAGCACCGCCACGAACTCGTCGCCCCCCCAGCGGAACAGCTTGTCCTCAGGGCGCAGGATCGTCCGCAGCGACTCGGCGAAGTGGCGCAGCAGGGCGTCGCCGGCGGCATGGCCGTGGACATCGTTGGCCGGCTTGAGGTTGTCGAGGTCGAAGCAGGCCACCGACCCGAAGGTGGCGCGGGCGGCCGCCAGGCCGTGGCCCCTGTCGAAGGCCAGGCGATTGAGGGCGCCGGTCAGGCTGTCGAAGAGGGCCTCCCGCTCGAGGTGGTGGTGCGACAGGGTCAGTTCGTCGTTGGCCGAGCGCACCACGCGGACGATGTCCTCCATGAGCAGCAGGATCATGCCGAAGCTGAGCAGTATGTCGAGCAGCAGGTCGGAATAGGAGGCGTACTGCAGGAAGGCGGCCAGGGCCCGGGCCGGCAGGTGGAACAGCAGTCCCCGGACGGCGTCCAGGGCGACGACGTTGCCGATCCAGGCCACCGCCTTCAGGCCGAAGAGCGCGCCGGCCATGCGGCTGCCGAGGGTGCGCCGTTCCTTCGGCAGGCGCAGGAGCAGCCAGCTGCACAGAACGGTTCCCGGCACCACGGCCAGGGCCTGGCAGATGATGGTGGAGGTCAGGTTCGCCGCCCACAGGGCGGAGCCGACGCCAGCCAGCAGGGCGGCGGCCAGGCCCCGGGCCAGGGGGCGCCGCCAGTTGCCCCCCTGCACGTAGAGGAGTGTCCCGGCGAGGAACAGGGCCAGCGAGGCGAATTTTCCCGCCTGGTAGAGGGAAAGGTGGAGGAGAAGGATCCCGGAAAGGGGAACCGGGTGGCCGAGGTTGCCGGCGCCGGCCCGGATGACCGGGACCAGTGCCGCCAGCGCGAGGGCCAGCGCGGCCCAGGCGAAGCCCCACATCTGGAAATACCGGCGCCGCTTGGCCTGGGGCTGCAGGAGCATGAACAGCAGGGTGACGAGCAGGGTCGCCGCCACCTGGACGTTCAGCCCGATCATGTTGACGATCGTTTCGATGCCTGGCGAGCCCATGTTCCCCCTCCCGTGCGCCGCGCACCGGGCGCCCTTTGCGACGGCCGGCCACTCTACGCGATTATCGCCCCGCCGTCAAGGCGCCGCCCGGCGCCGCCCGCGGCGAATTTGGCCCAACTGAGAAACCGCATATGGTGAAAGAACATCGTTCGTCTGCGGCACTTTTCCGATGAAGACAGAACAGCCAGGCTGGCGTCTTTGCGCCCTGGCGCCTTTGCGTTGGGGAAGACGGTTCGGGAGGCCGGAAGGATTTTGCCCGGCTGGCGTCAAAGCGCCTTGCGGCGCAGCCACACGCTGCTGCCGGAGCAGGGGCTGTTGGGGAATACTTCTTTCATCGCTTCGGGGTGCCGGTCCTCCATGAAAGCGTTGGCGAAAAGCATTTCGAAGTCGCTGTTGAAGGCCAGGAACGCCTGCAGCAGGTACTGTTCCGTCCAGAAGCGGCGGTGTTCCATCACCCAGGGGCGGGGGTACTCGAAGGGGAAGAAGATGTCGTGCACGTGCACGACCACGCCGGGCGCTAGCCGGGGGATGACCTCCAGAAAGAGGTAGTTGACGTCTCCGCCGATCTTGACGACATGGGAGGTGTCCACGAACAGGAAGTCGCCGCCGGCCAGGGTCTCGAAGGTGGACAGGGGCAGGTCTTCCACCTTGGCGGCATGGAGGGTGAGCCGGCCTTTCAACCCCTCCCGGACGGCCTCGGAGGGGTAGGGATCGATGCAGACGTAGTCGGTCGGGCCGTTCCGGCGGGTCGTTTCCGCGGCCAGGCGGGTGGAAAAGCCGGACCCGCACTCGATGATCCGCCGGGGCTTGAAATGCCTGAGCATGCAGAGGTAGACCAGCGCGTCGTGCCCGTCGAAGTTCCCGTTGTTCAGGTGGAACCGGGCCGGTTCGTCCGTGACGGGTTCCGAGGGGAGCGCCAGGCAATCGTCCTGGTAGCGCCGGAAATGGGTCGTCAGGAGTTCGAGCTGGAAATCCTTCCGCAGGTCGACTCCCGGAAGGGCGTTGGCCGACTCCCACAAGCGCGGGCTCAATTCGCGCGTGTCGGGGAAAGGCTGGTAGAAGTGCACGGGCGTCAGGTGAAACCCGCGATTTTCCCAGGCGGCGAAGTTCTCTTCCTGGGAACGCCAGTCCAGCAGGACGGGGGCGGTTTCGGCCACCAGTTCAGCGGCGCGGCGCTTGAATTCGTCCACCTCGGTGACGCCCCGCAGTCGCTCGGCGAGGGCGATGAGCTTCTCGGCGAATTGTTCCATCCTTCTTCTCCTCGCCGGGCCCTGGTCCATTCGAAGAGCTGCCCGAGCCCGTGAAAACTAGCACGTTCCACTTCAATTATCAATTGAATAAGCACGATGCCGCGTTCGCGGGCCTGCCCGTGTTCCCCGTGCCTCCGTGCGAAAACCAGGGGAAACCACTGATCTCACTGATGGGAGAAAGGGGAGGACCGGTTGCGAGCCGAGGGTCGCCCGATGGACGCGGCCGGGAGGCCGGCCCGGCCGCCGCCGGCCGGCGGGCAGCCGAATCCGCCGGCGCAACCGCCGGAATCCTTGAATCCAACGCGCTGAAATGGTACGATGCCGGCTTACATTCGACACGGAGCGAGTTATGGCAGAAATTTATCCTTTCCATGAAATTGAAACCAGGTGGCAGGCCGAATGGGAGGCCCAGGGCGTCCACCGCTGCCGCGAGGAGCATGGGAAACCCAAATACTACGTCCTGGAGATGCTGCCCTACCCCTCGGGCCGGCTGCACATGGGCCACGTGCGCAACTACTCCATCGGCGACGCCGTGGCGCGCTTCCAGCGCATGCGCGGGCGCAACGTGCTGCACCCCATCGGTTGGGACGCCTTCGGCCTGCCGGCGGAGAACGCGGCCATCAAGAACAACGTCCACCCCGAGACCTGGACGCTGGAGAACATCGCCTTCATGAAGTCCCAGATGAAGAAGCTGGGCTTCAGCTACGACTGGGAGCGGGAGACCGCCACCTGCCTGCCGGACTACTACCGCTGGAACCAGTGGTTCTTCCTGAAGATGTACGAGAAGGGCCTGGTGTACAAGCGCTGCTCCTCGGTCAACTGGTGCAACTCCTGCCAGACGGTGCTGGCCAACGAGCAGGTGGTCAACGGCGGCTGCTGGCGCGACGGCTCCCCCATCGTCCAGAAGCGGCTGGAGCAGTGGTTCGTGGCCACCACGAAGTACGCCGGCGAGCTCCAGGACGACATCGACCGGCTGGAGAAGTGGCCGGAGCGCGTGCGCACCATGCAGCGCCACTGGATCGGGCGCTCCCAGGGGGCCCGGGTCTTCTTCCCGGTGGCCGACAGCGACCTCTCCATCGAGATCTTCACCACCCGCATCGACACCATCTACGGGGCCAACGCCGTCTTCCTGTCGCCCGAGCACTGCCTGGTGGGCACCCTGCTGGAGGGGAACCCCGAGCGGGACAAGGTGGAGGCCTTCCTGGACGAGATGCTGCGCAAGAGCAAGCAGGACCGCTCCTTCGCCGACACCACCAAGGAGGGCGTCTTCCTCGGTCGCTACGCCGTCAACCCCTTCTCCGGGGAGAAGCTGCCCATCTGGGTGGCCAACTTCATCCTCATGGAGTACGGCACGGGCGCCATCATGGCCGTCCCGGCCCACGACGGCCGCGACCGCGAGTTCGCCCTCAAGTACGACCTGCCCATCCGGCCCGTGATCCGGCCGGCGGAGGGCGAGATCCCGCACGAATTGTTCGAGGAGTACGGGGTGCTGTGCAACTCCGGCCCCTACGACGGGCTCCCCTGCGAGGAGGCCATGGAGCGCATGGCCGCCGACGCCGAGGCGCGGGGCTTCGGCCAGGCCGCCATCAGCTACAAGCTGCGGGACTGGGGCGTTTCCCGGCAGCGCTACTGGGGCACGCCCATCCCCATCGTCTACTGCCCGGAATGCGGCATGCAGCCCGTGCCCACCGAGGAGCTGCCGGTGCTGCTGCCGCCCCTGGAGAAGATCGACTACCGCGGCGGCTCGCCGCTGGCCAACATCCCCTCCTTCGTGGAGACGAAGTGCCCCCAGTGCGGCGGGCCGGCCCGGCGCGACACCGACACCATGGACACCTTCGTCGACTCATCCTGGTACTTCCTGCGCTACACCGACGCCAAGCTGAGCAGCGCGCCTGTCGACACCGGGAAGATCCGCCACTGGTTCCCGGTGGACATCTACATCGGCGGCATCGAGCACGCCGTCGGCCACCTCATCTACGCCCGCTTCTGGTGGAAGATGATGCGCGACCTCGGCCTGGTCGAGGGGCCGGAGCCGGTGGACGGCCTCTTCACCCAGGGCATGGTCATCAAGGACGGCGCCAAGATGAGCAAGTCGCTGGGCAACCTGGTGGACCCCGACGAGTACATCGGCCGCTACGGAGCCGACGCCTGCCGCCTGCTCATGCTCTTCGCCGCGCCGCCGGAGAAGGACCTGGAGTGGTCCGACCAGGGCATCGAGGGCTGCTTCCGCTTCCTGAACCGCCTCTGGCGCCTCTACGACCGGCACCGCGAGGCCCTCGCGGCCGACCGGCCCCTGCCGGGGAAGGAGGAGATGACCGCGTCCCAGCTCCGACTGGCGCGGAAGGTGCACGACAGCATCCGCCGCGTGGGCGAGGACATCGAGCGGCTGCATTTCAACACCGCCATCTCGGCCTGCATGGAGCTCGTCAACGAAATGTACCTCGTGGAGGGCGAAGGGCTCGCCACACCGGCCGACCAGGCCGTGTTCCGCTTCGCGGCCGGGACCCTGGCCCTGCTCGTCGCCCCCCTGGTGCCCCACCTGGCCGAGGAGCTGCGCGGCCTGTGCGGGGGGCGGGGGCCCGTCGTCGACGCGCCCTGGCCGACCGCCGACCCGGCCTTCCTCGTCGAGGACACGGTGGAGATCCCGGTGATGGTCAACGGGAAGCTGCGGTCCAAGGTGGTGGTGCCGAGCGGCGCCTCGTCGGACGCGGTGCGCGAGGCGGCGGTGGCCACGCCGCGCATCGCCGAGATGCTCGCCTCCCGCACCCTGGTCAAGGCCGTGGTGGTGCCGGGCAAGGTGGTCAACCTGGTGATCCGCTGAACGCTGGTGGAAAACGCGGGGCGCCCGGCCTCGGGCGGGCGCCCGGGCTGGACAAGGAGGGTGCGTGAATACAGGGTGCAACATGTCACGGCTGCTGAAAAGAACCTCCGGCGGTTCCGTGGTTCTCTTCCTGCTGGCCGGCCTGCTGCTGGCCGGCGGCGCGGGGTGCTACCGCGTCTCGGGGCGTTACGGCTCGCTGCCTGAATCCGTGCGCAGCATCGGCGTCCCGCCGGTGGAGAACCGGACCACCCGCTTCGCCTTGGAACGGACCCTCACCCCCGACTTGCGGCGCGCCCTGGCCCGGAAGTCGTCCGTGCACGTCGTCCCCTCCGCGGAAGGCGCCGACGCGGTGCTCCGCGTCCAAATCGAGAGCCTGTCCTTCGTGGCCACCGGCGTGGTCTCGGGCGGCACCGGCACCGCCTTCGAGGCCCTGGGTTCGCTCAAGGTGTCCCTGGTGGAGACGGAGACCGGCAAGGTGCTCTTCGAGAACGCGGGGCTGCCTTTCCGCGAGCCTTTCATCATGCCCGACGTGAACACGGCGTTCATCCCCGAGGAGGCGCCCGCCATGGAGCGCCTGTCCGTCCGCCTGGCGGACGAGATCGCCTCGGCGGTGCTGGAGGCTTTCTGACAGGAGGGGCCCCGGCCCCGCCGAGGAGAGGCGATTCATCGAAGGGGCTTCCCGCCCGATTCCGGCAAGGAGAGACCATTGGCAGGGCGCCAACTGTACTTCTGGGACTTGGACAATGCCTTGAAACGGGGGAAGGTGGCGTCCGTCTACGCCTTCCTGGGCGAGGAGCACTTCCTCAAGCGGCGCGCCGTGGCGGCGCTGCGCGACCAGGCCGGCGCCGACCCCGACAACCCCTTCTCCAGCGAGACCGCCTACAGCGAGGAAACCTCCGTCCCGCGCTTCCTCGACGAGGCGCGCAGCCTGCCCTTCCTGGGCGGGCGGCGCTTCATGCTGCTCAAGAACGCCGAGAAGTGCAAGGACGCCGACATCGCCGCCCTGGAGGCCTACCGGAAGGAACCGGCCTCCTTCTCGGTGGTGGTGCTGGAGTTTTCCGAGCTGTTCGACCCCACGGCCCGGGACAACCGCAACAAGAAGATCTTCAAGTTCGTCGAGCAGAGCCTGCCCGAGCACTACCTCTTCCAGCGTTTGAAAGGGGACAGCCTGACCCGCTTCCTGGACGCCTACTGCGCCGAGCGAGGCTACCAGGTGGACCGCGGCGTCACGAACCTGCTCGGCGCCCGCCTGGACGGCGAACTCAGCGCCATCGCCAACGAACTGGAAAAGCTGCACCTGCAGGCGGACGGCGGGCTCATCCGGCTGGCCGCGGCGGAGCAGGCCGCCGAGCGTCACCACAAGACCAACGTCTTCGCCCTGCTGGACGCCCTGGCGGCCCGGGACGCCAACGGCGCCCTGGAGCGCATGGCCTACATGCGGGAGGTGGGCGAGGAGTACCTGCCCGTGCTGTTCCTCATCGGCCGCCTCTACCAGGAGGCCATCGCCTACGTCGGCCTGGTCGCCGAGGGGCTCGCCGAATCGGAGATCATGAGCCGCCTCAAGCTGGCGCCCTTCCGGCTGCGCCCCCTCAAGACCGCCGCCTTCAACTACTCGGCGGCCGACCTGCGGGCGCGGCTGGAGATGGTCGGGCAGTGGGAGGAGCAGTTCAAGAGCGTCCGCATAGACCCCGACGTCCACATGGACGCGTTCCTGGTGCGGCTCTGCGCCCGAGGGAAGGGCCGGCGCCCCTGACGGCCCCCCGCGCGGCCGCCGGACCGCCGTCCCCCGGACCGCCGGCTTCCCGCCGGCTCCTGGAACGTGGGCTCCCCGCCGGCCCCGGGACCGCCGGCTTCCAGCCGGTTCCTGGAACGTGGGTTCCCCGCCGGCCCCGGGACCGCCGGCTTCCAGCCGGCTCCTGGAACGTGGGTTCCCCGCCAGCCCCCGGACCGCCGGCTTCCAGCAGGCCCCTGGATTGTTGGCTTTCCGCTGGCCGGACGCCGGCGGCCCGAAGAAGTGAGAATTTTTTTTCGCACATAATCAAAAGCAGGAGGCATCAATGGCAATCGTACTCGACGGTAGTTCCTTGACGGTGGAGAAACTGGTCCGCATCGCCCGCCACGGGGAGAAGGTGGAGCTGCACCCCGACGCCCTGGCGCGCATCAAGACGTGCCGGGCCATGCTGGAGGAGAAGATCCAGGCCCACGAGATCATGTACGGCGTCAACACCGGCATCGGCGAGTTCTCCGAGGTCGTGCTGGACGACGAGCAGGTCAAGCAGTTCCAGAAGTACCTGATCTACAACCATGCGGCGGGCATCGGCGATCCGGCCCCCATCGAGTACGTCCGCGGCGCCATGGCCGGGCGGATCAACGTGCACGCGCACGGCAACTCCGGCTGCCGCCCCGAGATCACCATGACCTTCGTCGAGATGCTCAACCGGGGCGTCACCCCGGTGGTGTGCCAGAAGGGCTCCGTCGGCGCCTGCGGCGACCTGGCGCCCATGTCCCAGATCGCCCTGCTGATGATGGGCGAAGGGGAAGCCTTCTACCAGGGCGAGCGGCTGCCCGGCCGGGTGGCCCTGGAACGGGCCGGCATCCCCATCCCCGGCCTGGAGGCCCGCGACGGCCTGGCCGCCATCAACGGTTCCAACCTCCTGACCGCCATGGCCGCCATCCAGCTCTACGACATGAACCGCCTGCTGAAACAGGCCGAGATCGCCTGCGCCATGACCCTCGAGGCCCTGATGGCCAACCTCAAGCCCTACGACATCCGCCTTCACCAGGTGCGCGGCTTCGCCGGGGCCGTCCGCAGCGCCCAGGCCATCATGCGCTGCATCCAGGGGAGCGACCTGCAGACCGGCAAGCTCAAGATCAAGGTCCAGGACGCCTACTCCATGCGCTCCACCCCGCAGGTCATCGGCGCCGCCCACGACGCCATCGCCTGGGCCCGGTCGCAGGTCGAGACCGAGCTCAACGGCGTCGGCGACAACCCCATCTTCCTGCCGGAGTACAAGCTGACCCTGACCGGCGCCAACTTCCAGGGCACCCCGGTCTCCCTGCCCATGGACATGGCCGGCGCGGCCATCACCATGGTCTGCGTCCTCTCGGAACGGCGCCTCAACCGCCTGACCAACCCGGCCCTGAGCGTGGGGCTGCCGCCCTTCCTGACCAAGGGGGCAGGCATGTTCTCCGGGCTCATGCTCTCCCAGTACACCGCCGACTCGCTCATCGTGGAGCAGCGCATCCTCTCCATGCCGGCCTCCATCCAGTCGATCCCGGCGGCCGCCGACCAGGAGGACTTCGTGTCCATGGGCATGAACACCTCCATCAAGAACCACCAGATCCTGGACAACGCCTACGGCGTCATCGGCATCGAGCTCATCGCCGCCGCCCAGGGCCTCGACTTCCGGGAGTTCGGGCACGGCCAGGGCGTCGAGACGGCCCGCCGGATCGTGCGCAAGCACGTCGCCCACCTCGACGTGGACCGGCCCCTCTACCCCGACCACACCGCCATGAAGGAAGTGGTCCGCTCGGCCGAGATCCTCGAGGCCGTGGAAGCCGCCGTCGGCAGCCTGGAGTAGCTTCTCTCACGCGTAGCCCGCCCCTCGCCGAGGGGCGGGCCTCTCCCTTGTCACTTTCCCGCTGTCTGTTTGGCTTTCCCGGAGCCGCCTCTCGGCGAGAGGCGGCATACCGCATTCAGGCACTCAGTCTGTAGGCGCCGGACGCCGGCCGGCGCACCCTCGTTCCGTGCTGTCGCGTCGGGGGCGCCGAGGCCCGAAATCCTGCCGCCACGGGCAGCGCGATGCAGCGCACCGACGATTTGCCGCCGGCTGTGGACCTGGATGCCCGACGGGCAAGAATGCGGCGGGAAAAAGCGCGGGCGATGGGCATCCAGGCCCTGCGGGCAAACAGCCGGCCTCCCGTTCGTGAACTTTGAGACCTTTGTGTTGAAGATAAACACGAAATCACGAAAAGCACGAAGAAAAATGCAACAATGAGCAGCGTTGCGGGTGGTAGGAGGCGGGTAGAATATGAATAATTACAAAGGGAGTGCATAGCCGAAGGGCACGTGAGGGCGGTTGATCCGGGACCGCCGGCTTCCCGCCGGCATCCGGCCGTGTGGACGGAGGCCGGGCCGCGGTCGTTCCCGCGCCCTTTCCCGGGCGCCGGCAACCCCTTTTCCCGTAGGGAATTCATGTCCATAGCGCGTTCGAACGGAAGGCCCGCCCGTTTCCCGTAGGGAATCAACCGCCCGGCCGGTGCGATCCCGAGGGCCATGGATGACCTCCGGGCGGCGAACCGTTGAAAAAGTCTGTTGTGATAGGACTTGATGCCCTATGGGCAAAAATGCGGCGGGGAAAACGTTCGGGCTATGGACATCCATGCCCTCCGGGCAAAAAGCCCGGTCTTCCCTTCGTGGCCGTTGTGATCTTCGTGTTGCCAACCGACCACGAACGCACGAATCGCCCCCCACCGAGGGGCTCCGGGGGTTGATTCCGCCCCTTTCCCAGGGCTCGGGCGACGCGCCCTACGCCCTGGGCTATGGGTCAATCGCCCGCTGAGCGGGCTCCCGGTCGGACTATCGCTAGAACACCCGCATCTTCTTCCAGCCGTTGGCCTCGAGGTGGGTGTCGAAGTCCGTGGAATTCGAGCCCATGATGCGGTCGTCCTTCTCCCAGTAGGTCTCGTAGCCGGAGTCCACCTTGTACGAGTGGTGGCCCTCCCCCAGCACGTCCTCCCGGCCGGCGATGAGGTTGTAGCTGCCCCGGGCGATCTCGGCGTTGGTGGCCGCGTGGGAGGCCTGGATTTCCCGGTCCACCCGCTGACAGTAGTCCTGCGTTTCTCTCCACTTGGCCGCCCGGTACTGCTCCGCCTGGGCCCGTTCCTCGGCCATCCGGCGGCCGGTGGCGTCCATTTCCCACGATTCCCAGGACTGGTTGGCTCGGTAGGAGAGCACGATCCCGGCCAGGACGGCCTCCACGGCGGCGAAGACGTCGACGGGGGCGCGCAGCCCCGGCCCCAGCGAGGCGAACCACTGCGTCCCCGCCATGGGCAGCGCCCAGGTGGTGACGGCCAGCACCTCCCGGAACCAGCGGCCCGCTTCGGAGTACTCCGTCGTGGCCACGGCCCCGGTCACCGCGGGCTCGCCGCCGAAGCGGGCGGCCACGGGGCGCAGGGACTCGCGGGAGGCGGCCTCCAGGGCTGGGTCCGGGACGGCCGAGACGAGGCGCAGGTCGGGGCGCGACTGTCGCGCCATCTGGAAGAGCGTGTTCTGGCAGAGCGTGACGGCCGGCGTGAAGGGCAACTGGTTCCAGCCGCCTCCGAACAGGCCGCCGAGCATGTCCCCGAACACGCCACCGAAAGCCGGGGCGGAGAAGGGGAGCACCTGGCCGTCGTGGAAGGCCCGGGCGCCCGTGGCGGGGTCTTCCACGGACCAGCGGACGGCCAGGCCGTGGGGACCGCCCGAGCGGTCCACCCGCCCGTTGGCGTTCCACCCCTCGGGGACGAGGACGGAAAAGGCGCCTTCGCCCGGTTCGACGTACTGGCGCCGGGGCAGGGGAGGGATGGGCTGGAAGCTGCCCAGGATGCGGTCGAGGACGGAGCGGTCGGCCGCCTGTCGGTTCACCGGCGCCTGCCAGCCGCGCACGAGCACGCCGCCGCGCGGGTCGCGGGTGGCCTCCAGTTGGCCCCGCAGCAGGCTCCGGCCCTGCCGCTCGAAGATGGTCCGGCAGCGGGCGCCGCCCCCGGCCAGCGCCTCCTCCGGCTGCGCCCAGGCCTGCAGGGAGGCGTCGCCGGCCGCCAGGGTCCGCAGCGCGTGCTGCAGAATCCCCTCCAGCGGGCCCGGCGCGGGGTCCGGCCAGACCAGCGCCGCGCTCTCCCCGTCCGGGCTGGCGGCCAGGTAGAAGTGGTCGCGCGCCGTGACGGTCCAGGCCGGGGGGGTCTCCCAGACCGTCCCGTTCCAGCGGTCTTCCCGCCGCAGCCAGTTCGCGTCGCCGGCGGTTTCGGCCGGCCCCGGGATGGGCCAGGGGGGCGGCGCCTGTCCCATGGGCGCCCCTAGCGGCCCACGGCGGTGGCCATGACGGCCAAAAGGGCCAGGTCGGCCGCGGTGGTCCGCCCGTCGCCGTCCAGGTCGGTTTCCCCGGTGACGGTGACGGACTGCCCGGCCAGCAGGTTGGCCAGCAGGGCCAGGTCCAGGGCGTCCACGGCCAGGTCGCCGTTCAGGTCGCCGCGCAACCCGGCGGTGGAGAACACCAGCAGGACCGGGTCGTGGTCCGACAGGCGCTCGGGCCGCGCGGCGTCGTTGCGCCAGACTTCCGGGCAATCGGCGTTGACGCGCACTCCGGAAACGCTCCGGAAATGCGGGCGGAAGGCCGGCGAGGCCAGGAGGTGGTCCAGGACCTGGGCGTTGCCGTTGTAGGTGTAGGAGTAGCGCTGCGCCTCGGGGACCAGGAGGAACAGTTCATCCAGGTCGGGGTTCACCAAGTCGGTGCAGACATTCACGGCCACCTGGTCGGCACCGGCCGGCCGGCCGGCGATGGTGCCGGTGACGTCGGCGTACCCGTCGCTGAACTCGAAGGCGTTGAAGTCGCCGGCCACGAGCACCGGGCGGTCCGGGGCGACTGTCTGCAGGCCCTGCACCAGGGCGGCCACGTCCTCGGCCTGGGCCTGGCGCTTGGCCCGCACCCAGATCGCGTCGTCGGGGTCGGTGAGCCCGGAGTTGGAGCGCAGGTGCAGCCCTACAATCGCAAGGGAAAGCGTGGCGCCGTCGGCGGTCCGCAACGTCGCCTCCAAAACCAGGGGAGGCCGGTCGTGGAGGGCGCTCTTCGACCCGCTGACGGGGTTGGTGAAGATTAAATCCTTCCCGTGCTGGGTGACGGCGGTGATGGTGACGTTGCTTCGGGCCAGGAAGCCGGTGTCGATGCCGCCGGGGTCGTTCCCCTCCTCCAGGCGGGCCTGGTAGCCGGGGTCTGGCGACCCGGCGGCGAGGGCGTCGGCGTTGAGGCGGTCGGCGACGAGCTGGAGGGTGGCCAGGTTCTCCACCTCCTGGACGCACAGGATGTCCGGGCAGCCGAGCCGCTCCCGGACCAGCCGCGAGAGCTTGGCCAGCCGGCGCTCGAGGGCGGCGGCGGTAACCACGGTGTCGCCTACGCCCTCGGCGTTGACCGTGTCGAAGAAGCGCTGCAGGTTGGCGGTGGCCAGGGAGGCCTGGTCAGGTTCGAGGACCGGGGCCGCGGCGCGGCGGCGGTCCGCGGCTCCGGCCCGGGCAGTCCAGCCGGCCTCCGGCAGCAGGGTCCAGTTGCGGGAGGCGAAGTCCAGCGGGCCCACCAGGCCCACCGCCGTGGCGCCCGTGGCCACGTCCACGGGCGTGGTGCCGGCCAGCCCGTCGCTGTCCACCTTCAGCCGCTCCGGGTTGCCGTCGCAGACGGGCACGCAGCAGGGCGGGTTGGGGGCGGGGTCGGGCTTCTCCACGCCCGGCTCGCGGAAGGGGCGGGCCGTTCCTTCCAGCACGCCGAAGAAGATGCCGTTGGAGGTGGCGTTGGCGTCGGCCTCCTTCACCGAGCCCTGGGTGGGGGCGACCACCGTGAGGCGGGCGACGCCGACGCGCATCCCCTCAAAGGGCTCCAGTTGATCGAGTTCCCCGGTCGGGGAGAGTTCGGCGGCGGTGAGCGCCACGGGGGCGGGGAGGGCCTGGCCGGTGGAGACCACGGAGATCGCCGTGACCTCGCCCAGCTCCGTCATGGTCGGGCCGTAGAGGTCGGAGGAGGACCGGTACTCCGCCACCTTGCCGGCGACCTGGAGCAGGCTGCCGACCTGTACGGTGTCGGGCGGCGTGCCGCCGAGGTAGACCAGCAGCCCCTCGGAGGTGGCCGGGTCGGCGTCGTACTCGGCTTCGGGCGCCTGCAGGAAGAACCCGTTGTACTTCACCCCGGTGACGATGCCCCGGACGGTGACGTTTGTGCTGACCAGGGGCGAGGCGCCCCCGCTGCCCTGGACGTCGTGGATGGGCGTGAGGTCGGCGGCGGCCGCGCCCGCCGGCCCGGGCAGAAGGGCGAGGAGGAGCAGCAGCGCGGCGGCGGCCCTGACGGTCCCGGTCCGGGCCGGTCGCCCGTCTTGTTGAGAAAATATTGAGTAATTGAAATGTTGCATGGCGATCCGAACCTCGCAGGCGATGTGGCGGCCTTGGCCGCAAAACGCATATTCTAGCCGAGAATCAGGCCGACGGGGCGATTTTTACGCTCCGGGCGGCGAACGGGCCCCGCCGGCCCGGAACTTCGCCGTCCCGGGAAACCTTTTCCGGCCGCGGCATCCTCCCCGAAAGAGTATAATCGAAGCAAAACCCGGTTGCGCGAGACGTCCGGGACCCGCGGCAGCCGACCCCGGAGGTGGACCATGTCGCTGCGATCGACGCTCCTGCTGGCGGCCCTGCCCTGCCTGCTCCTCTCCTCCTGCGCGGCGCAGACGCTCCCCGTGCGGCCGCCGGCCGTTTCCGGCCGCTGGTACCAAGCATCCCCGCCCGTCCTGCGCTCCGGCGTCACCGCGCTGCTGGAGCAGGGGAAGGGCAAGTGCGCGCTCAAGCCCGGCCTGCGCCCGGCCGTCCTGGTGGTGCCCCACGCCGGGTACGTCTACTCCGGGCCCGTCGCCGCCGCGGCCTACGCCGCCCTGAAGGGCGGCTCGTGGGAACGGGTGATCCTCCTGGGGCCGGCGCACTACGCCCCGGTCCGCGGGGCGGCGATCCCCGCCGTGTCCGGCTTCGCCACCCCTTTGGGCGTGGTTCCCCTGGACCGCGAGGCCTGCGACGGCCTGACCGCCCAGCTGCCCTTCCACGTGGACACCTCCGCCCACGAGAAGGAGCACTGCCTGGAGTGCCAGCTGCCTTTCCTCCAGGTCCTGTTGCCCGGGGTGAAGATCGTCCCCGTGCTGGTGGGCCAGGCCTCCGGGGCCGACCTCGACCGCCTGGCCGAAGCCCTGGACAAGCTCCTGGACGACCGGACCCTCCTGGTGGTCTCCACCGACTTCACGCACTACGGGGCCTCCTTCGGCTTCACGCCCTTCGCTTCGGACATCCCCGGGAACCTGCGCCAGTGGAACCTCGGCTGCGCCGAGGCCATCCTCAAGCTGGACCGGCCCCGTTTTGAAAAGCATCTGCGGGAGACGCGGGACACCATCTGCGGCGCGCTGCCCGTCCTGGTGGCCATGCGGATCCTGTCCGGCCGGGAGAAGAGCCGGAACGTCGCCGGTTCCCTGGCCGCCTACGACACGTCGGGGGCCCAGGGGGGCGACTGGAGCCTGTCGGTGAGCTACCTGGCCCTGGTGTTCGCCCAGTCGGCCGGCAAAGGGGGCGGGGCGGCCGTCCCGGACAAGAAAGGAGGAGAAGCCATGGAACCGGAAACGAAACCCCTGCTGACGACGGACGAGCACAAGACGCTGCTGGCCCTGGCCCGGAAGACCCTGGAGGTGCGGCTCTCCACCGGCAAGCCGCCGGCCGACCCGGGGGAGGGCTTCGCCGTCACCGAGGCCCTGCGCCGCCCCTGGGGCGTCTTCGTCACCCTGGAGAAGGGCGGGCGGCTGCGCGGCTGCATCGGCACCGTCGTGCCGGTGCCCGGCCGGCCGCTGTACCGGGCCGTGTCCATGATGGCCATCAGCGCCGCGCTGGAGGACCCGCGCTTCCCGCCGTTGAACGCCGGCGAACTGAAGGACCTGGAGATCGAGATCTCCATCCTCTCCCCCATCGAACCCTGCCTGGACTACACCAGGGTGGTGGTGGGCCGGCACGGCCTCATCATCCGCCAGGGCGGCCAGGTGGGCCTGCTGCTGCCGCAGGTGCCCGTGGAGTGGCATTGGGACCGCACGGAGTTCCTGGAGCAGGTCTGCCACAAGGCGGGCCTGCCGGCCCAGGCCTACCGGGCGCCGGACGCCGAGCTCTTCACCTTCACCGCCGAGGTGTTCAACGAAAAGAAGTGGTGAGCTTTTCCTGTACAATGAACGGGTTTGATTTCATCGAAGCGGAGGAAGGGATGGACACGACTTGCCAGACGAAAACCAGGTACCGCACCCGGCCCGGGCAGGGCTACCCCATCGGCGCCACGGCGGGCCCGGAGGGCGTCAACTTCGCCGTGTACTCGCGCCACGCCGAGGCCGTGTTCCTGCTCCTCTTCGACGACCCCGCCGGGGAACCGACGGACATCGTGCGGCTGGAAGAACGTACCCGCCACGTCTGGCACGTCTTCGTGGAGGGTGTCAAGCCCGGGCAGCTCTACGCCTACAAGGCCGACGGCCCGTTCCGCCCCGGGGAGGGCCTGCGCTTCAACCCGCACAAGGTCCTGCTGGACCCCTACGCCAAGGCGGTGAGCGGCAAGTTCCGCAACGTCGACAACCTGCTCCTGGCCTACGACCCGTCCTCGCCGGAGCGGGACCTCTCCCGGGACAACCGCGGCAATTTCGCCCTCGTGCCCAAGGGCATCGTGGTGGACGACGCCTTCGACTGGCAGGGGGACGCTCCCCCGGACATCCCCTTCGAGCAGCTGCTGGTCTACGAGGTGCACGTGAAGGGCTTCACCGCCCACGCCTCGTCGGGGGTGCGCTTCCCCGGCACCTACCTGGGCTTCATCGAGAAGATCCCGCACCTGCAGGAGCTCGGCGTGAATGCCGTAGAGCTCCTGCCCGTGCACGAGTGCGTCGTGGACGACTTCCTGACCCGGCGGGGGCTGACCAACTACTGGGGCTACAACACCATCGGCTTCTTCGCCCCGGAGTCGGGCTACGCCGCCCGCCCGGGCGGGCAGGTGCAGGAGTTCAAGACCCTGGTGCGCGCCCTGCACCGGGCCGGCATCGAGGTGATCCTGGACGTGGTCTACAACCACACCGGCGAGGGCAACGAGCTGGGGCCCACCCTCAGCCTGAAGGGCCTGGACAACCCCTCCTACTACGCCCTGACCGGCCCCCCGGACCAGCCCGGCCGCTACTACCTGAACTTCACCGGCTGCGGCAACAGCCTCAACCTCTCCGACATCGCCGGGCTGCGCCTGGTCATGGACTCGCTGCGCTACTGGGTGCAGGCCATGCACGTGGACGGCTTCCGCTTCGACCTGGCCTCGGTGCTCGGACGCGACGGGGAGCGGTGGAGCTTCGACCGGGCCGCCGGCTTCTTCGACGCCGTGGCCCAGGACCCCGTGCTCAACCGGGTGAAGCTCATCGCCGAACCGTGGGACCTCGGCACCTACGAGGTGGGGAACTTCCCGGTGGACTGGTCGGAGTGGAACGGCCGCTTCCGCGACACCTTCCGCCGCTTCCTGAAGGGCGACGCCGGCATGCTGCCGGAGGTGGGCCGCCGCTTCACCGGCTCCGCCGACCTCTTCGGCGACGACGGCCGCTCGGCCTACAACAGCGTCAACTTCGTCACCTGCCACGACGGCTTCACCCTGGCCGACCTGCTCTCCTACAACGGCAAGCACAACGAGGCCAACGGGGAGGACAACCGGGACGGCAGCGACGACAACCACAGCTGGAACTGCGGGGAGGAAGGGCCCGCCACCCGGCCGGAAACCGCCGCCCTGCGCCGGCAGATGGCCAAGAACCACCTGGCCGCGCTCCTCTTCTCCTCGGGCACGCCCATGCTGCTGGGCGGGGACGAGTTCTTCCGCAGCCAGGGCGGCAACAACAACGCCTACTGCCAGGACAACGCCCTCTCCTGGTTCGACTGGGGCCTGCGGGAGCAGAACGGCGACCTCTTCGACTTCACGCGCCGCCTCATCGCCACGGTCAAGGCCCACCCCATCCTGCAGCGCCGGAAGTTCTTCGTCGGGGCGGACCTGGACTGCGACGGGGTGCCCGACCTTTCCTGGTACGGCCCGGGGCTCCAGTCGCCCCGCTGGGGCAGCCCGGAATGCCGGACGCTGGGCATCCTGCTGGACGGGGGCGAAGTGCCCTCGGTGTGGGGGAATTATTGCCTGTACATCATATTCAATGCGGGATGGAACCTGCAGTCCTTCCGGCTGCCCGCCCCCGGCGGGGGGCGGACCTGGCGCCGGGCCGTGGACACCAGCCTGCCGGCGGGGCAGGACATCGTCGACGCGGGGCAGGAGGTGCCCCTCGACCCCGGCGGCGAGTACCTGGCCAACCCGCGGTCCACGGTGCTGCTCGTGGCCCGGTGACGGCCGGGGCGATTCCCGAAGGCCTGAATCCCATGAAGAAAAGGTGGGCCCTCGCCGGCGTGGCCCGAAGCAACAATGTCAAAAAGAACCACTAATCTCACTAAAATGAATGATTAGTGAGATTAGTGGTAGCGGCCCGGTTGTGGGGTAGTGCCGGCCGTGGGCGCGAGGGTCCGCCTGCGGCGATGGAACCGGATGCCCGCCCGGTGCGCCCGGCACCCGAGATCCTGCCTTCGGGTGCGCCTTCCGGCGGAAGGCGCCTACGGCAGGGCGCCCGTAGGCGCCGGGCGCCGCCCGGCGCACCCGCGTTCCGCACTGCCGAGCGAGGATCGTCGTGCGCCCGGCAGCCGGCCCCCGGTCTCGTGCCTGGTTTTCCCCCGCCCCGATACCGAAAGCGGCGGCTCGCCCGCTCGCCGCCGCACTCCTGGGGGGGCGTTTACCTGGTGCCCGGGCGCCCGGGCGCTCGGGTGTCCTCTTTCGGCTCGGGCAGGCCGTATTTTTCGCTCAGCCGGGCCCGCTCTTCGGGGGGCAATGAGCGGAAGTACTTCTTCCAGCCGGGGCACCAGCGGATGTGCCACCGCCAGAACCGCCCGACCAGCGATTTCGGGTTCCGTTCGTACCGGGCGCGGATGCGGCAGTTGGCGCAGCCCATTTCCGCGTGCTCTCCTTTCTTGTCCATGTGCTCCTTCCTTGCTGATCTGGGGGGCATTATGCGACGAAGCCGGCCTCGTTTCAACTCCGGAAAGCGCTGCCGGACCGTTTGGGACGAAGGTCGAAAAGCGGTGAGGGAGGGGAACCACGGAGACACAAAATAAGAATCAGGATATAGGGAACAGCCTGGCCGGGAGCCTCTGCGGTTCGCGGCGGTCTGCCACGGTTCGGCCGGGAAGAAAAAACATTTTTGTACTTTCCCCGCCG
Organism: uncultured Acidobacteriota bacterium; assembly: GCA_964436005.1. Taxonomy (GTDB): domain Bacteria; phylum Acidobacteriota; class JAAYUB01; order JAAYUB01; family JAAYUB01; genus JAGNHB01. The sequence continues at coordinate 23,749 of CAYTBK010000051.1, forward strand.
ACTTGCGGTATCATGCCCCTTTTGCGGCGGGCGAGACCCCGGCCGCCCCCGCGGCTTCCGGACGACACCGGGGGGAGCAGACTATCATGAACACGACCCAATCGTCAGAACACGAGCCGATCCGACCTCAGACCCTGGCCGACTCCGGCTGGCAACCGCCCGGTCCCGCCGGCGGCGAACCGCCCCCGGCGGTCCTGTTCGACCTGGACGGGACCCTGACCGACCCCCGCCAGGGCATCACGCGGAGCTTCCAGTACGCCCTGTCCGCCCTGGGCCGCACGGCCCCCCCGGAAAAGGAACTGCTCTGGTGCATCGGTCCGCCCCTGGCCGCGAGCTTCGCGCAGCTGCTGGAGACGGACGACCCCGCCCTGGTGAACACGGCGGTGGAGCGCTACCGGGAGCGGTTCGGCGTGGTGGGCCTGTACGAGAACCGGCTCTACGCCGGCGTCCCCGCCATGCTGGCCGAGGTGCGGGAAATGGGTTGCCGGGTCTTCCTGGCCACGTCCAAGCTGGGGGCCTACGCCCGGCGGATCCTCGAACACTTCGAACTCGAGGGCGAATTCGACGGGATCTACGGCAGCGAGCTGGACGGCTCCCGTTCAAACAAGAGCGAACTCATCGCCCGCATCCTGGCCCGGGAGGGCCTGGCCGCCGACTCCACGGTGATGGTGGGCGACCGCGAGCACGACATGCGCGGCGCCGCCGCCTGCGGCGTGCGCGGCCTCGGCGTCACCTACGGGTACGGCTCCGAGGAGGAGCTGCGGCGTCACGGGGCCGCCCGGCTGGCCGACAGCCCGACCGCGGTGGCTACCGAGCTGGCCGGCCTGCTGGGGAACGGCGACTCCGCGCCCTGCTGAGGGTCAGGCCGGGAAACCGGGAAAACATGTCCTTTGTGATCAGCGACGGCCTGCCCGGCCGGGAGTCGGGCAGGCCGTTCTTTCAGAAGGCGTAGCGCAGCCCGCAGAGGATGTTGGCGTGTTCCATGGGGAAGTCGCCGGGTACCCGGGCGGCGACGTCGGGGCAGCGCACGTCGGCGTTGAGGAAGTTGTACACCGAGAAGGTGAACTCGAGGTTCTTCACCAGGTCGTGCAGGCGCGCCGTGAAGGTGCCGAAGGCATAGCCGTCCAGCGGGGCGCGGGCGTCTCCCGCCGCCCGGTCACGGGAGCCCACCAGCGTCAGGCAGGCGTTCAGGTTCAGGTGGCCCCACAGCCCGTAGTTGAAGCCGACGTTGCCCGACCACTTGGCCATGCCCACCACCGGCTCGTGCGTCTTCCGGTTCTCCCCGGTCTGGAAGGAGCAGTTGGCGAAGCCGTAGATGTCCTTGGTGAAGACCGCGCGCGCCTCCGCCTCGAATCCCTGGACCACCGTCTCCTCCTGCAGGTTCAGGTATTCCAGGTGCTGGTTGTAGGGGACCAGGCGAATCAGGTTGTCGATGGCGTTGTGGAAGTAGTTGACGCGCACGTTGAGGGCATCCGTCAGGCGGGCGGTGACCTCGAATTCCGCCGTGTGGATGGTCTCCGGCTCGATGTCCTCGTTGCCCACGGCAAATCCTCCGTAGGCGTAGAGGTAGGACTCGACGAAGGTGGGCGCCCGGAACGCGTGGGCGT
>CAYTBK010000052.1:0-25026 GCA_964436005.1 uncultured Acidobacteriota bacterium
CCGCGCAGCGGGCGATTGACCGGTAGCCCAGGGCGAAGGGCGCTTCGCCCGAGCCTTGGGAGAGGGGCGGAATCCGGCCCCGGAGCCTCGCGGCGCGGGGCGATTCGAACGCAAGGAGGAACCGGCCTAGCAAGCTCTGATCATTCATTCACCAGCTCCTCGGCCATGGAATGGATGGCAAAAGGGTACCTCTGCCGAAAACCAATCCTGGGCAAACAATGCGCAACCTGTTTCCCACCAACCATCATCATAGCAACGAAGATTGGCCGACATTTTGCAATGATTCGCCCGCTGCGCGGGCTCTCATGGGAGTTCCCGATTTTTTCCCAGGGCTCGGGCGCGGCGCCCTTCGCCCTGGGCTACACTCAATCGCCCCGCGTTGCGGGGCTCGAAATCGGGGACACGAATCAAAGGGAGCCCGGCACCGTTTAAATCTAGTATTGTCTGGCAGACATGCCGACTTTTGCAGTAACTTGTTTTCCATCCGACATTCATTGTGCAAGCTCCCGAGCCCCATGCCCCTTGGGGGCCTGGTCCACCTCGTGTTCAGAATACGTCCCGCCGCGCGGTTCGGGGACGTTCCCGGGTTCCTTGTAGCGCTGTGTGTCGGTTCAGGGCAGCAGGGGGGCGCCCAGCCGCAGCGTCAGGGGGAAGACGGCCCAGCGGACGGCCAGCAGGGCGGGTTGGGAGGCCCGGCGGGCCTTGTCGCCCTGCCCCAGTTCGTCGGCGATCAGGGCGTATTGCAAGCGGGCCCTGGCGTCGTCGGGCTTTTTCTCGATGTACTCCCGCAGGTGCAGTTCGGCTTCGGTATAGCGTTTCGTCGCCCCGTACAGCGCGCCCAGGGCGGCGTGGGCGGGCGAAAAGGCGGGGTTCCCCTCCAGGGCTTTCTTGAAGGCGGCTTCCGCCGGCTGGATCTTCTTCTGGCCCAGGTAGAGGTTCCCCAGGTTGAAATGGGCGAGGTAGTTGCCCGGTTCGATCTCCAGGGCGCTGTGGTAGGCGACCTCCGCTTCCCTGCCGTTCCCCTGCGCGGCCATGGCGTTGCCCAGGTTCAGCCAGACCGTGGCGTTCCGGTTGTCCTCCAGGAGGATATACCGGTAGATGGCGGCCGCCGGGCCGAACTCCCCCTTTCTGGCCAGCGCCTTGGCCACGTTGATGTAGTATTCGATGTCCTTGGCCTTCTGGGAGAATTGCCCGAGCAGGGCCAGCGCTTCCTCCGGCCGGCCCAGGTCGGTGAGGATGCCGGCCAGGTGGTTGGCCGCCCGGTCCGACGAAGGCCGGATGCGCAGCGCCGTCAGGTGGCATTCCAGGGCGGCGGTCAGGTTCCCGTTCGTTTGCTGGATGATCCCCATCAGGACCCACGGTGCGTCGTACGTGGGGCTGAGGCGGGCCGCCTGCCGCGCCGCCCGGAGAGCCTCGTCGCATTTGCCCGCTTCCAGGTAGGCGTAGGCCAGGCTCATCCAGACCCGATCCTTGCCCGGGGATTTCCTGGCGGCGTCCTCCCAGAAGCTGCGGCTGCTCTTGTAGACGAGGAGCCGGTTCGTCAGCAGAACCATGTTCATGGTCGCCAGGCCGAGGGCGATGGCGGCGGCCAGGATGAACCGGGCATTCAAGGGGATCCTGGGCAGGCTGCCGGCCTTGACCGCCAACCAGGAGAGCCCGAGCGCCAACCCCGCCGTCGGGAGGTACACCCGGTATTCCATGATGAGGTCGTTCACGGGCACGATGCTCGAAAAGGGCATGATCCCGATGAAGAACATTCCCAGGGCCAGCAGGGGCAGCCGATGCCCGCGTTTCCACGACCAGGCCAGCAGGCCGCAGACGACCAGAACGGTCAGGGCGGAGGCCAGAAAGGCGGCGTCCATGGCCGAGAGGACCCGGGGCCAGTCCCAGTCGGCGTTCAGCCACCGCGGGAGCGGCAGGAGGAAGACGACGACGTAGTGCACCCAGATGGTGACCTGCGTGAGCAGAAACGTCTCTCGGGAGATGGTGCCCGCGGCCTGGGCGCCCACGGTCTGGCCGTAGTCGAATCCCCGCATGTGCAGAAGAAGCGCGCCGGATACCAGCAGGAGGAAGAGGTAGGTTTTCCACTGGCTGAGGAAAGTCCTGCCGCGGAAGCCGCATTTGAGCCCGTGGATGAGGAAGCAGACTGCCGGGAAGGTGATGACGCTTTCCTTGGACAGCACGCCACCGGTATAGGCCAGAACGACCCAGAACCAGGTGTGGCCGGAAGGCCTCTCGATCTGATGCAGGAAAAGGATCAGGCCCAGAAGGTAGAAAAACGCGTACAGCACGTCCCCCAGGTAGGCGGGCAGCATCACCGCCATGGAGTGCAGGGGGGTGAGCAGGAAGAGGGTTCCGGCCAGGAGCGGAAACAGGGGTTGGCGCTCCCATCCTTCCCCGTTCCGGGGGAAGCACAGGCCGAGAAGCTTGAATGCCAGCAGGAAAACGAGGAAGGCGTTGGCGGAATGAAGGCACACGGAAAAAAGGTGGAAGACGGAAGGGGACGGTCCGGCCACCGAGTAAAGGGCCTTGTAGGCGAGAATCACCAGGGGCCGGTTGAACGAGAACACCTTGTCGTTTATGTTCAGGTCGCGGATTCCGGGGTTTTCCTTTACCCAGACGATGTCGTCGAAGAGGAAGGGCGAGTTCAGGCTCTTCAAGTACATCAGCAGGCCGAACACCTGGAAGAACAGGAAGATCCAGACGAATTGGCGCTGCTTGAGAACGGTGGTCCTTTCCAAGCAAGCCTCCTCAGTGAATTGCCAGGCGCGGGATGTGGCGGCCGATGCGGGTGACGATCTCGTAGTGGATGGTGTGGCACAACCCCGCCAGTTCATCGGCGCTGATCCGCTCGTGGCCCTGACTGCCCAGGAGGACGACCTCGTCCTCCACCTCCGCGGAGGGAATGTCGCTGACATCGATCATGGTCATGTTCATGCAGATGCGCCCCACCACGGGGGCTCTTTTCCCCCGGACCAGCACCTGCCCGAGGCCGGAAAGGCGCCGGTCGTACCCGTCGTCGTACCCGATGGGCAGGACGGCCAGCCGCATGGGGTGCGTCGCCCGGAAGGTGCAACCGTAGCCGACGTGGCTGTCCACGGGGATTTCCTTGACCTGGGCGATGCGGGTCTTCCAGGTCAGGACCGGTTTCAGGGCCGGCGGTTCCGTGTGGCTGAGGATGGTGGACAGGTAGGTCTCCTTGGAAGGCCACAAACCGTAGGAGGCGATGCCGACGCGCACCATGTCGAAATGGGTTTCGCGCATGAGGATGGCGGCGGCGGAACAGGCGGCGTGGGCCAGTGGCCTCCGGCCCATGATGGATTCCACGGTGGCCAGTTGACGCTGGAAACTGCTCAGCTGGGAGCGCGCGAAAGAGTGGTCGGTCGTGTCTTCGATGTTGGCGAAATGCATGCTGACGCCGTGGAGTTCGATCCGGTCCAGCCGCTTGGCCAGGCTCAGGATTCCGGGCAGGTCTTTTTCCATGACACCCTGCCGGTTGACCCCGGTTTCGAGCTTGAGGTGGAACCTGGCCGGGCGCTGGCCCGGGCCGACCGCTTCGTTCAGCTTGACGAGGGAGGCCGGGTTGTAGAGCACGGGTTCCAGGCGCGCATCGCAGGCTTGGTGAAGATTGTCCAAAAGCGTGTAACCGAGGATGACGATGGGGATTTCCGGCAGGAGGCGCCGCAGCGCGAGCCCCTCTTCCAGGGAGTTCACTCCCAGCGCGCCCGCGCCGCCTCTCGCGGCGAGCGGGGCGATCAGGCCGGCATCGTGGCCGTAGGCGTTGGCCTTCACCACGGCCATGACCCGGCACGCCTCGCCCACGGCACCGGTAAAAACACCGAGGTTGTGCAGATAGGCCGATTCGTCGATTTCGACCCACTGGGCCCAGGGGCGGTTTTCCACGGGCGCCTCTACAGGAAAGACTGGTGTGGTTTGCTCATGGATGCCAACGTCGTCTGAATCGCGTTGCGGACGGCCGGGTGGGACGTCTGCCCGGCGAACTCCGCCAGCGCCGATTTGGCCAGGGCCGACTGGGTCGAAGCGAGGCAGCCGACAAGGTTCTGGACGAGTTTGGCGTGGGCAGCGCCTCCCCGGGCCAGCCGGCTGTGCCCCTGGTGCGACAGTTCGCTCCGGATGGCCTCCAGGAAGAGGTGCACCGCCTCCTGGCAGTCTCCCAGGTTGAACATGCCGACCCCTTCGGCCACCGCGTCGCGGAAATGCTCGATGTCCTGGGGTGTGGCCTCCGTCTGGCCCGGCAGGACGTCCTGGATGTTTTCGGCGGTGATCAAGTTCAGAAAGAGGTTGGCCCCGCTGACGGCGTCGAAGAAGAGGTAGTCCGACACGCTTTCCTTGACGAGGGCGGGGTAGGTGCCCGGCGTGATGAAGCGCAGGAACGTGTTGAGCACTTCCTGCAGCGGGATGTCGGCTGGTCGCGAGATCTTGGTCAGGAGGAAAAGCAGGTTGCGGATGAAAAACCACTTGGAGTACGTCTGGCTTCTCAGTTCCTTCAGGATGACGTAGAAGATCTCCGGCTCGAAAACGGTGATCAGGCGCAGGAGCTGCTTGCGCTTCTGGGCGTCTTCCTCCTGCACCAGCCTGGACACCAAGGAAGTGGGGCGGGTCTCGAAAATGTTGGAGAGCAGCGGTTTGAGTTGCGGCTTCAACGCGGGGTCGTCCAGGAAGCGCTGGACGATCTGGGCGTCGAACTGGTCCAGGGTCAGGGCCGAAGTCAGTTCGCGCTCCAGGAACTGGTCCTTCCGCACATCGACGATGTCACTGATGAAGCTGAGAATGCAGTTGGCGGTGGCAATCTCTTCCCGGTTGAAGAACTGCTTGCCGATGGCGATGAGCCCCGACAGCCTCTCCTTCAGGATGGTGTCGTTGATGATGTTCTGGAAGTTCTGGCGGACCTCCCCCATCAAGACCTTGACCTTCTTTTCCCGGGATTCCAGGCTCAGGGACGCGTCTTTCGCGATGGCGGCCAACTGAACCAAATGTTCCTGGAAGCGCTCCCCGGTCAGCCGCAGCCACTCCCCTTCGGTCATCTTGGTTTCGCCGTCGACGGCGAATTCGACTTCGAATTCGGCCATCTGCTTGTCCTTGTCCACTTCCATGGATCGCTGGAACTTCTTTTTGACGTTGGGCAGCTCCTCTTTGAAGATTTCGCGCTCGTCCGCCGGGCAGAGGGCGAAAAGCTCACTGATGAACGGTTTGATGAAGTCGGCCAGGCAGAAGTTCGAGTTGGGGCAGAAGGCGTCGGCCTGGTAGATCCGCAGCAGCGCGGTGCAGAGGGATTCGAAGATGGGTAATCCCGAGGCCTGGAAGCTGGCCATGGCCCAACGGTGGCAGATTTTCGCCACTTGAGCCGGGGTGAAGTAGACTTTTCCGGAGGTCCGCAGTACCACGTTGAGGATATGCTGAGAGTCGAAGGCCGTCACTTCGTCGGAGAGGTACTTGAGAAAATGCCCGACAATCTGCGCTGGTGTCATCGTATTCGAGTAATCGCTCATATTTCATCCTTGACCTTAAGTCCGAGATATTGTATCAAAAGGGCCGTGACGATGCAATTGACGATGACGCTAAGCCGGCGTTGCCCTTCCGGCGGGGAGTCCTGATCGTTCCATGCCACTGAGTACCGTAGAATCCGCTATTGAAGATGTGCGTGCCGGGCGAATGATCATCGTCGTCGATGACGAGGACCGTGAAAACGAAGGCGACCTGACACTGGCTGCCGAACTTTGTACGCCGGAAGCCATCAATTTCATGGCCGGGCATGGGCGGGGGCTGATTTGCCTGTCCATGACGCCGGAAAGGTTGGACGATCTTCACTTGCCCCTCATGGTTTCGGACAACACGTCCAAGTTCGGGACTGCCTTCACCGTGTCCATCGAGGCCCGCAAAGGCGTGACCACCGGCATTTCGGCCGCGGACCGCTGCCAGACCGTCCTGACGGCCGTCGCTCCCGGCACCCGGCCGAAGGACTTGGCCCGTCCGGGCCACATCTTTCCTTTGCGGGCGCGGAAAGGCGGCGTCCTGGAACGCGCCGGCCAGACCGAGGCGGCCGTCGACCTGGCCCGCATGGCCGGGTTGACCGCGGCCGGAGTCATTTGCGAAGTGATGAACGAAGACGGCACCATGGCCAGGATGCCCCAGTTGGAAGTTTTTGCGGAGCGGTTCGGGTTGCGTATCGTGACCATCGCCGACATCATCGGGTACCGCCTGCGCACGGAAAAACTGGTTCACGAGGTGGCCCGGACGCATCTGGACACCGAGTTCGGCCGCTTCGAGTCGGTTGTTTTCCGGAGCGCGATCGACGGGTCGGAGCACCTGGCCCTGGTCAGGGGGAACATCGGCGGCGATGAACCGGTGCATGTCAGGGTGCAAACCCAGATGGTGCCCGGGGATGTTTTTCATGCCCTGAACGTGGACTGGGGCGACTCCCTGCGGCGGAACCTGCAGTTCATCGCCGGGCGCGATCGTGGCGTGTTCGTGTACCTGATGCCCGGCCGGGACACGATGACCCTGTCGGAGGAGATCCATTTTCTGGAGAAACGGCAGCGGCAGGAAGCGTCTTCCGTCGAGAACGGCGAGGAGGCGCCGGGGAAAGACCCCCTCAACTATGGCCTCGGCGCCCAGATTCTTTCGTCGCTCGGCTTGCGCCGCATTATCGTTTTGTCAGGACATATGGTAAAATTCAAGGCCTTGCAGGGGTACGGTCTCGAAGTCGTGGGATTTGAGGATTGGAAAGGCAAATTGGCCTGATAGGCAAATAGTCAGATTTTCTATTTTTTTAATGGAGGTTTTCATGAACAAAGCAGAATTGGTGAAGGCCATGGCCGAAAAGGCCGAGATCACCCGCGCTCAGGCGGCCAAGGCCCTCGAGAGCTTTTTCGCCGGCGTCGGCGACGCTCTGAAGAAAGAGAAGAGAATCATGTTCGTCGGTTTCGGGACGTTCAAGGTGACGAAGCGCGCGGCGCGCAAGGGTCTGAATCCGCAGACCAAGAAAGAAATGAAGATCCCGGCCAAGAAGGTCGTCCGCTTCGTTCCTGGAAAGAAGCTCCGCGACATCGTCGGTTAATTCCTTTTTTGTTCGAGCCGGGTGGCGGGAAGATTATTCCTCCCGCCACTGCTTTTTCGATAAGGGGAAAACATGAAAAACCTGATCGCCATCATCCTCGGGGGTGGGCAGGGCACCCGGCTCTATCCGTTGACATTGCACCGCTCCAAGCCAGCCGTCCCCCTGGCGGGCAAATACCGCCTGATCGACATCCCCATCAGCAACTGCATCAACTCCGGCATCAACAAGATATTCGTCCTGACCCAGTTCAATTCCGAGTCGCTCAACCGCCACATCGCCCAGACCTACCATTTCGACATGTTCTCCAAGGGGTTTGTCGACATCCTGGCGGCGGAACAGACCTTCGATTCCCGCGACTGGTTCCAGGGCACGGCCGATGCCGTCCGCAAATGCTACCGTCACTTCGAGGCCTACGCCCCCTCCGATGTGCTGGTGCTGTCCGGCGACCAGCTCTACCGGATGAACTTCACCCACTTTCTGAACTTCCATCGGAAGAACGACGCCGACGTGACGGTGGCCACCATCCCGGTGGAGGAGGAAGAGACCTCCGGCTTCGGCATCATGCGGGTGGATGCCAACATGCGCATCACCAGCTTCGTGGAGAAACCCCCCAAGGACCAGCTCGGCCCCCTGAAGATCGCCCCGGAGAGCCTCGAGTCCCAGCCTGAAAAGTTGCGGCACGTTCTGCAGCAGCGGCCGTACCTGGCCTCCATGGGCATCTATTTCTTCAAGCCCCATGTCCTGAAAACCCTCCTGGAGAAATCCGAGCATACCGACTTCGGCAAGCACCTGATACCGAACGCGATCCGGAACCTTAACGTTTTCAGCTACCCCTTCGACGGGTACTGGTCCGACATCGGGACCATCAAGTCCTTCTTCATGGCCAACCTGTCCCTGACTCGGGCGAGGTCGGATTTCGAACTCTACGACGCCAACGCGCCCATTTACACGCATGGCCGGTTCCTGCCATCCTCCAAGATTTTCCAGTGCCGCATCCACAGTTCCATCATCTCGGAAGGGTGCGTGCTCAGCGGCGCCCTCATCTGGAACGCCATCGTGGGGATTCGCGCGCGCATCGGCGAGGGCAGCGAAATCCGGGAGTCGCTGATCCTCGGAGCCGACTACTACGAGGACACGGAAGCCTTCAACGAGAACCGCCGCCTGAACCGGCCGGACATCGGGATCGGCAACTACTGCACCATCAAGCGGGCCATCATCGACAAGAACTGCCGCATCGGGAACAACGTGCAGATCGTCAACACGCACAACATGCAGAACCACGACGGAGAAAACTTCGTCATCCGGGACGGCATCGTGATCATCCCGAAGGGCGCCTCCATTCCAGACAACACGGTGATCTGATTGGTCGCCGGCATTCTGATCGATGGTGTTTTGTTGCTGGCTGCCTACGCCCTGGGCTGTTTCAGCACCGGCTATTACCTGACCCGCCTGATCCGGGGCGAGGACATCCGCGACCAGGGAAGCGGCAGCACGGGCAGCCGAAACGTGTCGCGCTCCCTGGGCGCCTGGGGGTTCACGATCGTCTTTCTCATCGATGTGGGCAAGGGGGCGGCGGCGGTCTTACTGGCCAGGCATTTCGGAACAGACCCGTGGGTGGCCTGTGTTTGCTTTCCAATCGTGGTCGCCGGCCACGTTTGGCCCTGCCAGTTGGCCTTCCGGGGCGGGAAAGGGCTGGCCACAGCCCTGGGCGGCGCCTTCGTGGTCGATTTGCAGCTGATTTCGTTCGGCTTGCTGTTGTGCGTCCTGCTGCTGCTCTACCGGAGGAATCTCATTTTCGCCGGGCTGGTGGCGATCACCCTGTGCCCGGTCTGGTTCCTGATGCCGCTGTTTTTCCCCAAGGCGTCATTCCTGACGCCCGTCCCCTTCCTGCACGTCTGCTCGTTCATCCTGGTGTGCGCCATCATTCTGTTCGCCCATCGCGACAACATCCGCGAGGACATTTTCAAAACCGGCCCGCGCGGCAAACCAAACTCCTCATCGGCCGTCGGAAGCGGTTCCGCCTGATGCGCTCCCCGGACGGGCGTCCGGTTCGCATTGAATGAAAGCCGGGTAATTGGCGATCATCTCGACGGCCAGGGGCGGCGTCCCTTTCAGGAACCCGGTGTGCTCGAAGGTTTTCCGGACCAGGGCGCAGTTCTGCGCCAGGGTCCAGTCCGTCAGCGCCCCGGCGATTTCGCCTTCTCCCGGGGCGTTGACGTCCAGCGAGCGGCACGGCGACGAACACTCGAAATGGCAGTCGGCAAAGGCCAGGGAGCGTATCCGGGGATTCCGCTGTGAACGGAAGTGGATGGTCCGGCCTTGGATGTCATACACGATGTTCCACTTGGTGTAGGTTCCCTGGCGGACCTGGTCCAGCAGGGCGAAGGCGGAGGAGACGGCTTTTTCCCGGGGAGTGGATTTCATGGCGGAAAGCCCGTCGGCCATGCGGCCGAACCGGCCGGTGAGGCTGGCCATGGCGGCGGCCGAGAGGCGGGTTCCGGCGGGGGTGTCCTCCCGCAACTCGGGATAGGTCGAGTTGGCCAGCGCCTGCACCGGCATGGCCGGTCCGCTGTGCACGACGCGCTTCCCGTCGATCCACTCCACGGCGGCCGTTTGGCCGAAGGCGTCGGCCAGGAAGAAATGCAGCCTGGGCTGGAGGCCTCCCGATTCGATCCTTATGCTGGCATCGGAGGCCAGGGCCTCCTGCACGTCGGCGCAGCAGTCCAGATGGTACTGGACCCATTGCGCCGCCTGCAGGGCCGGCCTCCGGTCGGGGGCGGGGTAAACGGTTTCGCTCAGCCACAGCACTTCGATCACGAGGCCTTTTTCGTTCATCCCGCCATTGGAGAACTCCCGCCCGTACTGGTTGAAGGTCACGCTGCCGTACCGGGCCGTCCAGGCCGCCGGGGCCACGGGCGTCAGGGCCGTTTTCCGCAGGCCCCGGGGGTTGACGACGAGCAGGGCGTCGTCCACGTCCCAATCGTAACTCTTGGCGGCGAACACGTTCCCCTGCAGGGAGAAGGAGAAGGCCGAGCAGGCCGGCAGCTGGGCCGTCCAGGCCAGGCCGAGCAGGGCGATGGCGAAAAGCAGGCGAAGCAGGCGGAATTTTTTCATGGGGTCCTCGCGGTCGGGCATTTCAATCGGGCGTGGCCGCGATCGTAGCACTTTTTCCCTGCCTGTGGGTCAAAATTCGCCTCGTGATCATTTCCACCTTGAAAGCAAGGGGGATGCGCAAAAAAACATCCGGTTCTCGCCGCATTTCCGGATTCTTTCGCCTGTACTTCGTGGCATAATGCTGCCCGATCACCGATCAAGGCATCGCCATGGACCAACTGCCCGCCAGCCGCAACAACGCTTCGTCCGTTTACACGGGCGCGCTCTTTTCCGTCATCGGCCCCGATTTCGAGATCAGCAGCGGGCGCCCGCTCCCGCTCGGCGTGTCCATCCTGCGCGGCGGGCTGAACTTCGCCGTGTTTTCCCAGCACGCCACGGGGGTTGCCCTGGTCGTCTTCCTGCCCGGCATCGAAGAGCCCATCGTCGAGTTCCCCCTCGACCCCCGCTTCAACCGGACGGGGGACGTCTGGCACATCTTCGTGCGGGGGCTGGACCACGGCATCGAGTATGGCTGGCGGGCCGACCGCCATCCCAACGACAACCCGCTGGCGCACCGGTTCAACCGGGAGGACATCCTGCTCGACCCTTACGCGCGCGCCCTGTCCGGCGGTGCGGAGTGGGGGAGCACCCTCCACCTCGTCCCGCGGGCGGCCGGCCGGGGGGTGATCCGGAAGCGGCGCACGCTGGTCACCGACGAGCAGTACGACTGGGAAAACGACCATCCGCCCCGCATCCACCTGGCGGATTCCGTGATTTACGAACTCCACGTGCGCGGTTTCACCCGCGACGTCTCGGCGGGTGTCCAGGCGCCGGGAACGTTCCGCGGGCTGGTCGAGAAGATCCCCTACCTCCGCGACCTGGGGGTCACCGCGGTCGAACTCATGCCGGTCACCGAGTTCGAGGAGTGCGACAATCCCCGGCTCAACCCGCTGTCCGGGGAAACGCTGAAAAACTACTGGGGCTACCACCCCATTTCCTTCTTCGCCCCCAAGGCGGCGTATGCCGTGGACAAGCGCCCCGGCGATGCCGTCCGGGAATTCAAGGACATGGTGAAAGCCTTTCACCGGGCCGGCATGGAAGTCATCCTGGACATGGTGTTCAACCACACGGCCGAAGGTGACGAGCGGGGGCCGACGATCTCTTTCCGCGGACTGGACAACGAGGTGTACTACCTGGTGAACCTCCGTACGGGAACGTACGCGAACTACTCGGGTTGCGGAAACACGTTCCGCTGCCACCACCCCGTGGTGCTGAACCTGATCCTGGACTGCCTCCGCTATTGGGTGATGGAGATGCACGTGGACGGTTTCCGTTTCGACCTGGCCAGCATTCTGGGCCGGGGGAGGGAGGGCGAGGTGCTGGCCAGCCCGCCGCTCCTGGAGCAGATCGCCGGGGACCCCGTTCTGGCCGGCGCCAAGCTCATCGCCGAGGCCTGGGACGCTGCCGGGCTCTACCAGGTGGGCACCTTTCCCCATTGGGGCCGGTGGGCGGAGTGGAACGGGCGCTTCCGCGACGACGTGCGGCGGTTCGTCCGGGGAGACGCGGGCCTGGTGAGCGCCTTCGCCACGCGGTTGGTCGGCAGCCCCGACCTGTACCGGGACGAGGCCGGGCGTTCGGCCTACCACAGCATCAACTTCGTGACCTGCCACGACGGTTTGCCCCTGCGGGACCTGGTGTCGTACAACGGCAAGCACAACGAGGCCAACGGGGAGGACAGCACCGACGGCATCGCCGACGACATGAGCTGGAACTGCGGCGTGGAGGGCGACGCCGCTGCGTCCGAGGAGGTGTCGGCCCTGCGCTCCCGGCAGATGCGGAATTTTGCCGCGATTCTGCTGCTGTCGCAGGGGGTGCCCATGATCAGCATGGGGGACGAACTGGCCCGGACCCAGTTCGGCAACAACAACGCCTACTGCCAGGACAACCGCATCAGTTGGCTGGACTGGGGCCAACTCGAACCGAGCGCCGGGCTCCACCGGTTCTGGAAGAATTTGCTGCGATACCGGATGGAGTTTCCCATCCTGCGCGGGCGCCGGGCGCACGGCCACGAAGGCGAAAACAAGGTGCCCGACTATGTCTGGCACGGGGTGAAGGCCCTGCAGCCGGACTGGTCTCACGATTCCCACTGCCTGGCCCTGCAGTTGCGCGGCGAGGCCTGGAAGGACGAGTTCTACCTGGCTTTCAACATGCACTGGGAAGCGCACGTCTTCGAAATCCCTTCCGCCCGCCTCGACATGCCCTGGCGCCGGGTTCTGGACACGTCGCTTCCGTCGCCGAAAGACATCTCCGAGCCCGGCAAGGAGCCCTACCCCGAAAACCAGCGGGAATACTGCCTGTCGCCCCGGTCCGTGGTGGCGTTGCGCCGGCACCGCAACCACTGACGGGCCGGCCCGGCTTCCCTAGCGGGAGGCGTTGCGGCCGGCCAATTGGCCGCAGGCGCCGCCGATGTCCCCGCCCCTGGACTTGCGCACAAACGCGCTGACCTGGTTGTCGTTCAGTATTTTCTGGAAAGAGGCCGCCGCGGCCTCGGACGGGGGCGCGAACTCCTTCCCTTCGATTTTATTGTAAATAATAAGATTGACTTTGGATGGAATGGGACCCAGGAGCCTGACCAGGCGCCGGGCGTCTGCCGGGGAATCGTTCACCCCCGAGATGAGCATGTACTCGAAGGTGATCCGGTCACCGGCGGCCAGGGGATACTGCCGGCAGGCGGTGAGCAGGGCCGACAGCGGGTTTTTGCGGTTGACCGGCATCAGGTCGCTGCGTGCCGCTTCCGTGGTGGCGTTGAGCGAAACGGCCAGGCGCGGCCGGACGGGGTACTCCGCCAGTTTCCGGACGCCTTCCACGAGGCCGCAGGTGGAGAGGGTGATCCGACGGCGGGCGATGGCCACTCCCTCCGGATCGTTCAGGATGGAGAACGCCTTCATCACCTCTTCCAGGTTCATGAGGGGTTCGCCCATGCCCATGAAGACGACGTTGGGCTGGGCTTGCGCCTGGCCCAGGTCGAGCAGGATGCCGAAGAACTGGCCGAGAATTTCCCCGGCGGTCAGGTTCCGGGAAAAACCCAGGCCGGCCGTGGCGCAGAAGCGGCAGCCCATGGCGCAGCCGACCTGGGTGGAAAGGCACAGCGTAGTCCGGTCTTCGTCGGGGATGTGGACAGCTTCCACGGAAAGACCGTCCGCCAGCGTGAACAGGTACTTGCTGGAGCCGTCCCGGGAAACCTGCCGGCAGGCCACCCGAGGCAGGGCGAAGTCCGCCGCTTCCAGCAGGTGGGACCGGAAGCTTCTCGACATGTCTGTCATTTCGTTCGGGTCGAAGCAGGCCCGCTGGTAGAAATGGTGGTAGAGCTGCCGGGCCCGGAAAGGCTTTTCCTCCAGGGAAGCCATGAAATCCACCAGTTCCCGGAGTGCCAGTCCCGGCAAGGCAACCTTCTTTTCGTCTTTCATTTCTTCTCCGCTCGCGCCTTGGCCTCGGCCGTCCCGGCTGGTTTCCGCGGCTTCCTCTCGGATGCCGGAGGCCCGCGCCACCGTCGGGATCGCCCTGCAGATCATAGCGAAAGCGGGGGGAAAAGAAAAGAATTCCCGGGCGGAAAGGCAGCGCTTCGACCTCCTGGCCGCCTCGGCTGAAAAAATCGTCAAAGGGGGCAAAAAAAGTGAAAGTTTCCGCTCGGCCCCCCGTCATGCAGATGAGAACGGGATAAGGAGGTCGATCATGAGACACGCATTCATCGCAGTTTTCCTGATGTTCGCCGCCGGTTGCTCCATGGCCTACACGCCCTACCGCCAGCCCCTGCAGATGGAAATCCTCGTCAACGGGTGTGTTCAGCCGAAGTACGCCCACAGCGGGAGGATATATCTGGAAGCGGTCCGGAACGAGGAGTTCACCATCCGCCTGCGCAACAACTCCTCCACCACCATCGCGGTGGCGCTCTCGGTGGACGGGCTCAACACCATCGACGCCAAGCGCACCACGGCCGCGGCGGCCTCCAAGTGGGTGGTCGGGCCCTGGGACACGGTGGAAATCAGCGGCTGGCAGGTCAGCAACCGTTCCTCCCGAAGCTTCTACTTCACCAACGAAGGTGATTCTTACGGCGCGGCCCTGGGGCAGACCCGCAACCTGGGGGTGATTTCCGCGGTGGTTTTCCAGGAGAAGACGTACACGCCGCCCCCGCGCTACGCCCGGGACGAGGATCGGTACCCGGGCAGCGACGCCCGGGCCGGGGCTTCCGAAAAGGGGCAGGGTTGCCCCGCACCGGCTGCCCCCGCGTCCGCCGAAGCCCGCAGCAAGTCCTGCCCCCAGCCCTATGAGCGAAAGGATTACGCCGCGACCGGCATGGGGCGGGAACAGGACAACCAGGTCGAGAGGGTGCATCTGAACCTGGAATCCACACCGTGCCAGGAAATCACCGTTCGTTACGAGTTCCGCGACGAATTGATCCGGATGGGCGTTCTGCCGAGACCGTATTACCATACGCCCCGCTCCCGGCGCGACACGGCCTCTGGCTTTGATGGCGGCAGCTACTGCCCTGTCGTCCGGTAACCCGTTCCCCTTCCGGCTGAATCAGCTCTCCTGCGCCCCGCCCTGCGGCGGGGCGCTGTCGTGTCTGCCGTGTCAGGACGAATTTCGGGAGGCGCGGTCGGCGTCCAGTGCCTCCTTCAAAAGGACGAACCCCTGCATCATCTTGGGCAGCAGCCGCTGGAGCTGCGGCAGGTCCTCCGCTTCGCCGGCCGCCTCCATCTGGCGGGCGGTCTGGGCGAGGGCTTCGCCCCCCACGCTGCTGACGGCGCCCTTGATCTTGTGTGCCGCCTTCCGGGCGGCGTCGCAGTCGCAGGCCTGAACGGCGGTGGCCAGGACAGTGAGAAAGCCGGGGACCTCGAGGCAGAAAACATCGCACAGTGTTTGGAAGAGTTCCTCGTCGTTGTCCAGTCGCTCCATCGTCGCCGCCCGATCGAAGAGGGGCGGCTTTGCGGCGGCGGTGCCTTCCTTCTGAATCGCTTGGGACGGCTCCGCCACGGGGGCGGGTGGCTGGTTGCCGGTTGGGGGCACCGCGGGAATTCTTCCGGCTTCGCCGCAGAAATCGGGGGATTTGCGGCCCCGCCAGGCCGAAAGGGAGGCCGACAGCTTGGACAGGGAGACGGGTTTGGCCAGGTAATCGTCCATTCCGGCTTCCAGGCATTTTTCCCGGTCACCTTTCAGGGCGTGGGCCGTGACGGCGATGATGGGCACTTCCCGTCGCCCGGGCGGGAGTTTCCGGATGAGGCGGGTGGCTTCATAGCCATCCATTTCCGGCATCTGGCAATCCATGAAGATCAGTTCGTAGGGCTCGGTCGCACGGATGACCATATCCACCCCGACTTTTCCGTCCGGGGCGCTGTCGGCATGGAACCCGAGCTTTTTCAATATGTTCAACATAACTTCCTGGTTGATGGGGTTGTCCTCCACCACCAGGATCCCGGCCGAGGGGACCGGGCCGGTTTCTTCCGCTTCCACGGGCAACGCGTCTCTGAGCGGAACACGCTCCTCCTGCTCGGGAGTCCAGGCGTGCTCGGGCGCCGACTTCGACGTTTCGAAGCGGGCGGTGAACCAGAATGTCGATCCGGCTTGCAATCGGCTCGTCACTCCGATTTCTCCGCCCATCAACTCCACGATCTGCTTGGAGATCGCCAGCCCCAGCCCCGTTCCCCCGTGCCGCCGGGTACTCGAGTCGTCGACCTGGGTGAATGGCGAGAACAGCCTGGCCAGGTGCTCTTCGGGAATGCCGATGCCGGTGTCACGCACTTCGAACCGCACGGTGACCGTCTCGTTGGCGGCGTCTGCTTGTTCGGCCGCGATGGAGATGTTGCCCCGCTCCGTAAACTTGATGGCGTTCATCAGCAGGTTGACCAGCACCTGGCGCAGACGGTGCGGATCGCCCACGATGAGTTGCGGCAGGTTGTCTGCGATACGGGTGGTCACCTCGATGCCCTTTTCGGTCGCTTTGTGGGTGATGAGGTCCACGGAAGAGGAAACCAGGGATCGGGGGGAGAAAGCCACTTTTTCCAGCGTCAGTTTGCGCGCTTCGATCTTGGAGAAATCCAGGATGTCCTCGATCAGGGCCAGCAGGGCCGTCCCGCTGGAATGGATGATTTCGGCGTACCCCTTCTGCTCGGTGGTGAGGGGGGTTTGCAGCAGGAGTTCGCTCACGCCCACGACGCCGTTCATGGGTGTGCGGATCTCGTGGCTCATATTGGCGAGGAAAGCGCTTTTCGCGATGTTCGCCTGTTCGGCCCGGACCGCCATCTCCGCAGCGCGCAGGGTGGTCTTTTCCAGTTGCTGGTTGGCCTGTTGCAGGTCCTGCAGCATGAGGTCCCGCCGCAAGGCGGCCGCCAGCACGCCAGCGCCGGCCTGCAGGAAGAGCATCTCGCTTTCCGACCAGAGTGTTTCCGACGTGACGTTGGCGAAACCCGCCAGCCCCCAGAACTCGATGTCGAAGAAGATGGGGAACATGGATATGGCCAGGATGTCGTGCCGGGCCAGGATGTCGGCGGTACGTTCGGGGAACAGACTCTTGACGCCCTGGACCGACTTCCCGCTCAGCAGGGTTTGATAGATTTCGGGATTGTGCTCGCCGTAAGTAAACAGTCTGTCGTTGGGCATGCCTGTTCGGGCGTCGTCCTTGTTCCATTCGTAGAGCAGCGCACATTGCAGCCGGCCCGAGCCGGCATCATGGATGTTCCTGCAAACGAAAGCTTTGCTTGCGTTGACGGCCATGCCCAGGGCTTTCATGGCGGCCAGGATCGCCGGCCCTGTCTCTCTTTCCGTCAGCAGGACGCGGGCCGCCTCGGCGGCGCCCTGGAAGAGCCTGTCCCGATGGTGCAGGGCTTCCTCCGCCTGTTTCCGCTCCGAGATGTCGACAAAGCTTTCGAGGATCTTTTCCATCCCGCGAATGCGGACTTTCTTGACGGATTTCCAGACGGTTTTTCCGGATCCGTCGGCATGCCGGGCAAAATCTTCCTCCGCGGTGGCGCCGGGGGGGGGAGTCGAGGCGAAGAGATCCTGTTCCGGGCCACGGTTGAGGAAAAACTGGCTTCGGTCCTTTCCCGGAATCTGGTCTTTCGGCACGCCGAACATGGCGGCGGCGGCAGGGTTGGCGTTTTCGACGAGGCCGGTCACCGGGTCCGTCAGAATGATACCGGCGGGCAGGTTGTCCCACAGGGTTTTCAGGTACTGCTCGCTTTCCTGCTGGGCGTCCTCGGCCTTGAGTTGATCGGATACGTCGACGAGGGAAATCAGCTGGGAAGGCTTCCCGGACATCTTGATCTCCACGGCCGAGAAGAGGGTGGCGTGCAGTCCGCCCTCCCGGTCCCGAACCAGAACGGTGCGGTTGCGGATGCGCTCTTCCGCGGAATTCGACTTTTCCATGGCCGGCTGCGTTCCGGGTACCACGAAGAATTCCAGGTCTGACAGGGTCTTGCCGATGACGTCGTCCCGCCGGTATTTTAACGTTTCCATGAAAGTATCGTTGGCGTCCAGAATCCTCCCTCCTGGCAGCGAGAGGATGGCCATCGAGACCTGCACGGCGTGGAATGCCTGCTGGAACTTCTCCTCCGACAGCTTCCTTTCGGTGATCTCGCGGCACACCACGGTGAACCCGCTCGACGTTCCCCCGGCACCCGGCCGGGGCGTAACGGTGGCGTTCCACCAGAAAAGACGGTCGCCCATCATCATGGCGTAGTCGAAATTGCTGGCCACGCCGGTGGCTTTGACCTGCTGGAAGGACTGGTCAAACAAGGCCGCCACGTCGGGCGGAAGGAATTCCAGGGGGTGGCGCCCGAGGAAGGTTTCCGGTTTTACGGCCAGCAAATCCTGGGAGGCGCAATGGAAGTTTTCAAAACGGCCTTTCTGGTCGGTGATGAAAACCAGTTCGTTCAGGCTCCTCAAGGTCGATTCCAGTATCTCGCGGTTTCGTTCGAGTTCCGCTGTCCGCTGGTCGACCAGTTGCTCCAGCGTGCAACTGCGGTTACGAAAGAAGCCGAACAGCGCCGAAATGGCTGTCGTGAGGAGGACGCCCAGGAGAAGGACAGTCCAGAGCGTCTTGCCGTCGCTTGTCGCCAGGGTTTCCGGAGCGGCCGTCGTGATCAGGAGGTAGGTTCGGCCGAAGGCAAGGATCGGGAAATGGAAAGTGCTGGCGTCGGCTTTCCGAAGGTCGGGAGAGGGAGAGCGCAGGATCAGCGGCCCTTGCCCGGAGATCGGCCCGGTGGCGTCGGCGAGCCGGCGTGGCTGGCCGTCGGGGCCGATCTGCCAGAGGGTGGAAATGGCGGATGGTAAAGCTTGTTCCGCATTCTTTCCCAAGGCGAGCAGCATGGACTGGAAACGGATGGCGACAATCAGCAGGCCCCGGTTGGTCTCAGGCTTTGCTGCCGCGGTCGGGGCGTACCTGCCGGTATGGACGGGAGTGTAGACGAAGACGACCGGTTCCCGGTCAATTCCGGGCTCGAAGGGCGGCGAGGCGGTGGACAGCCCGGTCTGTTCCGCCTCCCGGAGCGTCGCCCCCCCGATGGGCCCGGTCTGGAAATCCAATCCTCCCAGAAGGGGGTGA
The DNA here is from genome assembly GCA_964436005.1 of uncultured Acidobacteriota bacterium. Taxonomy (GTDB): domain Bacteria; phylum Acidobacteriota; class JAAYUB01; order JAAYUB01; family JAAYUB01; genus JAGNHB01. The sequence continues at coordinate 18,771 of CAYTBK010000052.1, forward strand.
CGGTCTGAGGGTTCCTGGCAAACGATCCGGTAGGGGGAGCCGATCGCGGTCTCCGGTGCGGCCGGCCGGGGTGCCCGCTTCGGGGTGGGGGAAGTTCCGGAAACCTCGACCGGGGTGGTGGACGGGTCCGGGCGGATCTCCGCATCCTCGATTCGCTTCGCGTACAGGAACAGGAAAAACGCGGGCAGTGTCCGGATCCGGACGACGGAAAGGCGGAATTCGTCGGCCGTGACCTCTTCGCTGGATTCGAACAAGTGGACGAGTTCCCCGATGACATGCTTTTCGATTTCCTTGCAGGCGTTCTGCACCCGCACCGCTTCGGCTTCGGCCCCGTCGCGGAACTCCCGGCGGGCGTTCACCCCCCCCATGTTCAGGGTCAGGATGACCGCCAGAAAAGTCAGGGAGAGCCCCACGATGGCGATATGGCCCGTTTCCACGAAACGGGTCAGGAAGTGGCCGCTTCCCGGCCCGGGATTGCGGCGGAAAACCAGGGCCGCACTGACCAGGCAGACCAGGGAGAAGACCGCGACGCTGAGGAGCAGGCTGCGCCTTTCTCCGGCCAGTTCCTCTTCCCACAGGGAAGTCGGGACTTCCACCCCCACCGCCATCGATACGTTGCCGACCCAGGGGTTGCTCACCTCGGCCAGGGCCGTGACGGCTTCGCCGGCCCTTCCCGGGTGAGGGTCGACGACAGTGGGGCGACCATGCTCGAAGAAGCCTCGGACGGCGGCGGGGGGGAGTCCGCAGGGGGATCCGGGAGCGGGGAAGCGCATCGTTCCCGGGTAACCGCTTCCCGGGCCGAGGGCGATGACGCCGTTTCGCCGGGCCAGCAGGAAGACGGCCTTGCCGCCGGTCGCTTTCCCGGCGGCTCGAAGCTGGTTCTGCAGGCGCCGGAAGACGGGCAGGGATTCGTCGCCGGGGGTGAAGCGGAGCGATGCGGCCGTTTCCGGATCGATGGATCGGGCGATTCCCGTGGCCTCGGTGAGCAGGGAAGACCGCAAATCGAGTTCCCTCTCCCTGTTCACGATGGAGAGGATGTTCCACGCGGCCAGGAGCAAGGCCGCCATGGTGAGCAGCAGGCTGACGCCGGCCGACTGGAAGGCCCTTTTCCGCGCAGGGGCCCCGTGGCGGAGCAGCGCGGCCCACAGGCCGACGGAGGCCACGGCCAGGAGGGCCAGCCCGAGGGCCGGAATCAGGAGGCCGCTTTGCCCTGGCCGGTAAAAGAAGGAACCGGCGGCGACCAGGATCAGGGAAGCGGCGGAGACGACGGGAAATCGGCGTTGCCGGGCGCCGTGGACCAGGAACCCGAACAAGAAGAGGGAGAAGAGGGCGCCATCACGCAGGCAAAGACACGGAAGGGAAAAGGAGTGCGCCTGGGGCGGGAAAAGGAGGCAACCCCAGGCGAACAACCCTTCCAGGGCGAAGAAACAGGCCAGGGCCAGCCAGGGCGATTTCTTTTCTCCCTCCCGGAGGGGGGGGGAGCAGAGGAAGGCACAGGTGGAGAGGGAAACGAAGCCGAGAAGGAACACCATGAAATCGCTGTTGAAGTTCATAGGGACAATCTCTGGGCGAAGATGAGAATCGCTGCCGCACCTTCGGCAGGCGGTGAGCGGTTGCGCGAAGGCACTTCCCCGTTGGCCTCGTTTGACGATTCCATTGTACTCGGATGTGAAGGAGAATCCCGAGAATTTCGGAAAAATGTTCGTTTTCCGGGCGGCCCCGGGGGGGCGCGGCGGTGGAAAACGGCCCGGCGGGATTGGCTCAGGCTGTCTGGGGTTGGGTTTCCGGTTGCGGGGGCGTCCTCTTGTGCATGAGCCAGTCGTTCCAGAAGATGAAGACGGCGGGCAGCAGGAAGGCCAGGTCACGGAAGACGGCTCCCCAGCCTACGCGCGTGCCGCCTTCGAAACAGCCGCAGTCGATGTCGAGCCCGCGGGCCATGGTGACGAGGAACATGCCGATGTACATGACCAGCAGCCCGGACAGGAGGAGCAGCGCTCCCTTTCTCCCCACGCCGAGCACGAGGCAGGCGGCGGCCAGGAGTTCCACCCAGGGCAGGATGACGGCCGTCAGGTTGACGAGAATGCCGGGCGGCAGCAGCTTGTACGCCTCGATGGAGCGGGCGAAGGCGGGGATGTCAAAGACTTTGTCGATGCTGAAGATGATGAAGATGGCGGCCAGCGTCACCCGGCAAAGGAAGACGAAAAGGCCCCACGCCAGGGGGGCGCCGTAGGATCGGGGGGGGACGCCGTCGAAAAGGATCCGCGTGCAGGCACTGCCGAGTAAGGACTTCATGGGCACCTCGCTGTCACTGAATGGGGTAGGCGACGGGGTTCTTCTGGCAGGCCGCGAACCACTCGTCGTAACCACCCTTGTAGACTCTGATGTTGGTATATCCCTTCCCGGCCAGTTTCTGGGCGATGCGGTAGGACAGCGCGCAGTCGGCTCCTCCGCAGTAGACCACCAGCGGTTGATCGAAGGGGATCTGCAGGGTGTGCCGAAAATTTGCGAAGGCTTCGTCGAACATCTCTTCCGGGATGTTGAAGGCGTTCTGGATGTGGCCGGCCCCGAACTGCTCCGGGGGGCGGGAGTCAATGAAGGTCGTCCAACTGGCGTGCATCTCCCGGGCCTGCTCGAGCATCACGGACCCGATGTTCTTGTTGAGGGCGGCCTCTTCCTGCCGCACGACCTCTTCCTTTTTCAACCGCTGGGTATCCCGGGCGGCATCGTAGGAAAACAGGTCGATCCCTCCCGGAGCGGCGGCCGGGGCGCTCTGCAAGCCCGGTTTCGCGGCCGGGACGTTGCTGACTTTGCCGTTGGTCGAGGATAGATAGGCCGGGGGGAAGCCCGGAGCCGTGGCGCCACCGGCCGGTTTGGCGACGCGGGGCATCAGAAAATTGTAGCCCAGCCCCAACAGGGACGCGAGGATCACGATGGTCAACGCCTGCTTCAGATACTGCATGGGATAACTCCGGAGTTGGATCGCCGGCCGGGTGGTCCGGCCGGTTTTTCGCCTGGCCTCGCCCATGGTACCACAAGTCGACCGCGTGGGCGGCAGGGCGAAAAGTCCGGGCGACAGGAGAGAATACGCGAAACTGGCGGCACGGTTCGGGCGCGCTGCGCGCGCGGAACTTTGGGATTGATTTCTCCGTCTCTTTGGGGCATAGTGTGAAATCTATAACACAAATGGAGGAACTCCATGGAAATCAGCACCGAGAAACTTGATAACGGTTGGACGGCGATCATGGTGTCGGGCCGCGTAGACGCTCACACTTCGCCGGAGTTGGACGCTTACTGCCGCGCCCGGCTGGACGAAGGGGTCACGGCCCTGGCGCTGGACATCTCGGGTGTCCAGTACATGAGCAGCGCCGGCCTCCGGGTTCTCCTCTCGGTTCTCAAGGAAATGGGCAACCGGAATGGCAAACTGGTGCTGGTGAAACCGCAGGAAAACGTCAAGGAAATCCTGGAAATTTCCGGCTTTTCCAAGATTTTCACGATCACGGACAAGATCTGAGCCGGATCGTTTCCTTCTGTATGGGCTGCCCGCGGACTGACCGCCGGGCGGCGCCGGGATGAGAGCGGCCTTTGCGGGCCGCTCTGCCTTTTTTCGGCGGAAGGCGGTCGGGCTCAGGGCCGAACGGCGTGGTCGCGCGGGCAGGCGAGGGCCTGGCCGCAGAGGTGAAGAATGGCGGAAAGGCTGCTGTGGGTCCAACTCGGGGTTCCGGACGCGGAAAACGCTTATGCGGAGAACAACATTCCCACGGCGGCCGGTTACGTGCTGGAGCATGTCGGCCGGGCCGGGACCCTGGAAGGCGTGGAGGCGGAAATCCTGCCTCAACCCGTCGCCGACTGGGCGGGGGATGCCGGGCTGCTTCAGGCTGTCCTCGCGCGCGAACCCGACCTGCTCTGCCTGACCTGCCAGGCGTGGAACGTGGAGCGGAACCTCCACCTGGCCGGACAGGTGAAAAGGGAGCGGCCGGGGACCCGAATCATCGCCGGCGGGCCCGAAATCACCCCGGACTGTCAGTGGCGGCATTGCCCGGCCGTGGATGTCTTTGTCTGCGGGGAAGGCGAAACCGGCCTGCCGGCTGCCCGGGAGGCGCTTTCGTCGAAGAGAGGACCCCACCCGCTATTTCTGGAGTCGCCCCCGCTCGAAAACCTCGAGGGGGCGGTGGACCCTTATTCGGCCGGGTTCCTGCACCCGGGACCGAATCACAACGCCCTGGTGGAGACGACCCGGGGATGTCCCTGGCGGTGCACGTATTGCAACTACTCCAAGCGGTCGCCCCGGGTGCGGCGCCCGGCGGACGCCTGCCTGGAGCGCTTTTTCCGCTGGGCGCACGAGAAGCGGATCGCGGACATCTACCTGCTCGACCCCTCGTTCGATGCGCGGCCCGATCTTCCCGGCAGCCTGGAAAACCTGGCCAAATGGAATGCGGGGGGAATCCCCCTTCACACGGAAACCCGCCTGGAGACGATAACGGCATCGGCGGCGCGGGCGTTCTCTCGGGCCGGGTTCCGGTCCGTCGAGGTGGGGTTGCAGTCCATCCAGGCCGCCCCCTGCCGGAACGTGTCCCGAAAACTCGATCTCCGGGCGTTTGCCGCCGGCGCCAGGGCCATGGCCAAAGCTGGCGTGGAACTGGAAACCGGAATCATCCTCGGGCTTCCCGGCGATTCTCTGGAGGGCTTCTCCGAAACGCTCGAATGGCTGGCCGGCAAGGGCCTGGGCGAAACGGCGGAAGTCTTTCACCTGAGCCTGCTGCCCGGGACCATCATCCGGGAACAGGCCCTGGCCAACGGGTGGCAAGGGATGGCCAAGCCGCCCTACCTCCTGCTTTCGGGCGGAGGGTGGGACGAAACCTCCCTGATGAAGGGCGTTTACCGGTTGGAGGATGTGCTGGGGCGAAGCCACTACCCCGATCTGCCGCCCTGGTTCGATCCCGCCCCGGCATCGGATTACCGGACTTTTGTCCGCTTCGATGCCGGGTCCTGGAGCGCCGGAACCCTGGCCGAGATCCGGGAAGATGTCCGCCACTGGGCCTGTGTCGTGACTTTGGAAATCTGCATGGAAGATGCATCGGCCGGGGCTTTCGAATTCCTGGAGAAGTTGGCCGGGATCGTCCTGGAGCAAAACCCTTTCGGCATCTACCGGATCGTGCTGCGGACGGAGAAGCCGCTGACGGAAAGGCAGGTCCGCCGGGTGCGCGGCCTGTTCACCTGTTCGGACCAGTACTGGAACCGGGTCAATTACTTTCGCGACGACCCCTCCGGCGTGTTCTCCTGCCGGGTCTACCAATGGGTGCCGGCGGGGGCGGACGGCGATTTCCTCGCCCGGCTGGCGGATTCCGCCGATCTCCTGTTCGCCTTGCCCGCCGATTTGGCGACGTATGAAAAACGGGTCTCTTTCGTGGAATCCGCGGATTTCTCGGGGCAGTGCTACGCCGTGGGCGACGGGGGCGGGGGGGCGGTGGAGAAGCTGTGTGCCGAGCGCGACGTGGAGGAGAGCGGCATTTTCCTGAGACTGCTGCGCCGGCCGGACCAGGCCGAGAAAGCGTGAGGCAAGGGGAAGCGAAAGCGGGCGGGTTGGCCCGGAGGTGGCCCTGTCCTGGGGCCGGGCGGCCAGATCGGCGGCGGCTCAGCCGTTGGTGAAGGCCTCCCCGGGGGCCAGTCGGGCCCCGCGGGCGAATTCTCCCCCGCTGACGCTCTTCCGGCCCGGCAGCTGCAGGCGCAGCAGCTCCAGGGACGTGTCTTGCCCGCACCGGACGAACAGGCGGTTTCCCGCCAGGTGCAGTTCCCCGGGGCGGGCCGTTTCCAGTCCGGCCGGGAGGGGGGCCGGGGTCGCGGACAGGATCTTCGCCGTCTTGCCCTGGAAAACCGTCTGGGCGCCCGGCCAGGTGTGCAGCCCGCGGACCTGCCGGTCGATTTCCGGCGCCGGGCGGGCCCAGTCGATGGGCGAGAACGTCCGGTCGAGCATGGCGGCGTAGGTGGCGGCCCCCTCGTCCTGCGGAGTGAAGGACGCCTCGTTTCTTTCGAACAGCTGGAGGGCTTCGACCAGGGTTCGGGCGCCCAGCCGGGCCAGGCGGTCGTGCAGCTGGTCCGCCGTTTCTTCCGGGCCGATGGGCGTGGCCGAGCGGAGGACGATGTCGCCGGCGTCGAGGCGGGGGGCGATGCGCATGATGGTGATTCCCGTCTCGTTGTCCCCTGCCAGGATGGCGTGCTGGATCGGCGAAGCGCCCCGGTGGCGGGGCAGCAGGGACGC
>CAYTBK010000053.1:0-24755 GCA_964436005.1 uncultured Acidobacteriota bacterium
TTTTCGGGTGTTAGCTCCGGTTTCTCGTTACACTGTTCCGGGAACTCAGGTTATAACTGGAGTGCTTCAAAATTTCCGGATCGGCTCCCTTGTCCAGCAGAAACTGGATCGCTTCCGCATAACCGTATTGCGCGGCGATCATCATGGCGGAGAACCCTTTCTCGTCCCGGGTGTCCACGTTGGCGCCCCGATCCATCATCCGCTGCATGACGTCCACCCGGCCCCAAGATGCCGCGTTGCGCAATCCCTCGTCCTGTTCGCGCAAGGAAACCCCCTCGTTCTCCAACAGGCGCTCTTTCTCTTCCTGGCTCTGAACGATGGGATTCAGCGAGCGGCTGCCTGTTTCTTCCGCTTGTATCTCGTACACTCCGTCGATGAAAAGCTCTTTCCTGGAAATCTCCTCCGAGACGGGTCTCTCATCCACCATGTTCACGAAGTCATGCAATTTCCCGTATTTACGACCGCCTGCCTTCCTCGGGTAGAAGCCAGAGGGGCACATAGCCGCCGGGTACTCCACCGCCGGGAGGTATCCGGCCGTCGGGGCGGCACGCATGGCGTATTTCTCGCTGGAAAGGAAATCACGTGGCGGGGCGCCGGGCGCCAGTTCCCACCCCTGCTGGCCCGTGATCCGGATCCGCCAGGAACCTTCCCCCGCCCCCGAGGAAACGGTCTTACGAATTTCTATCCATAGATCGGCCCGGTCGCGGCCCTTGACCAGACACCTCTTCGTTTTGACTTCGTCCGAGGTGTTCCCGGCGTTCACGAACCGAATCCCGAATGCTATATGGCCTCGCCCTTTCCACTTCGTCCGGAACAGGCCTCCCACCATCCGGACCCGGGGATCCTCCTTCGTCATCTTGATGATTATCCAATCGGCAGGGATGTTTTCCGCCGGATAGTAGAGCGGGTTGACAGGTTCGGAGTAAAAGCCTTCCTTGGTGACTTGCTCGATGCCTATTCCCGCCCCGGCATATCGAACAAACTCTCCGGCTTCATTGGTGTGCCCGCATATATTTTCATTAGATTCTTTCCACTTGAGGAAGGACACACTTTTCACGAAACCCCTGATCTCGGCCCCGCCGACAGGGGCGCCAGTTTCATCGCATAGTTTCAGTTTAAGCTCTTTAAAAGGGATTGGACTTGCCGAAAGCCCATAGTGAAAAAAATGTACGAACCGGTGCAAATTGATAACACCACTCCAGTGCATGAGAAAAGCGAGTGCACACAATATCGGGAATGTTAATACAATTTTCGACTTTAAAATTTGTTGCATTCTGCCGTGCTTTTTTTACCTGCGAATGAATTGATATCCCTCTACGACGTATTCTTCCATCTTTACACTCTTCCGCACTGTCAAGCTCTCATGGACGTTGGTGGCCGTACTCATTCCTTCGCGCCTGCCTTCACCAGGATGTCCACTATTTCCGGGAAGTTCTTCTCTCTCGCAATGCGGAGTGGCGTGCCGGTATGAGAAGGGTGGTTGGGGTCCATCCCCTGATTAAGAAGATATTTGACCATCTCAATACGGCGTTTTTCTATTGCCCTATGTAATGCGTTGTAGCCGGCAACATCCTCACATTCTAAATCAGCTTTCCATTTCAATAGAATTGCTAAAGTATTAACGTCCCCGCTTGCCGCAGCACAAAGAAGAGGATAGTCTTTGGCAGTACCGCAATGGTTTACATCGGCCCCGATCTCCAATAATGTCAAAGCGCTTTGAGCCTGGCCTTTTTCGCAGGCCTTCATCAGGGCGGTGTATTCCCAAAATAATTCCTGCTCGATGTCCGCCCCCCGCTCGACCAGCAGGCGGACGACCTCCGCGTGCCCCCCTTCCGCCGCCAGGCTGAGGGCGCTCCCCGCGTTCTCCAACGGCCGTTCCCCTTCGGGGTCCTCCCGGTACGTCAGGTTCGGGTCCGCCCCGTGGTCCAACAGGTAGCGCACCACTTCCAGCTTCCCGCGCCGGGCCGCGTGCATGAGCGCCGTCAGGTCCTGCATGTCCCGCCCGTTGACGTCCCGCCCCGCCTCCACCTGCTTGACCACTTCCGGCAGCGAGCCGATCTCCGCCGCGAACATGAACAGCGGGTAGGGGCCTTCCTGCTGGTACTGGTAGATGCGGTTCCGGGACAGGGACCGGCGCTCCGCGCCGCGCAACGGGTTCAGGGACTTCGACCCCGTCGCTTCCAGCTGCACGGAGAGCAGCAGGTGCATCCGCTGGTCGACGGCGCTGAAATCGTTGTTCTGCGGATTCACGTAAACGTCGTTCCACAGCTGGATATTCTCGATCTTCCCGTATTTTCGCCCGCCCGCCCACCGCAGGTACAGGCCGGCCGGGCAGTTTTTGTCGTTGTAGCTGGCCCTGGCCGCGTACCCGCCTTCTGGCACCCGCCATAGGGGGTCCGAGAAGCCTCCATCCTCCGTTTTCCGGGGCGGGCCCGGTGCCAGTTCCCATCCGTTTTGCCCGGTGAGGGTTATCCGCCAGTCGCGGGTCACCCCGTACCGACCCTGGTACGGCTCCCCCACCCAGCCGACTTCCACCCAGAGGTCCGCCTTTTCCCTCTTGTCCGTCACGCACTTCCGCTGCTTGGCGCGGGAATGGGGATCGTCTTCCGGCTCGGCGCCTACCGCTCCCGTGTCCACCATCCGCAGGCCGAAACCGGACGGCCCTTCGGGGCCCCATTCCTTCTGAACGGAAGTGACGGCCATGGCCACCGGCGGGTCGGCGCGGAGGAGGCGGACGGTGAAGACCGCCGGGTGCCTTCCCCGTTCAAATAATGCGTGCTGCGTTTCGGCGGGCGGAGGGTAGTACCCCTCCCGGCTGACGGAGGACAGGTAGGCGGCCAGGATGAAATGCAGGGTGCATACGCCGTTGGCGTCGGTGGAAGACTCCCGTTGGTCGTCTTCTTCCACCTGATTGGCCGTCAGCCTTTTCTCGGACCACCGGATGAGGACGTCCGGCACAGGCTTGCCCTGCTCGTCCACCACCCGGACGGTGACCGTGTCCCCCAACCCGGGCACGAGCGCGCACAGACGCATGATGAGAGGCAAGAGAAGGTACCCGTTGAGAAGCGCCACCCCGCCCAAAATCACTGCCAGCGCCGTCTTCGTTCTTCTGTTGTTTTCCATGCCAGCTCACGGCTGTTTCGGGCGGTTCCCGGCCATCACGCCTTCCAGGTAGGCGGCGATTTGGTAGAATTGCTGTTTTTCGGACCATTTCAGGCTCACCTCTTTAATCGGTTTCCCGTGCTCGTCGACGACCCGCACGGTCACAGACGACCCGACCCCGGGAATCCAGGCCGCCACCCGCATCCCCCATTTCCGTAAAGGAATGGCGCCGGTCAGGCAGAGAAAAACAGTCGCAGCTACGGCCAGGACCGCCCATTTCCAGCAACTGCGTCGCCGCGGCTGCCCCGGCCGCCCGCCGGGGTTTGTATTACCTGGAATCATAACCATTTTGCAGCTTGTTCTTTATGCTCTTCCGTACTGTCATGCTCTCATGGACGTTGGTGGCCGTTCTCACGCCTCTTCCGCTCGGCCCTACCGTCTTGGCTGGAGTGTGTTGACTTCCGATGAGGCAGAAATTTCTCAAGGCCATTCTTTCGCTCCGGTCTGCTCGAGAATTTTTATGATAGAAAGCTCTTTATTTATTCTGGCGAATCGAAGGGCCGATCCCCAGCCCTCCACCTTTGCATTCGGATCAGCGCCCTGTTGGATCAGAAAACGTACCATTTCGGGTTTGTTGCAATAGACCGCGCAGAACAGAGGCGTCCATCCGGTGGTTCCCGCTTCGTTTATGTTCGCCCCTTTCTCCAGAAGCAAGCGGGCGATGGCGGTGTTTCCGCCTTCGGCGGCAGACATGAGGGGCGACGATCTATCTAGGTCGGTATGTTGAATATTGGCACCATTTTGCAATAACAATATGACAATATTGCAATTTCCTCTTTTGGCCGCGTACATCAGGGCGGTCAGGCCGCAGTTGTCTTCCTGTTCGATGTCCGCCCCGCCTTCCAGCAGGGCCGCGGCCGCTTCGGCCTGCCCTTCTTCCGCGGCCAGCATCAGGGCGGTGCCGTCGTCGTCCTCCGCATTGATATTCCACTTCTGGAGTTCAGTGTCCGCCCCCTTGTCCAGAAACAATTTGACCAGGGCCGTGTTCCCCTTGGCCGCCGAATGCATGAGCGGCGTCAGGCCGTCTTCGTCCCGGGCGTTCACGTTGGCCCCCTCCTTGAGCATGGCCTCCGCCTGGGCCGCGTCCCCTGCCCGGGCCGCGTACAGCAGATTCCGGTCGTTCGTGAGGCGCGCCACGCGGTTTTCTTTCCGGTAGTTCGCCAGCTCCTCCCCGCGCAAGGGGTTGAGCGACCGCAGCAGTCGGGCCTCCCCCTGCACGGCGTACTGGAGCGAAACGCCCACTGTTCCCTGGCAACGGTCCCTACTCTGCCAGCGACTGTCGTTCACCACGCGGAACTCGAACACCTTGCCGTAGCGCCGGCCTCCGTTCCAGCGGAGGTAATACCCGTACGGGCAGCGGGCCGCGGGGCCCTCCCACCGCGGGGCGTATCCCGCGGCCGGCGCGACCCGCATGGTCACCGGTCGCCCGTCTGCCGAGGCTCCGGCCGGCGGGCCGGGCGCCACTTCCCACCCCCGCCCCGCCGTCAGCTTCACCTGCCACGCCACGAGTTCTCCTGTCGGATGGCTGGCGGCACCGTCCTCCGCTGGGGCGAGCTCGATCCACAGATCGGCCCGCTGCGCTTCGCTGGTGACGCTTTTCCGCTGCTTCTGGGCTTCCGCCACGTTGCCCGCGTCCACCAGCCGGATCCCGAAGGACATCTTCGTTTTGTCTTTCCACTGCAGGAAAACCTGGTTTTCGTGGAGCAGCACGCGGGGGTCCTCCCGTTCCAGGCGGACGGTCTGCCAGCCGTCCGGCACCTCCTCCGCCCGCCAGGAAACGTATTCAGCGGGGTAGTAGCCGATCTGCGAGATGCGCTCGAAGGTGATCCCCGCGTGGACGTAGCGCACGTACTCCCCGTTGTCGTCGGCGTGTTCGGTGAAGTAGCTGGTGGACTCCTCCGCCTTCAGCAGCGACACGTCCTTCGTGTAGCCCCGCAGCTCGGCCCGCGGCACCGGCTTCCCCCGCTCGTCCACGATCCGCAGCCGAAGCTCCCGGTACGGCACGCTCTGGCTGCCCCAACCGTAGCGAATACCGTGCATGTAATAGCGACAATTCAGAATTCCCGCACTGTCAAGGATGAATACGGCCAGAATCGCTGCCAGTGAATACCACAAGGCCTTTTTTGCAATCATTTTTGTCCCCGGATGTAAAGCTGCAGGTTCCAATAATATGTCCATATCTCCGCCAAACTCCTTTCGCGATATGCGCTGTGACCGTTCACGCCCAGGTATTCCGCGTTGAGGTTTTCCAGGCAGCGGACCTGATCGAAACCGGCTGCGAAAGACCGGACCGGAAACAGGTAACTCAAATAGCAAATCTCCTTGTCCTCCATGGATTTGGCATTCCACTCCTCCCATTTCATTTCCCACCTGGCCAACAGGCGGTCCAGGCTGATGCTGTAAGATCCCCCAGCGAACAACTTAAACCAACGGGAAAGCACCATGTCTTCATCGCTGTATGTGTTGATGTATCTGGTTTTTCGACTATTCTGGTTGATCGACATGTAGGCGTACCACAAGTCGTCGCAGTCGTCCAGCTGAGTGCCGACCAGATTCAAGTTCAGAAATTGCTTGCCATAGCGGTCGACAAACAATGGAAAACCCGTGTTAGGTGTGTTTGTATCTGCACATTTCCACATCTGGGTGCTGCGGTCTTCGGTGTAACCGTAACAGTTCTTGGCCACCGCCGCCTGCATCAAGAAATAGTTCTGTATTTGTCCCGGCTGGATCAGCGGTTCCTTCAATGCTTGGCTGACAACCATGTTGCCTAAACTATGGGCAAGAATATGGATGGGGCGGCCTCGAAATTGGGGATGTAAGGTCAACAAGTTGATGAAGGACGCTAATTGGGGAGCCGTTTGCAGGGCGTTCTCCATATTGAAATACCACTCATTGACCTCTTCCAGCCATGGACCGTCTTCGTCCCCTTGCCACACGATTCCAATCATGTCGCCATTGAAGCCTGTCCAATACATCCGCTTATATATTGTGGGAAATGAGATAGTTTTCGCGTATTCTTCACTGACATCATATCCATGAATAAACAAGAGTAATGGCTGAGTTTTGCCGATAATGTTCTCACTGTCCCAATGCGGTGTTTTGCCTCGCAGATTGACTACCGAATAGAAATCCTGGATGTCCCGTATCTCTAGTTGGACATAATCACGGCAAATCTCGACTCCTTCATCTTCGAGAATCAAGTTGAGAATTCCGACCCCTTTCTTCTCTCCACGAAATAGAAGATATTCCAGTTGGTTGTCTGAAAAATATTCGGCTGGCAATTGTCTGGGGATGGCCCCATAGGTAGGATACTGTAGCCAACCGTTCATATTGCTAGCAATCACTTTTCTTGCCGCATTGATGTCGCGCAAATACTGGTAACCGCCAGAGGTGTTTTTATACAAACGAATTTCTGGACATACAAAATCCGGTTGAGGTGCAAACTGTAAATACGCTTTTGTAGTGGGTGAAAAAGACGCTGATGGGATTGCAATTTGTATTTGAGCCAAATTTTCAAGGTCATTAAGATCTTCAATTACATGTTGGGAATTTTGGGTTTTTGATAACCAGAATTTAAAGTATTCTTGTTTACTTTTATCAGTATCATCATGTGCGGATAGTAGCCTATCATTGTCCAAATCAACACGGATTTGCACATGAGCTATTACAATTTCTATGAAATCAGTACATGTCGATCCTGATGCACTCTTTTTGCTTACGACAAATTTGTATTTTCCAGGTTTGTAGCTATGCAAATCCAAAACTAGAGTGGGCCCAGTTCCCAATACAGTGAGACGGCTATACCAGAGAATAGTATCACCAACGCATTCACCTTCATTGCAAACATATAAAGTGACTATTTTTGCAGTCCTGTCGGTTGTTAAATGCGGTATCCAGATTTTCCGATCATGTGAAATCCTTTTGTCGGAAGAAATGCGCACCTTACATGAAGATGATCCATTTATAGATCCACTGTCACAATTTGAATCATTCGAAAATCCACCAGATAAGCACCCAATGCCTCCCAATTCGATCAGCCATCCGCCTACCGCATGGAAATTGACAGGAAACATCGAACTTATGCTTTCGCCTTGCGAGGCGCACGGTGCGCCACATACAGAGAATCCAAATATCGTCCCGGCTTTAACCTGTTTTCCATTCAGGCAAATTGTGCTGAATTGAACGCATCCGGAAAAGACGGTGCATCCGCAGGCAGAGGAAGAAGCCGTCTTTGCCATGCCCGGCTCCGATGCTTGCCGCGAAGCAGGGAGTTTGATTACGCGGAAGGGGAGGCGGCAGAACTGGCTGGGGTCGAGAGTGTCGGGGGGCTGGGAGAGAAATTCGATCCGGTATTCCGAGCCGCCGTCGGGAACGACCAGAGAGACATGGTCGGCGCGGATGAGACCCCGGTTCTCCACCAAAAACTCGCCGGCGTAGACCTCGCCGTGGTTCAGATAGGGGAGGGCGATGGATGCCGGCGTCACGGCCAGCACCGGGGCGGGGACCTGGGTCTCGTAGTCGGCGGTGAGGACGACCTGGTACTGGTCCCGGACGGAGGTGGGCACCACCTCCCACTCCACGGTGACCAGGGTGTTGCGGAGGAGGGTTTCCAGGGTCTCCGTGGCGCCCGGTCGGATCTCCACGCGTCCGCTGACGGCGTCGTGGTTGTCGGCGCTGATGCGGTAGTCCCACAGGCCGGCGGGCAGGTCGCGCACGAGCACGTCGGACCAGTCGTCGTCGGCCTGGGCGACCACATCGGGGACGGGTGATCCGTCCACCTTCTGCAGGGTGATCTTCGGGCCTCGCGTGCCGGCGGGGCGGGCCACGCCGCTGCCCGAGTAGAGGTCCCAGGCCTGGACGAGCAGGTTCCCCCGCCCCGAGGCGTCCACGTAAACGGAAACGGGCACTTCGAGGTCGACGGTCCGGTCGGCCGTGGTCACCTGGAGGACGAGTTCCACCGGTTCGGCGGCCGGGGCGACATCCTGGCCGGGGGCGAAGGTCAGGGTGACGTCCCGGGTGTCGTTGACGCCGAGGCTGGCGATGGAACCGGCCTGGGCCAGGGACTGGACCCGCCGGCGGTAGGCTTCGGGGGACGTGCGCGGGGAGGGGACCGGGGCCGAAACCGGAGCGGGGGCGCCGTTCGGCGGCGCCGTCGACAGTCCTCCCAACCGCCCGGAGGCCAGGGCCGCCGGGCGAACCGTTTCCGGGGAGACGTTGCCGAGGGTGGCCCAGGCGGGGGCGGGCGAGCCGTCGGCGGAAACGAGGGCGACCGTGGCGTTCTCCAGGGCGGAGAAGCCGACGTTTTTCAGCTGGACGGTCTCGGTGACGCTGCCGCCGGGCACGACGCCGGTGCTGACACGCCCGGGGGTGGCCCGCAAGGCGGGGGCTGCGTCCACCAGCTCGTAGGCCAAATCGACGACGCCCCAGTTCCGCTCCCCGCTCTCCTCGCTGCGCACGAGCAGGGCGATGCGCCCGGCGGCCTCGGCGGAGCTGTCGCCCACCAGAGTCAGGGGCAGGTCCACGGTGCGCGGCCCCGTCACGGAGAGGACGCAGCCCTGCTCCGTCAGGGGCACGCCGGGTTTGCCCACCAGCACGCGCACGCCGGCGGGGAGTTCCTCCGCGGGCATCACCCGGATGCACGAGGCCGTGGTGCCGGCCAGGGCGGTGAGCCGCACCGTCAGGGCGCCGCCGTAGTTGCGCGGCACGCGGGCCGAGATGGCCCCGGGTTCCACGATCAGCCGCCGGACGGCGAAGGAGGCCTGGGGGGCCGCCTCACGAACGGCCGGGTGGACCGCCGCCACCGTGTACACCCCGCCCTCCTCCGGCAAGGGCTGGAAAGACCAGGCGAAGTTCCCCGCCCCGTCGCTCTTCAGGCCGTCGATGCGGCGGACGAAACCGTCGGTGACGAGGAGGAGGACGAAGTCGGCCTCGGGCCGGGGCGCGCCCGTGGCCCGGTCGGTGATCCGCCCTGTGACCAGCACAGGTTCGGCGCCGAAGGATTCGGCGGGCGCCACGGCGTCGATCTGGCCGACATAGGGAGGATCGGAAAGGGCGATGTCCACCTTGGTCACGGAGAAGCCGGGGATGGCCGCGTACTCCCTCTCGCCGTAGCGGTAGTGCAGCTTGTCCACGTCCAGCACCACCGAGAGGGGGGCTTTGGCGTTCAGCGGAGGGGACAGGTAGACCGGGTCGGAGAGCCAGACGTCGGCCTCGCCGCCGCCGGCGGCCTCCACGGGAGAGCCGACGCGGGCGATGGACGTGCCGCCGGCCAGGTTGTACACCCCGCCGCCGGTGGCCTGCCGGAGGGCGGCCCGGGCGATCTCGACGCCGTCGGCGTCCAGCAGGCGCAGGCGCACCTCGCCGGAGGGCGCTTCCCCGCCGTTGGCCGCGGTGACCAGGTCCACCGTTTCGGCGGTGTGGTTGGCCAGGCGGAAGCGCACGCCGCCGACGCCCCCGGCCACCACTGGATCCGGCAGGATGTCCACGGTGTAGGAGTCCTTGCCGTCGGACACGGGGAAGGTCCCGCCCGTCCGGCGGACGACCACCTTGTCTCCCGCGCCGGGGGCGACTTCGGCAAAGACGGTGAAGGCCGCCAGGTTCGGCAGGCCGCGGTAGCCGCCGACCACCACGCGGGCGTCGGGCTTCAGGCCGCGGGGCCCCAGGGAGAAGGGGGCGGAGACGTGGTCCTGGTTGGCCAGGCGGACGCCGGCGCGCACTACGGCCAGTTCGATTTCGCTGTTGTTGGCGACGCCCACGGCGACAGGGTTGAACTCCCCGCGCAGAATGGTGGGGACGGCCGCCACGCACACCTCCAGCAACGGCATGACCACGGCCCGGCGCAGGCTCTCCCGGCCGTACTCGTCCACCGCCGCCACGGCGTAGCGGCGCTCGGCCCGGTCCCAGCTCTCGTCGGAGAAGGTCTTCTCCGCGACGGGGAGGCTGTTCAGGCGCACCTCGCGGCCTTCGGCCCCGGTGTAGACGTTGTAGCCGACCACGGCGGCGGAGGAGGGCGCCGTCCAGGTGAGGGTGGGATAGCCCTCGTCCACGCGCTCCACGGTCAGGCCGCTCACCGGCAGGAGGCCGGCGTTGAGGAAGGCCGAGGGACTGGGCGCGGAAATGTTCCCCGCCGCGTCCACGGCCGCCACGGCGTAGAAGGGCAGTTCGTGGGTGGGCGCCGGGTCGGTGGCGGTCGGCGTTTCGATGCCGGAGGCCACCGGCGTGAGGCCGGCCACGTCGGCGATCACCTCTCCGCCGCGGTACAGGGCATAGGTCACGCTCTCCGTGGCGGGGGCGGGGGCGGTCCACTGGGCCTGCACCCCGTGGCCGGTGAGGGTCAGGCGCAGGTTCGACGGCGCCCCGGGGGGCACGGAGTCGGCGACCCCGGCCACTTCCGCGCCGGGCGGGCTTTCGGCCACGGCCCCGTTTTCCTGGCGGACGCTGGTGACGCAGTAGCGGTAGGTACCGTCCGCTTCCGGCGCGTCGGTGCAGCCGGTGGACCCGCCGGTGGCGGTCAGCAGGGCCATCGGCCCGCCGGCGGGGGCACGGTACAGCCGGTAGTCCGCCGATCCGGTCACCGCGTTCCAGGACAGCACCACCTTCCCGCCGGGCGCACTGACGGCCCGCAGGCCGGTGGGCGCGGAGAGCGGCGGCAGGGCGCCCCGGTACACGCCGAAGTCCTTCGCCCCGTCGATGCGGGTGCTCACGTTGCCCAGGTCGTCTTCGCCGCTGTAGTGGAAGGAGAGGGTTTCCGGGGTGGTGCCGGCATCGGGGGGCAAGGCGAAGGTGCCCGTCCATAGTTGGTCAGACACTTGGACCAACTCTACGGGCACGGGGCTCGGGTGCGAGGTGGAAAGGACGTAGCGCAGGCTGGGGACGCGGTTGCCGGAAAAGGCCTCATCCAGGGACAGGGAGACGGTCACCGTCGCCGCGGTGTCGTTGCAGATGGGCGCGGGGGGCGAGACGCTCAGGGCCTTGACGTTGGGTCCGGAGGCGTCTACGAGCAGGCCGGCGCCGGACGGCACCGCGGTGCCGCGGTTGCCGACCCGGTCGCGCATGGAGAGGTTCACCCCGCCCATTCCCGAGGGGGTGCGGACGGAGAGCGTAAAGGAGCCGGCGTAGGTGTTTTCCCCGTTCGCGCGCAGGGCCACCGGGACGGGCGTGCCCCGCTCGGGGGCGAAGCTCAGGAACGGGGCGGCCAGCAACGGTTCGCTCGCGGTGAGGGCGACGTCCACGGCGCCCGGGCCCACCCTCCCGTCGGCCGCCACGGGCCCCCGCGGGGTGAGGACGAGGCCGACGGCGGTCGGCGGCACCCGGTCGGACACGGCGTCGACCTGCTTCGACAGGGCGCTGGCCAGGCCGTTCCGCTTCACCACCTGCAGGCGGTAGTGCCAGGTCCCGTCGGCGGGGGGCAGGTCGTCGTACGAGTAGGCGTCCGCCGCCAGCCGGGCGGCTTCCGTGGCCTCCTCCGCCGCCGTGAAGGGCCGGGGGCAGCGGTAGACGACGATCCGTTCGATGTTGGGCTGGATGCCGGTGCTGAAGGTCAGGCGCACCACGCCCGCCTCGCGCCCTTCCGCGGCCACGTTCACCGGGGCGGCGGCGCCGGCCGGGTCGCAGACCACGCGGACGGGGGCGCAGGGCGGTCCCTCGCCGAAGCAGCCAGCGGCAGCAGCCGTGATGGCGTTCGAACCCGTGACCAGGGCCACGGGCGCCCGGAAATTCCGTGTCAGGCTGTCCACCATTGCGGGGTCGCCCTGGCGCTGGCCGTTCACGTACAGCACCACGACCTCCCCTTCCCGGGACATCCCGGAAACGCTGACGCGGTTCTCGGCCGTCTGCAGGCCCTCCGCCGGTTCGTCGATGACGGGGGCGTCGGTGGGGGCGACGCCGTCCCCCACGGTCAGGTGAACGGTTTCGCTGGCCCCGAGGCCTTCGGGGTCGGCGGCGGTGAAGGTGATCCAGTATTCGCCCGACTGGGCGGCGGCGGGCGACCAGTAGAACTCGCCGGCGGCGGAACCGGAGGCCGGGTCGTTGGAGGTCGTCCGGAAGGAGGCGCCATCCGGCAGATCGGAAACCGCCAGGGTGGGCACGGCCCCGTCGGGGTCGGTGGCCAGCACCTGCAGGCCGAGCGAGGACCCGGCCCGGACGGAGCGGGGGCCGATGTAGCCCAGCTCAGGGGGGCGGTTGCCCGGGGCGGCGTCCGCAAAGGCGACTTCCCAGGTCAGGCCGGTGGCGCCGGTATCGAACAAGTGCAGGGTGAATTCCCAATTTCCGCCGGAGACCCACTTGCGGCGCAGCCAGGCGTTGGCCGGATCAAGGACCTGGCCGTCGGAGCGGGTCACCCGTTCGATGACCTTGGCGCCCCGGAACGGATCGGCCACCGAGACGGTGACGAAACCGGTTTCACGGGTTTCGGGCCCCCGCCGAAGGGTGTAGCGGCCGGCCGAGCCCTCCACCGGTTCCAGCACCGCGCCCGCCGACTGGTCGGACACGGGCGTGACGGTCCCCGAGGATTCGTACACGGCCAGGGCGCCGTCCACCGGGTTCCCGCCCCCGTCGCGTTCGCCGGCCAAAAAGTCGCGGAGGGCGTCCCGCCCGGGAAGGTCCACCCGAACGTCCTTGAGGAGCCAGTGGGTTTTCACTTCCCGGACCAGGGAGGTCAACTGGCCACCCAGTCCGTCGTCGTGGGTCCAGGTGGCCCCGAAGGAAACGAAGCGGCCGCACAGGGAGGAGGTCATGACCCAGCGCGCCACGGCCACGGCCTGCGGGGCCACGTCACCGAAGCTCACCGCCAGGGAGGGGGTCAAGGCCGCCCCGTTGACTTCGGTCCCGGTGATGGCGAACTTCACCAGCAGGCCCTGCGCGTTGCTGACGATCTTCGGTTGACCGGAATCGATCCGCAGACTTTTGGCCACACCGTGTCCTGCGTTGCGGAGCAGCAAGCCCAGGGCGAAGGGTTCCTCGGGTTCCACCACGCTTTCCGTCAGCGGGTCGTCGCCGTTCACCTCGGAAGGCAGGAAATAGTCCAGCTCCAGTTCGGGCAAGGGCAGCACGGTGATCGTGTCCGGCTGGATGTCGCGCGTGTGGGCTTTTCCCCCCAGGGTGTAGGACAGCCGCGCCCCCACCCGGTAGAGTTTGCCCGCGGGTGCCTCGCCGCCGGCGCCGGGGGCGGGGACGATCAACCAGTGCAGCTCGGCGACGGCCCCCGTCTCCACGTCGGGCGCCGTCCAGACGCCCTCCTGGCCGCCGGCGACGGCGTCGCCGTCCGGGCGCAGGAAGAACAGGGCCTCCTTGTCGTCGGGGTCGCTGGACGCCCGCACGCCGTTGCCCGCGGCGTCCCGGAAGAGGATTTCCACCCGGACGTTCTGGACGCTCAGCCCGCCGGCGCCGTTGGCGATCTTCATCCGGGCGTCGAAAGCCTGGCGCTCCAGGCTCAACTCCTGCGCGATCTGCAGCCGCACGGAGGCCGTGCACTCCGACCCGTCGTCGCACAGCGGCTGCCCGGGCCCGTTCACGTCGGCGCCGGGGAGGAGGGGCACGCCGTCGCTGCCGCCGGGGAAGTTGAGGCCGACGAGGGAACCGCCGTCGGACGATCCCGCGCAGGTGGCCGGGAAGCTCTCCGCCCAGCACACCGGCGAGCTGCCGGTGTAGACCTGCCCGTCGCCGCCCAGGTAGTGGAAGGTGAAGACGCCCACGGCCGAGAAGAAGGCGCAGGGGCCGGCGTCCGGCAGCACGCCGGAGAGCCGGGTCACCCGGAAGGGCAGGCGGAAGAATTCGTGGGCGCCCAGGGTGTCGGGCGGAGCCGCCAGGTATTCCACCCGGTAGCGGGGATCGGCCGGCGGCGGGGTGAAGGAGATGCCGGTGGCCGCGATCATCCCGTTGTTGGCCACCTGGACTTCCCCCGTCAGGACCTGCCCGGGCGCCATGGCCGGGTCCAGGGTCACGGAGGCGGGTTCCACGTCCAGGGTGGGGGCCGGGATCTGGGTCTGGAAGGTGGCGTGCAGAACGATTTCGTAGCGGTCCTGCAGCGTGACGGGACGCACTTCCCACTCCACCGAGACCAACTGGTAGTTGAGGGCGACCTGCACCGGGACCGTGACGCCGGGGGCGACCCGCACCGTGCCGGTGGCCGTGTCGTGTTGCCCGGCGTTGACGCGGTACCGGTAGTCGCCGGCCGGAAGCCCGGTCAGCAGCGCCTCGCCGTTGGCGTCGGCCACCGCTTCCCGTTCTCCGTCGGCCAGGCCGTCCTGGCGGTCCAGGGTCACCCGCGCCCCGGCCACGCCGTTGCTGGAGAGACCGTAGAAGAGGTCCGTGACCTTGAACAGCGCCGCGCCTTCGCCCGACTCGCCCACATAGACGTAGACCGGCCACTGGACCGGCGCGGCGTTGTCGCCCTCCGCCCGCAGCGCAAAGACGTGCGGGAGGTTTCCCGACAGGGGCGTGCCCTCGCCCGGCGCCGCCGTAAAACTGAAGGAACGCTTTTCGCCCGCCGCTACCCGGCCGAGCCGCAGCACGCCGTCACGGTCGGAACCGTTGAGCCCCAGCCAGGCCGGCACCGTCTGCCCAGTCTCGTCCAGCAACCGCATCCGCAGCCCTTCCAGGGGCTGCAGGCCGATGTTCTCCAGTGCTGCCTCCGTCACGGCGGAGCCGCCCCGGGCCACGCCGACCGTAAGCGGGCTGGGGACGACCCGCATGGCCGTGGCGGAGGCCGTGAGGGTGAAGCGGACGCTCAACCCGCCCCATCGGGCGCCGTTCTCGTCCACTAGGGCCAGGGCCAGACTCCCTGTCGCCGGGGCTTCGTTGTCCGCCCCCAGGACGAAGGAGAGCTTCCCGGCGGCACCCGCCGCCAGGCTGGCCGTTCCGCTTTCCACCAGGCGCACCCCGGCCGGCCAGGTCCCCTCGGGGGACAGGCGGATGCCCTCCGCCGGTAGGCCCGGGGGCGCTTGCAGGTCCAGTGAGAAACGGGCGGGGTAGTTTCGCGGGAAAGACGCGTCGACTGTGGAAGGCGTGACCCGCAGAAGCCGGATGGCGAAGGTTTTCTGCGCGTTTCGCGCCGTCACGTCGGGATGGTCGGCCCATACTTCGTACAGGCCTCCCTCGCCCCGGTTCGGGGTGAAGGCGGCCGTGAAGGCGCCGTCGGAGCCCGTAATCACCGTGGAAACCCGGTCGAACTCGCGGCCGGATATCACCAGCTTCAGCGTTGCGGCCGGCAGGGGCCGGCCGTTCCGGTCCAGGGCCCGCCCGACGATGGTCACCGGCACGCTTCCGTCGGAGGTGGCGGGTTCTGCGGAGTCGACCTCGCCGGTGTAGTCCGTCTCCCGAAGGACGACCGGGCAGGAGGTGGAAAGGCCCGGCACGGCCGCCTGCTCCCGGGTGCCGGTGCGGTAGTGGATCTTCTCCACGACCAGGCGCAGCGACAGCTCGCCCGCCGCTTCCGAGGGCACGGGCAGGCGGACCGGCGCCGAGGCGAAGGAGGCCCCGGGCGCGATGCGGGCGACCGCTGTGCCGTCCGGCAGCAGCGTGACGCCTTCGCCCAGGTACTGGTGGACCGGGGCCGCGGCGATGACCCCGTCCGTGGAGGAGACCAGCTCGAAGCGCAGTTCGGCCGACGGCCGGGCGCCGTTTTGCCGGGCGGTGTGGAGTTCGACTTCGATTTCCGTTGCATTCGTGAAATTGAAACGCAATGACGCGTCGCCTCCCCGCAGCGGTGTGCCGGGGTCCAGGACGACCGCGTAGGGTTCGGTGGCGGGCGCGACCGTGGCGACACGGCCCTCCAGGGCCTGCGCGGCGCGTTCGCCCGCGTTGGGCGCCACCGCCAGTTCCACCCGGAAGTCGGCCGGGTCGGCCAGGTCGCGCGGGACGCCGACCACCACGGGGACGGTCTTCGTTTCCCCGCCGGCCAGGTCGAAGGCTTCCGCGGCGCCGGCCTGCCCCGCCAACGAAAGGCCCAGGCCGACGTCGGCCAGGGGGCGCGCGTCGAGGTTGGCGGCCGACACGCCCACGCGCTGCAGGGCGCCCCGGACGAGCGTCGTGCCCGGGGCCAGTCCCAGGCGCACCGCCGGCAGCCGCACGCTGCGGCCGGGGCTCTCCTGCCCCGCCGCGTCCGTGGCCGTCACGGTGTAGAGCCGGGCGCCGTCGTGGTACGTCGTGTCGGCGAAGGGCGAAGCGGCCGCCGGCTCGGCGGTCAGCCTCGCCTGGCTGCCCGGTTCGCCGGCGTAGACGTGGAAACCCAGCCCGACCGAAGCGTGGGTCCAGGCGACGACGGGCGCCTGGCCTTCCGTGCGCGTGACCGCCAGGGTGGATACCGGCAGCAGGGCCGGGTTGAAGTAGGCGCAGGGGAAGGCCGCCGCGACATTGCCGGCGGCGTCTGCCGCCGCCACGGCGTAGTAGCTGCCGCCGGCGGGCGGACGGGCGTCCGTGGCCTGCAGGGCCGCGATGTTCTCCGCCAGGGGGGAGAGCCCGTCCAGGGAGGCGATCTCCGCCCCGCTGCGGAAGAGGGCGTAGGTGACCGTTTCCCCGCCCGATGCGCTGGGAGAGGCGTCCCACTCCGCCAGGACGCCCTGCCCGGTCAGGCTCAGCCTCAGGTTGGCGGCCGGCTCGGGGGCCACGGAGTCGGAAACGAGTTCCACCACGTTGCTCGGCTCGCTCAGGGCCTCCTGCCCGTTGGCTGTCCGGACGCTGCGCACGGCCAACCGGTAGAGGCCATCGGACGCCGGAAGGTACGCGAAGGAGCAGGCGCTCGCCGTGCGCGCCAGGGGAACGCCGGGCTCCGCCGGGGCGACGCCCAGGAAAACCTCGTAGTCGGCGGCGCCGAAAACCGGCTTCCAGGAGAGGAACAACCGTCCGCCGGGCAGGGCCTTTCCGGCGATCACCGGCGCCGCGAGCGGGGGCAACTCGCCCTGGTACACTTCGAAGGAGGAGCGGCCGGAGATGCGCTCGCCCGCGTTGCCCAGGTCGTCCTCCGCATGGAAAGTGAAGAGGATCCATTCGCCCCCGTTGGCGCCCGCTTCGGCGGGAAGGGTCAGAAAGCCGGTCCAGCCGTCCGCGGCGGGGACCAGGGCCAGCCGCTGCGGCGTGCGGGCGGTTTCGGAGAGGGCGTAGTACAGCTCGGGGTCCGCCCCGTTCGCGGGCGCCTCACTCAGGGCCAGGGAGACCCGAACCGTCGCAGGGGCGGCCGGGTCGTTGCGCAGGGGGGCCTCCGGGCTCAGGCGCAGGTCGGTGACCGTGGGGCCTTCCGTGTCGAGCGCCACCGCGGCGCCGGCGTCGATTTCCGTGCCGCGGTTGCCCGCCGGGTCGCGGGACGAGAGCACCGCCCGGGCCGTCCCGGACGGGGTGAGCCGGGTGGCTTGGAAGGAACCGGCGTAGACGGTCTCCGACTCCTTCTGCAAGGCGACCGGGAGGGCCGCGCCGTTTTTCGGCACGATGCCGAGGAAGGGAGTGGTCAGCTGCGGTTCGCTCATCGTCAGGCGCACATCCACCCGGCCCGGGCCGAAGCGGGCGCCCTGGCTCGGCGTGCCCGGTCCCGGGGCGTACTCCACGGAGAGGGCTCGAGGCGGTGTCCGGTCGGAAGCGGCCGAAGCCGGGGGCGAGAGGGCGCTCTCCGCCCCGGACCGGCTGACGGAGGCGACACGGTAGTGCCACGTCCCGTCCCGGTCCGGAAGGTCGTCGAAATCAGTGTAGGCCACGGGCGAAGCGTTGACACTCGTCGCCTCTGCCGGCGAGGAGAACGGCTGCGCGGCCCGGTAGACGCGAAACCCGGCCAGGTCCGGCGTCGGGCTGGCCGCCCAGGTCAGGTGGACGGCGCCGGCCTCCCGGGCGGCGGCCCGCAGGGCCTCGGGGGGCGGCATCGCGCAGGGGGTGGCCGGGACGGACGACACGGCCGGGTCCTCCCCGCCCGTCACGTTCACCGCCGTCACGGCGAAATAGTAAGTCTGGCCGTCGACGAGCCCGGTCACCACGGCCCGGCAATCGACCGGGCTGGCGCAGGGGGGCATTCCCGCCACGCTGGCGAAGGGGCTTTCGCTCCGGTAGACCGCGTAGCGGGCCAGGCCGTCCGCCGGCAGTACCGGTGGCCAGGAGAGCGTCACCTGGCGGCTGGCCGCGGCGGCACTCACCTCCGCCGGGTTGGGCAGGAAAGTCCAGCCCGAGGCCGTCGCCCCTTCGCTCTCGTTGCCGTCGTCGTCTACGGCGGTGACCCGGAGGAGGTGGAGCGTGGCCGGGGGCAGGCCGTCCCGCGTGAAAGCGGTCTGCGCAGCAGGCGCTCCGATCGTCTCGGCGTCGACGTACACCCGGTAGCCGGCCAGGTCGCCGGCTTCGTCGGCCGGGGCCGTCCAGGATGCCGCCAGCTGGCCGGCCCCCGACTGAAGGCGCAGCCCCGAGACCTTGGCCGGGGCGATGGTGTCCTTCGGCGTGGCGGACACCGGGGCTGCCGCGGCCAGCCGGTTGCCGAGCCGGTCGGCAGCCACGACGGCCAGGTAGACGGCTTTTCTGCGGATCAGCCCGACCACGGTGGCGCGGGTCGTGCCGGCCGGCACCGTCAGGGTCGGGGCCACTCCTTCCACCGACATGAAGGCCGCTTCCCGGGCGAACACGTGGTAGGCCGCCACGTCGCCGTCCCGGGCGGCGTCGTAGCCGGACCAGTCCAGGGAGACGGACGTTCCGTCCCCGCCTTCGGCGACGGTCAGCTCGACGACGGCGTGGGGCGGGGTGCGATCGCAGACCACCGTTACCACGACTGGGTTGCTGGCGTTGCCTGACGCGTCCCGGGAAAGGACCTCCAGGGCGTTGGTCCCCTCCCCCAGCGGCCAGGTGCAGGCCCAGGCGCTTTCCAGGCTCACGGGCGCCACTTCTGTCCCGTTGACCACCACGGAGGCGCCGGCTTCCTTGGTCCCCGACAGCTGGCAGAGCGACAGGTTGGTGGGGGAAACGGGAGCGGCGACGGCGGGCGGCGCCGGGGGAGTCGTGTCCGTCGACGTGATTGTGGCCTCGAACGAGCCTCCCGGCGTCTCCAGCGGCGTGCCCGCCGTGATCAACCGGCTGCGCAGGCGATAGGTCCCGGTGGCGGCCGGCGTCCAATCGAACCGCCAGAGGTCCGGGAAGTCTTCGTGGAGGGGGTAAGCCGCAGACCACGTGGCGCCGCCGTCGGCGCTGACTTCCACCGCTTCGATCCCTGAGGGGGCCAGGGCCAAACCCGTCAGGCGCAGCGTTTCGCCCAGCGGCAGGACCGCCGGGCCGACCGGGGAAGAGACCCGGCACAGGGGCGCTTCGGCCAGGGGCAGGGGTTCGCGCAGCCAGCCGGCGTAGTCGACGCTGCCGCAGCCGGAGTCGTCTGCAAGGTCGCGGATCCGGGCGATGTTCTTCGGGTTGCCGCCGGCCTCCATCTCCGCCGTGGCCTCCGCCCCCCACCGGTTGAAACGGGCGTCCACCGTCCCGCTGCCCCCGTTGTCCAGCTCGTAGCCGGGGCCGTTGTCTTCCAGATCGTTCAAGCGCACCGTCTTGGCGCCCGAGCCGAGCAGTTGGAGGCCGGCGCCCGAATACCGGCCGTTGACGTTTAGGCTCCCGAGGGCGTTCCCCTTCACCGTGTTGTGGGTGACGAATGCGGTTCCGGCCTCGCCGCTGTAGCAGAGGGTCAGGCCCGTTCCGGCATTCTGCGTCACCGTGTTCCAGGCCACTTCCGGCGCCTGGTTGACGACGTCGACATACACGCCGCCCGCCCCGTTCCCGCTGGCGACGTTTCGGAAAAGCCGCACGGCGGCGTCGCCGACAGGGCAGAGTATGCCCAATTTCTGGTTGGCCACGGCCTCGTTGGCGGCAAGCGACAGCGACCCGCCTTTCCCGCAGTCGGCCTGAATCCCGGTCCCGCCGTTCTTTTCGGACTTGTTGCGGGCGGCAACCGCTTCCCAGGCCCCGTCGTACGGACAGCCCAGGTAAAGGCCGGCAGCGAGGTTTTCCGACAGGACGTTGTCCGTCGCTTGCAGCGTGCCGCGCCCGTAGACGCTGATGCCGTTGTTTTCGTTGTTGCGGGCCGAATTCCCGGCCAGGTTCATCTCCACCCGGGACAGGTCCTGGTAATGGCTGGATATTGCAATTCCATTGCTTTTATTCATGAGAACCGTATTTTCCTTTACGGTTCCCCCGACGATGCTGGGGACGGCCCGGCCGTCGACCCAGGCGCTTCCCTGGGCGAAGCACTCGATCCCCGAATCCCCGGCGCAGCGAACCTCGTTGCGTGCCAGGTCGACGGTGACCCTGGCGCCGTTGCGGGCCTGCAGAAACACCCCTTGCCGGGAGGTGGCCTCCACCCGGCAATCCTGCAGGGACACGGAGCGGTCATAGGCCGTGTCGAGCGACACGCCCCGCACCGCGTGGCGGACTTCGCCGTGCGCCATCGCGAGCGGCTGCGCCGGCCCCTCCGGCGTGCCCTCGGCCCGCAGGCCGTACCAGTCCCCCGGTTGCGGCGCGGCCGCTTCCGAAACGAAGCGCACCGGCCGTTCGGCAGTCCCCGACGCATTCAGTCTCCCCTGGACGATCAACTCGCAACGCCCGGCGTCGCTGCCCGATGCCGTGGCGTCCGTTCCCGCCGCCACCAGCACCTCCGTCCCCGGCTCCAGGGTCAGCGTCACGCCGGCCGGCACCACCACGTCCCCGGTCATGCGGTGCACGTAGCCCGGCCGCCAGGTGGCGTCCTGCGCAAGGATCCCGGCGTGCGTCAGGGTGCTCCCCGCCGGGGCGAAGGAAAAGGCTGCTTCCGCCGTGTCGCTGTCCTCGTACCCCGCCAGGAAGCTCCGGGCCTTGAGAACCGTGTCCCGGGACAGGGACAGCGGCGTCTCGTACAGGGGAGAATCCGCCGTCGGCTCGCTCCCGTCGGTGGTGTAGCGGATGGCCGCCCCCTCCGTCGCCGTCCGGATGCGCACCCGGTCCTCCGCCGTGATCAATCCTCCCCCCGGCTCGATCACCGGCCGGGCCGCCCTGGGTTGCCGGATCTCGAATACCGCCATCGCCACGTCGCTCTCCGGGCAGGGCGGGCGGAAGGCCCGCGCCTTCACCGTCGCCGTCGCCGTCAGGACGAAGGGGGCGGTGTAGAGTGCCGACTGCGCGGCGGGGTCGGACCCGTCCAGCGTGTAGCGCAGCTGGGGCTGACCGTCCAGGCGGCCGGGACGTGCGACCGATGGGTCGGCGGCCTCCGTTCCCGGCGTGGTGTTGTCTTCTCCGGTCGGATTCGCCAGCAGGCTCACCAGGGCGCTTCCGTCGAAGGTGCCGCCGTTCGGGGATATGCGGGGCGTGGCGAGTTTGGCTGGGTAGCGCAACGTGTATGTGGCCGCCACGGGATGGCTGGGGGTGGACCCTTCCCGGAACAGCCGCGCCCGCACTTGGTATTGCGCCACTTCCTGCCCTTCCGGGAGAGTCAGGAGGATGGGTTCCTCGTAGGTTTCCGCATCCTCGCCGGGATCCGAGCCGTCCGTGGTGCAGCGGATGGTCGCCCCGGCCACCCCGGTCGACAGCTCCACGCGCACGGACTGGTAGTACTCGCCTTCCGGCGTCGTCACGGCCGGAGGCGGAAGCAGGTCGGGGTTGGCGGCGACGGCCAGGGCGAAAAACTTCTCGTCGCGGCTTCCGGCGGCGTCGGTTACCACGATGGCCACGGGGTATGTTCCGAAATTTTGCGGGGTCCCCTGGACGGTGCCGTTTCCGGACAAGGCGAGCCCGGGAGGAAACGGCGTGGGCTCGATCAGGATGTCGTCCGCCCAGGACATGCTCTCCCGGCCGTTGCGATCGATCGGATAGGAACCGTCATTCCAGAAAACGCCGATGGCGTTGTCGGCGCCCGCGTTCCCGGCGCCGTAGGCCAGCCGGATCCGGCCGTCCGGGTACAGGGTGACGGAAACGTTGATCTCGTCGCCGTCCAGGAGCGGGAAGAATGTTCTGGTCGCTTCCCGGTGCCTTCCCTGCCAGCGCACGGTCGCGCTGTCGGCCGACGCTTCCACCCAGATGTCCCCGTCCACGGTGTCCGCCGGGTAGACGGCGGATGGCCCGATCACGAACCAATCCCCGCCCTCCTCTCCGGATCCGAAACAGATCCATCCGCTGGCGCCGACCCGGCACGTCGTCCAGGTCGAGCCACCGATGGGGAAAGAGAACGGCAAAGCCAGGATCCAGCTCTGGTACGATTCTCCCTGCCAGCCCTGGGGCGCGCCCGTTTCCGAAAACGTGTTTGTGCAAAGCGTGTGCCGATACGGCGGATTGCTCCAGTGGAGAGGCGGGCTTCCCCCTTCCGCCTGCAGGGCGTGGCTATAGGGCGCGCCGTCCAGACCGGCCGGCAAGGCGGTCGTGACAATGACCACGCCGGGGGACTGTGCCGGAACCTGACGTAACGAAACCACCGCCAGAGCGCACCAGAGCGCGGAAGCCCACGTGAACGCCCGCACGGCCCGCAGCCCGTGCCGCATGCCCCTCCTTCCTCCTTTTCCGCTCACCGTGCCGGCCTCGTGCCCCAAAAGCCCCGCAGCCTTCGCCCGTGCAGAAAAGCCC
Source organism: uncultured Acidobacteriota bacterium (assembly GCA_964436005.1). Lineage (GTDB taxonomy): Bacteria > Acidobacteriota > JAAYUB01 > JAAYUB01 > JAAYUB01 > JAGNHB01. The sequence continues at coordinate 22,687 of CAYTBK010000053.1, forward strand.
TCACCCGATCCGGCAACCCCTCCCCCTCGAGAGGATGCCTTGTGACAGGGACAGAATTTACCCCCGGAAAATCGCGGCCACTTTACAAAATAATATTCAGGTAATCAATATGTAAATTGGGGAAAATCGCGTTGTCAATGCCGCGGCGAACCGCAGCGTCCCTTGGCCGGGCTGACGGCGCCAGGCGCGCGAAGCGGCGCAGATAGGATCAGGGAACTTCCCGGGGGGGCGCCGGCGTACTGTTACCGGCGGATTCGCCAGCGTGCCGGGCGGTGCCCCGGGGGATGAACCATCTTTTCCCAGCGATAGGAGAAAGCGCATGAAACGACAACTGGCGGCGGTGTGGATGATTCTGGCCCTGGCCTTTCTGGGCCGGGCGGAAATGCTTACGGAAAAACGCGACAACGTTCCGGCGGTGAGCGAGCAGGAGGTAAACTTCCTGACCGCGGCGCCGGCGATCGACGGCGTGCTCGACCGGGGGTTGGAAACACTGCCGGCCCGGCAGTTCGGCCTCGTTTTCCGGGACGGCCGGGACGAGGCGGTGCCCGTGACGTACCGGATCGCGTACGGGACGGAGTTTCTCTACGTCTATTTGGAGGCCAAGGCGGAGCACCTCACCTTCCGCGACCGGGCCTATCAGAACGGCGACGGCTTCCTGGTCCTGATCGGCCGGCCCCAGCCGGGCGGCGAGGCGACCGACGAGTTCTACGAGCTGGCCTGCTCGGCCGTCAACCTGCCGGAGAGGGAATGGCAACGCCGTATCTTCTGGAACTACAACGTTGACACGATATTCCGGCCCACCAGCCTGGACACCCGCCTGGAGTTCCACGAGGAGGGTGGAAAGATCGGCTTCGAGCTGCTCCTGCCCTGGGTGGATGTCCGCCCCTACCACCCCTGGCTGTCGGAGGGGATCGGCTTCAACATCTCCTTTTGCAAGGCGGTGGAGAACGGGAGGAGCATCTGGTACCAGGCGATCGATGACGATTCGGGATCGGAGTTCAAGAAAAGGCGCTACGCGCCCCTGCGATTCCAGAAACCGTCCGTGACGGGCCCGGCGCAGACTTTCGTCTCCGTGAAGGAAGGGCATGTCACGGAAGGGCAACCGCTGGACCTGGAGGCCGTCACCGTGGCCGGGCAGGCCGGCCCGGAAGTTCTGCACATCCACATGGGGCCCGGCGAGGGGCTCGCCGGGCGACGGATCATCCGTTACGATTGCGCCCCGGGGTTGACCCGCCATGCGTTCACCGTCGACACGGCCCAGGCGCTGGAGGGGGGGTACTCGGTGCGCTGGAGTTCCGCCTCCATGGAAGGGATGGGCGCCCAGGGGGTGTCCGTTCTCCCCGCTTTCGACGCGGCCGCCTTGAACGCGCTGCTCGAGAAGAAACGCGACGCCCTGGCCAAGGGTTCCCTCAGCACCATCCAGTTCATGGTCCAGGAAACGGAGGCCCGTTTCCGGGCGTTGAAGCCCTACGAGACCTGCACCCAGGAGAGGCTGGCGCTGGTCCGGCTGAACCGCATGATCGACGCGGTGAACCGGGGCGAAGACCCGCTGGTCGCCCGTCCCGGGTTCCTGCGCAAGGCCTTCCGCTCGAAGATCGACGGGACCCTGCAGCCATACATGGTCTACCTGCCGGAGGGGTACGACAAGGGCAGGAAGTACCCGCTGATGGTCTTCCTGCACGGCAGCGCCTCGGACGAGTCCTCTCTCCGCGGCTCGGCCGAACTGATCCCGCCCGGTTTCATCGCCGTCGGGCCGCTCGGCCGCGGCAAGTCCAACGCCTTTTGCCGCGACCATGCCCAGGAAGACATTTCCGAGGCCATCGCCGCCGTGGCGCAGGACTACTCCGTCGACCCCTCGCGCATCCTGCTGGCGGGGTTCTCCATGGGCGGGTACGGGGTCTACCGCACGTTCTACGAAACGCCGTCCCGCTACCGGGCCCTGGCCGTGTTCAGCGGCGGTCCCGACCTGGGCGGGAGATACGCCCCCCGCGAAACGGCGCCCGACTTCACCGACGAGAAGAACCTGATCCCCTTCCGGGGCGTTCCCCTGTTCATCTTCCACGGGGGCA
>CAYTBK010000054.1:0-24616 GCA_964436005.1 uncultured Acidobacteriota bacterium
TCCTGTTCCCCAACATCGAATCCGGCAACGTCTTCTACAAGTTCGCCACCAAGCTCGCCAAGGGCGAACTCGGGGCGTTTGTCGCGGGCGCCCGGGTGCCGGCCGTCCTCTCTTCCCGCGGGGACAGCGCCAAGACCAAGCTCTACAGCATCGCGCTGGCCGCCCTGACCGCCTAGCGCGCTTCCCATTTCTGCCGAGACCGAGCGGAGCGGCCTGTCGAAAGGCCGCTCCGGCTCTTCACGCCTGTTTCGCCGGGAGGGTAAGATGGCGGCTGAACCGGACATGAAAGCCGAGGGCTACCTGGTCACGGACGGGGACCGGCTCGAAGAATTCCTGCGGGAAGGGCTATTCCGCAGCTTCGACGGGCGGACCCCTTGCACGGGCAGCCCTTCGGGGCGCGGGCTCTGGCTGCTGGGCCCCGAAGTCGCGGCCGGAGAACCCCCCGCCGTCGGCGCCGGGGTGGAGACATCCCAACCGGGAAAGGGGGACGGCGGTCCCCGGGCCTGGCGGCGGGCGCAGACAGCGGAACGGGCTTTCTGGAAAAGCTGGCGCCGCAACCCGGTTTACCAGAGCGTGGAACTCGGCGGGTACTGGCAGGAGATCGCCGGGAAAACGGGCGGGGAGGTTCCCCCCGGAACGGTGCTCGACGTGGGCTGCGGGCCCGTTTCCTTCCTGAATTTCGCCCGGGGACAGGCCGTCCGCGGGGTGGGGGTGGATCCGCTCGCCGATTTCTATTTCGTGGAAGGGCTGGTGGAGTCGCGTTCCGGCTTCCGGCCCATCCCCATGGTCGCCGCGCCCGGGGAGCGCCTGCCCTTTCCGGATTCCGCTTTCGACGGGGCCGTCTGCTTCAACGTGCTGGACCATGCGGAACAACCGGACGCCCTGCTGGCCGAGATGGAGAGGGTCGTCGCGCCGGGCGGCTGGGTCCGCCTCTTCGTGCACACGTTTTCCGGCTGGGCCAAGCACCTGCTGTTCTTCGACCGGCCTCACCTGCACCACTGGGACCTCAAGGATTTCCGCGCGATGCTGTTGCGCAGGAATTTCCGCATCGTGTCCGAGCGGCAGGAACCCAAGTCGTTCGACATCCCCCCCGGCCTCGGGAACGCCATCCGCCACTTGCCCTACCGGGTGGCCTCCCGCGTCATGTTCACCGCCTACTACTTGCTGACGAACGAAAAACCCTCCTGAAATGAAAACCGCGGCCGGTTGGCCGCGGTTGCGGTCGCCGGGCCGGAAGGCCTACGCGTTCGTGGTGCCGTCCACCAGCACCTGGAGATCCTCCACGATGGTGTTGAGCTTGTTCGCCTGGCCGTCGAGGTTCTGGGCGGCGTCGGAGGCCCCTTCGGCGTTGCTGCTGAGCACCGAGGTGATGCGCTCGATCTCGAGAACGGCCGTGCTGATCTGCTTCAAACCTTCGACCTGTTCCCGGGAGGAGGCGACGATTTCCTCGATGTGCTGGCCGATGGAGACGGAAATGGCCACGTTCTGCTCGAAAGCCTTCTGGGTGCGGTTGGTCAGGGCCTTGCCGTTTTTCACGGCCGAACTGGTTCCCTCGATCAGGGCCTGGGTGTTCTTGGCCGCTTCGGCCGCCCGACGGGCCAGGTTGCGCACCTCGTCGGCGACCACCGAGAAGCCCGCCCCCGCCTCGCCGGCGCGGGCGGCCTCCACGGCGGCGTTGAGGGCCAGGAGGTTGGTCTGGAAGGCGATCTCGTCGATGAGCTTGATGACTTTCTCGGCTTCCCCGGTGGTCCGCTCGATGTCGCTCATGGCGGTGGCGAGTTCACGCATGTGGCCGTCCACTTCGGCCACGATCTGCCTGGCTTCGTCGGTTTTCCCCTTGACCTTGTTGGCGTTGTCGAGGTTCATGGCGGTCTGGGACTTGACCTGCTCCAGCGAGGCGGACGTCTCCTCGATGCCGGCGGCCTGCTCGGTGGCGCTTTGGGCCAGTTTGGAGCTGTTGTCGGCGAAGTCCCCCGCCTGCTGGTTCAGCGCGTCGGCTTCCTCGCGCAGCACATCGATGGTGCCGTGGATCGGGTGGATCACCGAACGCCGCAGGACGAGGCAGAGAGCCGTGATCCCAACGCAAAGCACTACCAGGAAGATGATGAAGTTCATCCACTGGAGGCGGCTCATGTCCTCCGACACGGAGGCGAGCGTCGTCTTCAGGTCGTCGGAGAGGTGCGTGGCCAGGTCGGCCAGCTTCTTGATCAGGTCGTCCTTGATGCCGTCCAGTTTCTTCGTTTCCTGGATCAGAGAATCGTCCATCTGGCCCTGGGCCATTTTGCCGTAGGTGGCGGAGGCCTCCTGGGTGAAGCTCCCGTGCAGAGCCAGGACCGCTTTGGCCTCGCTGACTCGCTGGGGGGAAAGCCCCTCGGCCTTGGCAATGCTGGACAGGGATTTCGCCGTCTTTTCCGCCTCGGTGGCAGCGGACGTCATCGATTCCGGCTTGCCGGCCATGGCGGCGTCCTTGTAGAGGCTGAACTGCTTGTCGAAGCTGACGGAAGCGGACTGGCCCTGCTGGGCGGCCGGGAAGGCATGTTCCCTGGCGTTGGCCATGTCCCGGGCGATCCGGCCGCTGGAGAGCAGGCCGGTCACGGTGGAAACCAGGTACCCGACGACCAGGATGGCCGTGCTCAGAACTATTTTGGTGAAAATCGAAAAACCGCGTCTCATTGTAAGACTCCTTCTCTTTCTGCGGAATGGCCAGCGCTTCTCCGCCCGCGTCGACCGATTAGTTCACGGTGATCGCTTTCGCGTCCTTGGCGGCTGCGGCGCTGACGTAGCCGACGGCACCCTTGGTGGCGCCGACGAACCTGGCCAGGTCGGCTTCGGAAGAGAAAGACTTGGGCGGAACACCCGAACCGGTGAAAATGGCCTGTTTCCAGAACGCCTGGAACTGGGCGGGCGTCTTGGCCGTCACGGCCTTGAGGAATGCGTCGTGGGCCGGGCCGGCGGTCAGGGCGGCCGGGAGGATCTTGCCGCCGGCGTCCCAGCTCGTTTTCTGGCCGAGGTATATTTTCTTCAGGGTGTCCATGGAGATGGAACTCATGGGCGAATCCTTGGAGACGATGACCACGTAGTCGGCGGCCAGGACGGCGGACGCGGCCAGCAGGATGGCCGAGACGGCGAGGAAAACGCGCATCTTGTTGTTCATGTTCTCCTCCTTGCTAGAAGCTGACCGTCGCTTTCAGCGCGAAATAGTGCCAATCTTCGACGGTGCCGTGTTGGTTTTCGTACAGGTGGCATTGCGCCGTGCCGTTGACCTTGTGGAATTCCGCCTTGACCAGGAACCAGTCGGTGAAATCGTAGCGGGCGGCGATGCACCAGTCCTTCTGCCAGGCCAGATAATCCGGCATCCGCATGTAAACAAAATATTTGCCATCCTTGTCGTTGGCGTCTCGGTAGTACGCGTTGTAATAGGACGAAACCTCGAACTTGTCGAAGAAACGGTAGGAACCCATGAAGTAGTAACCCATGGGATCCAGCTTGATGGTCCGTTGCGTCATGTCGATGTAGAAGTCCGTGATGGCTTTCGTGAATTCGAAGGCCAACTGCAGGTTGCCCCGGTTGTACTTGGCGCCCAGCACCATGTTGTGCCTGAACTTGTGGTTGAATTTAATGGGGATCAGCCCGTACGGCGTCTGCATGTCGCCGGAATAGTCGATGGAGGAGCGGCCGTACTCGCCTTCCAGGGTGAGCCCCTCGACGAACTTGGGGCGCCAGTAGAGCCGCCCGCCCCAGATGTACCGCTCCCAGGCCTTGCGATTCTTCAGGGCGCCCAGGCCGAGGCTGAAGAACATGTTCTGGATCAGCGGCTCGTCGGCGTCCATGTTGGTGACGCCCACGCCGAAATGGTATTCGAATTCCCCGATGGCCGTGGGGATGATGCCGTGGGGCTTGACGCCGATGTAGGTGCCCAGCAGGGGCCGGATGTCCTCCGAGTACAGGCTGGAGGGCAAGACGATCATGGGCCGGAGCATGTCGACGTCGCGGCCCTCGTTGAAGAAGCCCCAGGGCGTCTTCAGCTTGCCGAACTGGAAAGCGAAGGCGTCGTGGAACTTGTAGTCGCCGTAGACCCAGTCCACGATGGGGATGTTGTTGCCCGAGTGGCCGTAGTCGCGGGCCAGGACCTGGATGCCGACCCGAAGCTTGTCCGTCACCTGGGACTGGGCGTTGATGGCGACTTCGTTGAACTGGAAGCTGCCGTCGGAGCTGGGGCCCGTAAGGTAGTCGTTGTCGCTCGACTTCATGTAGCCCTGACTGCCGTAGCCGTGGATCTGGAAAGCGTAGTTCCCCAGGTTCACGTCGAAGGCCGCAGCCGTCCCGGCCAAGGAAAAAATGATGAAAGCCATTGGGATGATACGGTTCCGCAGCATGCAAGCCTCCTTGTCCGATCAGTTTCGCTGAAAGATCAATCGTTAGCCTGGCAATCCGGCTTTCGCTCAGATGCGCTCATCACAGGTTTGGGCCATTATAAACCCATTCACTGTTACAATTAAAGAACTTTTTCCAGCCGGGGCCTTTCTCGGCGCGAAAACAAGGCCTACGGCAGGGTCATCCGGGTTCAGTCGAGAGGCAGCCGGTGGTTGAAAGTGTAGATGATCTCCGCCCGGAAGAAGTAGCCGGCGTCGTCGCCCCGGAAGTAGCTGCCGGGGAGGAAGTGTTCGTACAGCAAGTGCCCCTTGAAGTGTTTGCTGAGGGTGAATTCGGCCTTGGCGATGAAGTACAGGCCGCGGACTTTCCCGTTGGCGATGTAAGCGGGGTTGCCGAGATAGGGGTGGAAAGAGTACTGCCGGGAGACGGACCCGCTGACCTTGAGGTTCTTGGCGGGCGAGAAGCCGGCTTCCAGCGTGCCGAAGTACATGTTGGTGAAATAGGCGATGCCGCGCTCGGTGGTCATGGCATAGGTGAGGTATTCGCCCCATTTGGGCCAGCGCGAGAAGGGCGGGTCCCACCCTTCCCACTCCTGCGTGGAAGGGTCGTCGCCGGACATGGCGAAACAGGCGGCCTTCACGTATGGTTTCCAATTGTGGTTGAACGATTTGGACACCCACACGTACCCCCCCCAGGCCCGGATGTCGGGGCCCGTGGCCATGGAGCCGGTTTGCAGCGCCAGTTCGGCGGCCGATGTCCACCCCCGGCCCCAGTTGGCGAACAAACGGCTTCCGGCCGTGTGGAGGGAACGGTTGGGCAGATAGAACCGGCTGGTCAGGGGGAAGATGCAATTGTAGACGTGCTTGAAAAAATAGTAGGACTGCAGCTCGATCCGGGAGGTGCTGCCGGCGGTGAAATAGAGCCCCAGGGCGTCGTTGTTCTGGTCCGACACCTTGCGGTGCTGGTTGTTGATGACCGGCAAGTCGTCCTCGGTGGGCGTGTAGATGGCCATCAGCTCCAGCTTCGACTTGCCGATGGCGATGGTTCCGACGACGGCGTTGAAATAGAAAGTCCGGGACCCGTCGTAGGCGGTGCCGTCCTGGATGATGAAGCCCTCGCCGCGGACGATGTCCTGGCGTCCGACCTTGAGGGAAACCCCCTTGACCAGGTCGGTTTTTTCCAGGCTGAGACTGTCGAAGACGACCTCGTCGGCGGTCATCGGCGTGTCGGGCGTGAAAATCTTGCGGAATTCGTTGACCAGGGCGACATCGGCCTTCCATTTGCCGGGCAGGATGGCGCTCATCCAGACCCTCGTCTTGAAGCGCAGCTGGTTGCGGGCGTCCTCCGTCTGGCCGCTCATGTCCAGGTTGTCCCAGAGTTCCGGCCGGGCCCTTTCCAGGAATCCGAATTCCAGGTAGCGGGAAGGCGCTTTCTTCTCCTTCTCCTTCTCCTTCTCCTTTTCTTTCTCCGCGGATTTTTCCTCCCCGGATTTCCTTTCCTTCGCGGCGTTTGTTTCTTTCTGGCGATTCGCGTCGTCTCCGGCAGGCAACCAGGCGGAACCCGTGCCCGCCAGAAGCAGGATCGCCATGACGGCCAGGCGGATGGCCGAGCCGGCGCGAGGATTGGCAACAGCGACCTGAGGCGAAGAGAGGGCCGGCATTGACAGCGGGCGGACGCCTGATTTCATGGTTCGACCTCGGCGAAGTTGGAATTGCGCGCTCCCTGTCGCCCCCCGGAGAATGGTGACCTGGTTCTGGCCAGAGGTGCAAAGAGGCCCTTATCTTACAGGAGAGGGGAGGATAATCAATACCGAATCATTTCGCCGGTCGCGCCGCTGGTCCGTCCCGGGAGCGGAGGGGCCTTTGGGCGGTGATTTATCGTCATATTTGACAAACGGTTACCGGCTGACTTGAAGGAAGGCCGACGCCTGTGATATAAACAAACAAGTTTCAGCGCGGAGCGCAGCGATGGATCAGCCAAACACTTCCTTTCTCGCGGAAGACCTAGTTCGGGCCGCCGATCCGGATGCGGGCGACGCAAGGGAGGATTCCGCCCTGAACGCCCTGCTGGAGGGCATCTACAGGGAAAAGAAGACCGATTACCTGTTCGAGCTGGAAATGTGGATCATCGGTTTCGAGAGGTTTTTCCGGATCAAGAACCATCCGCTGACCGACTACGAAATCGCCGAACTGCTCAACAAGGACTTCGCGGAGGAACTCTGGGTCGTGCAGAGCGTGGCTTCCCGGGTCAGTTTTCTGTGCACGGAAATCCTGACCAGGGAGAGGCACCACCTGCTCCAGTTCGAGCGGTACGTCGAGAACGAGCTGAAGAAGGACTTCGTGCTGGACGCCTTCCTGGAGAAGATGATGGGGCGCCCCTCCCCGGAAGACAGCATCACCCTCCTGGTAGACGCCCTGGCCGACATCCGCACCGTCATCGGGGACATCGGGCGCGGCGCCCACGTCTCCTACCAGGCCTTCACCGCCATCGGCCGCCTCCTGTTGCGGGAGGTGAAGCGCTGCAGCTTCATCGAACTCCTGCTGAACCTCAAGTACAAAACGCATTCCGACAAGATCCACAACCGCCGCCTGGCCCAGATCGTCCTCTCCATCCCCTGCGACCAGGTTCGCCAGGGGGTGGCCAAGGTGGTCCTGTCGCTGTACCGGCTCCTCAACTGCCTGAAGTACGTGGAAAACGACCTCGCCCAGAACCGCCCCTTGAAAAACTCGCTGATGATTTTCGTCCTGCTGCGGTCGGAAATGAACCTGCTGGCGGAGTACCTCGAGAACAAGGTCATGCTGGACCCCTGGCTCCCGGCGACCCTGCACGAGAGGATCGACGCCATTCTCTATGCCATGCGCATGGAGATGAAGAAGGTTTTCAGCCACGAACTGGTGGGCATGATCTACCAGCGGCACGCCCAGCAGGTTTTCGTCAAGGTCGAGAACAGCCACGGGCTGCTCCGGGATTGCCTGCAGAACGCCATCGTCCAGATCGTCCAGGCGTTTGAGCCTGAATTCGATGGGAATGAATTGTTCCACAATCTGAAGGCCCGGCTCACGGAGTCACTGCGGCTCAAGGAGGACCTGGCCATCCTGGTTCACTACGTCAAAATCTTCCAGGAGAAGAGGAAGACGGCGGATCCGGCGGACCTGATCGACACCCTGCAGCATTTTCGGGAGGTCTCCCTGCGATTCCTGATGTACCGCGACTGGGACGATTACGAGAAGTTCATGGAAGAGATTTCCATTGCCTCGGGTCGGGCCGAGATGGCCGATGTGCTCCACCGCTTCGAGATATTCCTGAAGACCCTGCTGGGCGAGGTGGGGAAACGCTCGGTCCTGCTCAATTTCCGTTTGGGGGAGATCGAATCCCCGGAACGGGAACTGGGGAATTGAGCGGCTCCCCCCCCTCCGGGGGGCTTTGCGCGGAGAAGGGCAGCCGTTTCACCTGTCCGTCTTGGGAGCGTGGACGAGGATGAGGTCTCCGGACGGAGTTTCGTAAGCCTGCACCCCGTATCCCAACAGCAAGCGCATGTCGAAGACGGAGTCCCAGTTTCCGAACTTCTGCTCGGAGAGAGGGGTGACTTCGCGCAGGAAAAGGCTGAACGTGAGGTCTCCGGAATGCTGGAAGGTCGGCAGCAACGTGCCCGACGGTCCGGGGCGGGAAGGCTTGAACGTGGTCATCTCCGGCTGGTAGCTGGGCAGTTTCGCCCCCATGGCGTTGGAGAAGGTCTGGAAGAAGTTGCGGTCCAGCGTGGTGGAGACGGAGGCCGAAGCGTTGCCCGGCAGCGTGGCCGGCTGGTCTTCCCCGTAGACGTAGATGACGGAGGAAGGGAGCGAGTCGGTCCACCGGCGATTCAGGTCGAAGTGGAGGGGGACCGTCCCGGCGGCGTTTTTGGCCGCCGGCGGCGAGAACTGGAATTGCTTCAACTCGGGGCGTTTGAGGATGGCCACGAAAGGACGCCCGGAAGCGGCGAGTTCGTCGAGAAAGGCGCGGAAGTCGCGCGTCTCGATCCGGCCGGAAGGCAGGCGCGGCCCCGAAACCTGGCCGGCGGAGAGGCCGAACCCCTTGGCCTCCGCGGGCATTGTGCCGAACGGGGCCTGGAAAGTGGGGTTGCCGATGCTTCGGCTGTCGGCGACGTTGCCGAAGCGGAACGCCGTGTGTTCCGCCGGGTCGATGGAGACGTGAAACCGCGGGTTGACTGAAACGTTGCGTTTGTCCGGGTCCACGGTCGTGACATCGAAGGCGTAAACCATGGAGAGGTCGCCCTCGATGTGAAAGCGTTCCTGCACGCCGGCGCTGATGCTGCGGAACGGCTGCAGCGCTTCCTGAACCTTGGCCGTGGCTTTGACCGGCGAGAAGAGCCCTCCGTCGGGGGAGGCGCCCCCGCTTTCGGTCGCCTGGCCCTTGGGGTGGAGGAATCGGAAACGCTGGGTGTCGTGGATCCCGTCCCAGTTGCCGTGGCTGTCGGTGACCACGGAGGTGATGACGAAACGGGAGCTTTTGCCGGCGACGTCCTGCCCGGCCTGGTTGCTGCCCGGGCTGGAGAGATCGGTGGAAAGCGGCCGGGCGCCGGGGAGGATCGCCGGGGGGGCGGACGCCCGCTCCCCGCCAACCACCGGCGCGCGGGAATTGTCTTGCGGGCGGGGCGTGGCATCGGGCTGGGATTTCCGGTCCGCCTTGGTCCGCAGGACGGAGTTGATGCTCCAGCCGGCGGCTGGTTCGCCGCTCTCGGCGGGGCGCAGCGTGAAGGAGAGCGGCACCAGCCCGGACCTGGCCTGCACCCGGTAGGCCAGGGGATCGAACCCCTTCTTCACGATCCTCACCACGTACAAGCCGCCGGGTACGTTGTCGAAACGGAACTTTCCCCGCCGGTCGGTCAGAGTGGAGAAAAGGGCCTTGCCTTGCCATTGCGCGTTGAAAAGGCTAACTTCCGCCTGGAAGACGCCTTCCCCGGTGATCCGCTGCACTTTCCCGCTGATGCTTTGCCGGTCGACAGGCGCGGGCGCCGCCGCCCCGGCCTGGGCGAACAGCGGCCAGACCACCAGCAGGGCCGCCATGGCCCAATGCCGACTTCGGGATCGCATCATTTCTCACTCCCCGATTATCTTTACGAGGACGCGTTTGGGGCGGTTCCCGTCGAATTCTCCGTAGAAGATTTGTTCCCAGGGCCCGAAATCGAGTTTTCCGCCGGTGACGGCCACGACGACCTCGCGGCCCATGATCTGTCGCTTGTGGTGGGCGTCGCCGTTGTCCTCGCCGGTCCGGTTGTGCCGGTAGCGGGAAACGGGTTCATGGGGCGCCAGCTTTTCCAGCCAGTCCAGGTAGTCCTGGTGCAGCCCCCGCTCGTCGTCGTTGATGAAGACGGAGGCCGTGATGTGCATGGCGTTGACCAGGCAGAGCCCTTCCCGGATTCCGCTCCGGCGCAGGCAGGCCTCGACCTGCGGGGTGATGTTCACGAAAGCCGCCCGCTGCGGCATGTTCATCAGCAGTTCCTCACGAAAGGCTGTCATCGATTCCCCCACGCCGGGCTTCGATTTTCCGGCTCAGGCTCTTCAGGTCTTCCAGGATAGTGGACACCGACTGGTAGCGGTCCTCCCGTTTCTTGGCCAGGCAACGCATGAGGATGGTCTCGAGCTCGTCCGGCAGGTCCCGCACGTGCACACGGGGCGGAATGGCCGGCGTCACCAGGTGGTGGCGGAGGATGCCTTCCTCCGGGTAGGGCAGAGCGCCGGTGACCATCTCGTAGAAGGTGATGCCGAAGGAATAGATGTCGCTCCGCTCGTCGGCGGGGATGCCCTGCAACTGTTCCGGCGAGATGTACTTCGGCGTGCCCATGACCACGTCCACGGAGTGGTCCGGGAGTTCGTCCTTCATGGAGGCGATGCCGAAATCCATGAGTTTGACGATCTTCTCTTCCGTCATCATGATGTTGGCGGGCTTGATGTCCTGGTGGACGACGTGGTTGCGGTGGGCGAAGCCAAGTGCCTGGAGCACGTGCCGGGCGATGTAGACCGCCAGCCTCAACGAGATGGGTTCCCGGTGGCTGACGAGTTTTTCCACGCTGACGCCGTTCACGTACTCCATAACCAGGTAGTAGAAGTTGCCGACCCGCAGGATGTCATAGATCGAGACGATGTTCGGGTGGTTGAGCTTGGCGATGGCCTTGGCCTCTTTGAAGAAGGCCTGGAGACGGGCGGGATCCTCGGACACCGCTTCGGGCAGTTGTTTGAGCGCCACGAGCCGGTCCAGCAATCCGTCGGTCGCCTTGTACACCACCCCGGCGCCGCCCCGCCCCAGTTCCTCCAGGTCTCCGTACCGTTCTCCGACGCGCAGCGGGGCCAGTTTCTCGTCGATGGCATTGTTCTTCACCTCCATGTCCTTGGCCAGCAGGTCGGAGAGAGACTGCGTTTCCTCTCCCTTCCGGTCGATGGCGTCGATGCGCATGTCCACGTTCTTGAAAAATGGCTTCAGCTCGTGGATGCGCACGAAGGCCTCCCGCGCCTGGCGGAGCTTTCCCAGCCTCTCGAGGGAAACGGCCATCATGTAGAGGATCTCGATTTCCTCTTCCGACACCTTGACCTTCTTGAAGTAATCCACGAAGTGCTTCGTGGCGTCGACGTACATTTCCCGGGAGTAGAAAACCTTGCCCAGCAGGGCGGTGGCCTTGACGAAGTCGGGGGAGTCGGCTTCGACAGTTTTCAGGACGTCGTGGGCCTCCTCGATGCGCTCTTCGTCGATGAGCAGTTCCGCGACCCGGATCGAATTCCCGGCCTGGGTGTAGCACTCGATGGCCTTGTTCTTGTCGAGAAGCATCTCGCTGAACCGGCCGGCCCGGTTGAAGTCCTTCCTCTCCTCGGCGGTGGCGATGGCTTTCCGCACTTTCTCGTGCCAACTGGCGGGGGTGAGGGATTTCCGCGAGGCGTCCAGTTCCTTTTCGATGCACTGCAGGGCCAGTTCGACTTCCCCGGCCTTGAAATACATGTCCGCCGCGTTGCCCCATTCCTGGCGGCTGAAATAAAACCGTCCCGTCAGGGCGGCGGCCGCCTTGGCCTGCCGCTTGTCCCCCATCAGTTCGTAGAGGGTGGTCTTCTTCGCCAGGCCGGCGTTGCCCAGGCGGTCGCAGGCCTCGATGGCCAGGGCGAACTCCTTCCGCTTGAAGCGCAGGTCCAGCACCTCCTCCCACATCTCCAGGGCTTCGTAGACGCGGATGGCCTTTTCGTCCTTGCCGTTGATGAGGTAATACTCGGCCAGTTCCCGCGTGGGGATCCGGTTTTCGGCGCTCCGGCGCTTCAGGATGATGTAGAGCACAGACAGCAGCCCGGCGCTGACGCCGAGGAAAACCATGGTGTAAGTGTAGGGGTTGGCCGAAAGAGACGGGTAGAGGGGGACGTTCCCGTACACGGCGTCCAGGGAACGGCGAAGCTGCGGCATGAGCAGGAAGCACAGGCTGATCACGGAGAGCCCGAGGGAGATGAACAGCAGGAAGATCAGGAAATAAAAGAACGGTCCGTGTTTCACCGCCACCCCTCCCTCATTGGCTTTTCCGGCAGCAGATCAGGCGTATCTTCTTTCTCATGTAGAATTTTTCCCACTGGATGGAGAAGCGGTAGGCTTCCAGGGTCTCCCCCCAGTCCCGCTCGATGAAGTCGATGGTCTCCGGGCATTCGAAGCGGGCGAGCAGGGCCCGCTGCAGCCGGGAGGGCCTGCACCGGGCTTCCTCGTTCCAGTCGAGCAGGAACAGCATCCCGTCCGCCTTGAGGCTGTCGAAAGCGTGCTGCAGGATGAGGATCCGCTGGTGGTGCCGGAAACGGTGCAGGACAAAGAGCAGCGTGACCCGGTCGTACAGCTCGGAAACCCGGAACCCCTTCTCGATGCGCGCCATCTTCAACGCCATGGCCGGGTACTTTTCGGCCCGCCGGAAAAAGGTCTTGCGGTACTCCGGGGAGAACTCCACTCCCGTCGCCTTGCCGGCCGGGGCGACTTCGCGGGCGAGCCAGGCCGTTTTTTTTCCGTCCTGCGCCGCGAAATCGAGCACGCTTTCCCCCGGCCGCAAGCCCAGGTCGCGGACGACGCGCCTCCAGAAACAGCCGGCGAACCCTCCGCAGAGGAAATTCAAAACCCGGTCACTGTGCCTGGATGCCTTGCCCATGGAGACAACCTGCCACCCTGGAATGAAAACCGCCGTTAGCGCCGCATGGGAATCTTCACTCCCCTTTCGTCGGCGACCTTCTCGGCGATCTCGTAGCCCGCATCGACGTGACGGATCACGCCCATGGCCGGGTCGTTGGTCAGGACGCGGTTGAGGCGCAGGGCGGCCTGCTCGCTGCCGTCCGCCACCGTAACCTGGCCGGCGTGCAGGGAGTACCCCATGCCCACGCCCCCGCCGTGGTGGAAGGACACCCAGGCCGCGCCGGAAACGGCGTTCACCAGGGCGTTCAGGATCGGCCAGTCGGCAACGGCGTCGGACGTGTCCTTCATCGCCTCGGTTTCACGGTAGGGCGAGGCCACTGAGCCGCAGTCCAGGTGGTCGCGGCCGATGACGACGGGGGCGCTCAAGCGGCCGTCCCGGACCAGGCGGTTGAACTCCTCGCCCAAGCGGTTGCGCTCGCCGTAGCCGAGCCAGCAGATGCGGGAGGGGAAGCCCTGGAAATGGACCCGTTCCCGCGCCAGATTGATCCACCGGGCCAGGGATTCCTTCTCCGGGAAGAGCCGGAGGACGGCCTCGTCGGTGACCGCGATGTCCTTCGGGTCTCCGCTGAGCGCCGCCCAGCGGAACGGGCCCATGCCTTCGCAGAAAAGGGGCCGGATGTAGGCCGGGACGAAGCCGGGGAAGTCCATGGCGTCGGCCACCCCCACCTTCATGGCCTGGGCGCGGATGTTGTTGCCGTAGTCGAAGGTGACGGCACCGCGCCGCATCATGTCCAGCATGGCCTGCACGTGGACGCCCATGGAGTCCATGGCGCGCCGGATGTACGTGTCGGGGTCCTCCCGGCGGAGGCGGAGCGCCTCCTCGAAAGACAGGCCGACGGGCACGTAGCCGTTCAGCGGGTCGTGCGCGCTGGTCTGGTCCGTCAGGACGTCTGGGATGACGCCGCGCCGCAGCAGTTCGGGCAGGACTTCGGCGCAGTTGCCAACCAGTCCCACGCTCAGGGCCTTTTTGGCCGCCTTGGCCTCGTTGATCCAGGACAGGGCCTCGTCGAGCGAGTGGGTGAGGCGATCGCAGTAGCCGGTGTCCAGGCGCTTCTGGATGCGGGTGGCGTCGACGTCCACCACCAGGCAGGCGGCGCCGGCCATGACGGCGGCCAGGGGTTGGGCGCCGCCCATGCCGCCGCATCCGCCCGTCAGCAGGAACTTGCCCTCCAGGCTGCCGCCGAAGTGCTGTCGGCCCACGGCGGCGAAAGTCTCGTAGGTGCCTTGCAGGATGCCCTGCGTTCCGATGTAGATCCAGCTTCCCGCTGTCATCTGGCCGTACATCATGAGGCCGAGCTTGTCGAGCCGCCGGAACTCTTCCCAATTGGCCCAGTTGCCCACCAGGTTGGAGTTGGCGATGATCACGCGGGGGGCCATCTCGTGGGTGCGCAGGATGCCCACCGGTTTGCCCGACTGGACCAGGAGCGTCTCGTCGTTCTCCAATTCTCGGAGGGCGCGGACGATGGCGTGGTAGCAGTCCCAGTTGCGGGCGGCCTTGCCGATGCCGCCGTACACCACGAGGTCCTCGGGCCTTTCGGCGACTTCGTTGTCCAAATTGTTCATGAGCATGCGCATGGCGGCTTCCTGGAGCCAACCTTTGCATGAAATCGAGTTGCCTCGGGGTGCGCGAATCGGGGTGAATTCCGGCATGTCGGGCCTCCTACTATGGGTACAGTTCTTTTTCAGCATCCTCTTGCAGAGGCGCTTACCTTATCACACCCGCGGCAGGGCCGGCAACGGGTTTTGCAGGCACATCCGCGGGATCGGGGATTGTGGTGGATGGAACGCGCCGGAAAGACTCTGCCGGGACCTATTTGCCGGACCGGGCGCCCCTTGCCCTGGGCTCGCGGCGGGGAACGGTCGCCGCTCAAGCGGGCTTGCCGCCTGACGGAGGTTTGGCGCCCGCCAGGTCGGGGTAGAGCTTGCGGAAGCAATCCGGGCAGATGCTGTGGGAGAAGTTCGCCTCGGAGTGTTCCGCGATGTACTGTTCCACCTGCTCCCAGAAACCGTCGTCATTCCGTATGCTCTTGCAGTTGCAGCAGATGGGTATCAGCCCGGAGAGCGTCCGGACATCGGCCAGCGATTGCTCCAGTTGGGCGGTGCGCTCCTGGAGTTCATGCGTGCGCTCCCGGACGCTCTGTTCCAGTCTCCGGTTTTTCTTTCTCACATTGCGGGCGTGCACGAAGCCGGCAAGGATCCCGACTGCCAGCAGCGCCAGGGCGACAACGGCGTGGAACCACCAGGTCCTCCAGAGCGGCGGAGCGATGACGATGCGCAGCGATGTCCCGTTCCAGTTCCAGATCCCGTCGTCGTTGCAGGCGCGCACACGCAGCGTGTATTCGCCCGGGTCCAGGTTCGTGTAGGTGGCCGTGCGCTCGGCGGACGGCTGGCTCCAGGTCTGGTCGAAGCCCTCCAGGTAGACGCTGTAGAGGTTCTTCTCGGGATTCGTGTAGTCGAGGGCCGCAAACTCGAGGGAAAACACCCTGTCCTGATGGTTCAGGTGCAAAACCGGCGTTTCCGCAATGGGCCGTTCCAGAATGGTCCGGCCGGAAGCGTCGGGTCCGATGGGCACCTGGATCCCGAAGAGCCGGAAGTCGGTGAAAACGATGGGGGGCACAAACTCGTTGGTCCTCATCCGTTCCGGGAAGACCCGGGTGATCCCGGCCACGCCGCCGAACAGCAGGCTGCCGTCGGCCAGGGTTAGGGCGGCTCCGTGGTTGAATTCGTTGCTCTGCAATCCGTCCCGGACGTTGAAGTTGCGCACCTGGCCCGAGTCGGGGACATAACAGGTGAGCCCGGCGTTCGTGCTGAGCCAGAGGTTCCCGCTGCGGTCCTCCTGGATGGAGTTCACCACCTCGTTGGCCAGTCCTTCCAACCGGCCGATCCGGCGGAATCCCGCCAGGGCGCGGTCAAAGCGGTTCAGCCCGTCCGCCGTGCCGATCCAGACGGTTTCCCGGCTGTCGCGGAAAATTGCGTAAACGTTGTTGCCGTTTATGGTTGTCGGCACATCGGGGGCGTGGACGAATCGCTGGAATTTTCCCGTCCGGGTGTCGAGGAGAGCTGCCCCACCGGCGTCGGAGCCGACCCACAGGCTCCCTTCCCGGTCCCGGCAAAGGGCCTTGATCTTGCCGAAAGGAATGCTGCCGGGATCCTTGGGGTCGTGCAGGTACAGGGTGCAATGCAGGGTTTTCTTGTCCAAACGGCAGAGCCCCCCGCCTGTTCCGACCCAAAGGGTGTTCGGGCCGTCGTCGGCCAGGGCGAACACCTGGTTGCGGAGGTCACGGGTCAGGTGGGGCAGTCCCAGGCTGACGAAGATCGCCTGGCCCGAGAGGCCTTCCATCCGGTAGAGCCCCTGGCCCTCCGTGCCCAGCCAGTACGTGTCTTTTCCGCTGCTGTTCTCCCGTACGATGGAATAAATGCAGAGATTGTCCACCCCGTTGACCCGGGCGATGTCGAGGGAGGCGTCCCGCTCGCCCCAGGGGATGTGCCGGAACAGGCCCGCCGGAAGTTCCATCTCCTCCAGCCCTCCGTAGCCTCCCACCAGGACCCTCTCCCCGGCCTCGGCGAACGAGCGGATGCTGGGGAAATGCAGGCAGCCCTCCCTGCCCGGCAGGGGCCGCCAGGTCTGGAACATGGAAGGGTGGGGGAGAAGGCAGTCGATGCCCATGCCGTTGGTGCCGGCCCACACGATGCCGGACCGGTCCACGACGACCGACAGCATCAGGTCGCTGGAAAGGCTGCCCGGGTTGCGCGGGTCGTGCCGGTAATGGAAGAACTTGCCCGTGGTCGTGTCCAGCCGTTGCAGGCCGGCGGAGTTCGTGGCGACCCAGAGCCGGCCGCCGCCGCCCGGGGCCAGGGCGGTGATGTAGTCGTCCCCCAGGCTCGTCGGGTCCGTTTTCTGCCAGCGGAACCGTCGGACCGCCTCGGTTTTCGGGTCCAGGCGCAGCAGGCCGCAGCCGTAGGTGCCGATCCAGACGTCGCCGCCGGGGTCGGCGAGGAGGACCGTGATGGCGGTGTTGGCCATTTCGTCCTTCTGGAAGGCGGATGGCAGCAGCTTCGGCGAGAAGCGTCCGGAAAAAGGCTCCAGAAAGAACAGCCCCTGGTTTTCCGTGCCGACCCAGATGCCGCCCGTCTTGTCCATGCAGAGCGAACAGACGCCGTCCACGCGGTTTTCCATGGGGTGGACCACGGGCACGGAAAACCACCGCAGGACCCGGAGGGTCCGCGGGTCGAGCTGCACCAGGCCGTCGCGCCTGGTCCCGATCCACAGCATCCCGGCCGTGTCCTCCAGAAAGGCCTGCACCGTGACGTGACGGTCGCCGCTCATGCCCGGCAGGAAGACCCGCACGAATTTGCCGGTTTTGCTGTCGAAGCGGCACAACCCCTGGTCGGTCCCCACCCAGAGAGCGTCTCGGCTGTCCTCGAACAGGCAGATGATCTGGCTGGAGGGCAGGGAGTCCTTGTCGGCGATGTTGTGGCGGTACACCGTGAAGGAATAGCCGTCGAAGCGGTTGAGCCCGTCCTTGGTGCCGAACCAGAGGAACCCTTTCCGGTCTTGCAGGATGCTGTTGATGGCGCCCTGCGAAAGTCCCTTGTCGATGGTGAGATGGGAGAATCTCGACGGCGCGGCCTCGCCGGCTCCCGCCCGGGCTGCCCCGCTGAGGAGAACGGCCGTCAGGCCGGCATATAACCATAACGTGAAGAAAGCGCTACCCCTCATTTTCCTCTCCCGGGTCTTCCAACGGAACTTTACACCGTTTTCCGCATATTGCAAGGCCGCCGTGCCGCCCTCTCGGTTATAATGCCCCGGAAGCTGCTTCCGACGGAAAGGCCGGAGGCGCACCGAATTACCTCACCGAGAGAAAGGACGATTTTCTGTTCATGCCTGAGGGGAACGCCGCCATTTTCGCCAGTCCGGAACCTTCCCTGGACCTGTCGGTGATCGTGGTCAGCTTCAACAGCCGGGACGTGCTGCGCGACACGCTCCGCTCGGCCCTGGCTACGCTGGGGGCGGCCGGAGCGCACCCGCCGGCGTGGGAGCTCTTCGTTTCCGACAACGCCTCGAGCGACGGTTCGGCCGACATGGTGGAGCGGGAATTCCCTTCCGTCCGGCTGCTGCGGAACCCGCAGAACCTGGGCTTTTCTTACGGCAACAACCAGGCCCTCCGGTTGTGCCGGGGAAGGCACGTCCTGCTTCTGAACAGCGACACGCTGCCCGCCCGCGGGCTTTTCGATGGACTGGTGGACTTTTTGGACACCCACCCGGAAGCGGGCGCCTGTTCGCCGCGCCTGGTGAGCCGGGACGGCCGGCCCCAGCGATTCGCCTTCGGCGGCGACCCCCTGCTGCCGTACCTGTTGCGCCGGTTATGGGTCCGCCTCCTCTTCCGGCGGGACGTCCACGACTGGGGGACGGCCGACCTCCAGGAAACCGACTGGGTGTCCGGCGCCTGCCTGGCCGTCCGGCGCGAGGCCGTCCAGGCGGCCGGCCTGATGGACGAAGGGTTTTTCGTCTATTTCGAGGACGCGGACTGGTGCCGGCGGATCCGTTCGGCCGGCTGGAAGGTGTACTACGTGCCCGCTCTGTCCGTTGTCCACATCGGCGGGGCGACCCTGGGCCGATCGGCGTTCTCCCGCGCCCAGTATCGGCAGAGCTTGCGGCGCTATCGCGACAAGCACTATTCCGGTTTGGCCCGGTGGCTTTCCCGGTTGGCATTTTAACGTCTTGCGCATTTGGACATCGATGAAAGATGAGAAACCACAGAGGATTGCGGGGAATCGCAGAGGGTGATCCGATCGTCGGCCTTGCCGAAAATGACGAGAGACGGCACGAAACGGATCCACTTCGGGCGAACCGGGGAGGAGTGAAAAATGGAAACCGGGCGGTCAAGCGCTTGAACAACTTGCTACCATCCGCTGCGGTCCGCAACGAAACTCCGCGGTTTTCTTCTTTGGTTTTGGGCTGTGGGCCTGGTGCTCCTTGGTAATAATATGATAATTATAAAGATATGAATAATATGGAGTCGATGCTGATGGGATCGAAAATGTCGCTGGAAAAGGAACTGGTTTTCGCCCTGTCCGTGGTGGCGGAAGCCTGCCAAATCTGCCGGTGGGTCGGGGAAACCCTGGACCGGCAGGGAGATGTGGCCGTCAAGGCGGACCTTTCCCCGGTGAGCGTGGCGGACCTGGCCGTACAGGCGCACATCGCCATGGCGGTCGACCGATGTTTCGCCGGAGATGCCCTCCTGGGAGAGGAGAACGCCGGGCTCCTCTCCGGTGCCGATGCCGGCGCCCTGCGCGACCGGGTAGGGGAGGCGCTGGCCGCCCTGGGGCCGGCCCTCCGGGAGGAGGATTGGCTGAGGGCCCTCGACCGCAGCGGGCCGGGGCGCGTCCGGGCGAGCCGGCAATGGATTCTCGACCCCGTGGACGGCACCAAGGGCTTCCTCCGGGGCGGGCAGTACGCCGTGGCCCTGGCCCTGGTGCTGGACGGCCGCCCCGTCCTCGGCGTCCTGGGCTGTCCCAACCTTCCCCTCGCCCTGGCCGTCTCTTCCGGACGGCTGGCGGATGGCGGGCTTCCCCCGGGCTGGGACCCGGACGAACCCGGGCTCGTCTGCGCCGCGGCGTCGGGGGGAGGCGCTTTCGCCTATCCGCTGCCGGCCCGCGGGGAGGCGGCCCGGAGGCCTTCCCCGCCAACCCGGGCGGAAACCGGGTTCCCGTTGCGGGTTTCCCCCTGCGCCGATCCCCGGCAAGCCGTCTTCTGCGAATCGTGGGAACCGTCCCATTCCGACGGGGACACGATCCGGGCCCTCACCCGGACACTCGGCTCGTCCCGGCCTTCGCTGCGCCTGGACAGCCAGGCCAAGTACGCCGTCGTGGCCGGCGGCGCGGTCGACGCCTACGTGCGCATCCCCGGGAGCGCCGGGTACCGGGAAAACGTCTGGGACCACGCGGCCGGCTTCGTCATCCTGCAGGAGGCCGGCGGGATGGCGACCGACCTGGCGGGGAAGGCGTTGGACTTCTCGGAAGGGAACCGTTTGGCCGGCACGCACGGCGTCCTGGCGACAAACGGGCATTTGCACGGTATAATGCTGGCGGCGCTGGAACCAATCGCTTCGGAAAAGGCCCGGCCGCGACCATCGGCGGGGAGCTGACCCCTTCCGACGGTCCGGGCTCGGCGGAAGCGGTCCCGATACGGCACCGATCCTGACCAGGAGATTTTATGACGGAAGGCAAGCTTTCGAACGTCCACGATATTCTGCTGCAATGCGCCGAAATCGAGGACGTGATGGCGCAACTGTACGTCCATTTCGCGGTGGCGTACCGGGAGGTCCCCGGCATGGAGGCCCTCTTCCGGAAAACCGCGGCGGAAGAGAAGAACCACGAGAACCAGTTCCGGTTGGCCATCCGGAACTATGCCGGCCGCGTCCGCAAGCTGAAACAGACGCTGGAGAGCACCCGGCACCATCTCGAAATCGTCCGCCGGATCCTCGCCGGCGTCCAGACCAGCCTGCCCACCGTGGAAGAGGCGCTGGCCAAGGCCATCCACATGGAGACCATCTTCGGCAACTTCCACATGACCACGGCCGCGCAGTTCGACGACGAAAACTGCGCGAAGATGTTCCGCGCCCTGATGGCGGCCGACATCGGGCACAAGGAGTGCCTCGAGATGGCGCTCCAGGTGTACCGGCAAGGGCAAAAGTGAAATTTGACCGGACGGCGGAGCCGCCATCCGGGCAAACGGCATTTCAGGACGGAGGACACCCGGAATGGAGAAGAGAAAAGAGGAAATCCATCGCTTCTTTCAACTGTGCGCCGACATCGAGGGCGCCATGGCGGAACTGTATGTTTTCTTCGCCGAAGCGTACCGCGACGTCCCCGGCATGGAGGCCCTGTTCCAGAAAACCGCGGCCGAAGAGCTGAATCACGCCAACCAGTTCCAGATGGCCATCCGGCACTTCACGCCCCACGTCAGCGGGCTGAACCAGTCGGTGGAGTGCGCCGAACGCCACCTCGAACTCGCCCGCTCCATCCTGCGGAACGTCAGGACGAGCGTGCCCAGGGTGGAGGAGGCCTTGCGCCGGTCCATCAACATGGAGGAAACCTTCGGCCACTTCCACATGGACACGGCCGTGAAGTTCGACGACGAAAACTGCACGAAAATGTTCAAGGCCCTCATGGCGGCCGACGTCGGGCACAAGGAGTGCCTCGAGATGGCGCTGAAGCTCCAGGAGTACCGGAAACAGGTCAAATGAACCCTGCCGGCGGTCCTTCCGGCAGAAGACGGAACCGGGGAGTTCCGCCTCCCCGCCGAGGCTGCGGGCCGGGCCCGCAGCCCAGAACCGACAGGGGGAAACCGCGAAGTATCACCGGCGGCCGCAGCGGAAGGAAGCGAGTTGTCGAGGCTCGACCTTACCTGTTCCGTTTCGCGCCCCCTGGCTTCTTCGCGTCTTCGCGCCTTCGCGTGAGACTGATGTTTTTACACCTGCACTTGCGTCACTTCTTGACCGTGGCGATGGCGGGGTGGCACTTCTTCAGGCCGGCCTGACCTTCCGCCTCGCTCAGCAGGACAAGCTTGTTGCGGGCCTTCATGAAACCCAGCTTGATCTTCTGCTGCAGAAAGTAGGTCTTGTCGGCCTCCACCGTCAGGACCAGGAGGCTCCGGTTCTCTGCCTGGGAGCAGAGGTAGTGCTCGCCCGGGTCCAGGGGGAAGAAGAAGTAGTTGTTGCCCCGGTTGGCGCCGATCCATTTGCCGTCCGCCGCCAGTTTTGTCTGGATCTTGTTGCCCATCATGGTGGGCCGGATGACGTAGACCATGGCTTTGCCCGCGGGCGGGGCCGGGGTCGGATGGGTGGTCTTGTCGGTCTGCATGGAGTACTTGACTTCCTCGGTGCCGCAGGCCTTCAACTCCAGTTCCTTCTGGTTGGGCAGAGGCTTTTCGTCGTCCTTGTCGCCGTCCTTCTCCTGGGCGGCGGCCTTTTCCTCCGCCTTTGCCTGGGACTCCTCCTCCTTGGTCATCTCTTCCTGGGCCAGGGAGCGCCAGGTGAAGCCCCAGCACAGCAGGCTCCCGGCAAGGATCATGAGCAGGCAGGCCAACGAGTTGTGCTTCTTCATAATTCCTCCTTACTGGAAACGGTGGAAACAGGGCCGCCGGGCTTTCCGCCTCGCTCAATCGGTCCGTCCGGCCAGGTGCCTGGCCAAGGCCCGGAAGTCCTGGATGTTGACGCTGCCGTCGCCGTTGATGTCGGCCACGGCCAGGGGGGCGTAGAACGGTTTGGTTCCCTGTACCAGCTTGCCGTTCACATAGTTGAGCAGGATGTTGAGGTCCAGGGCGTTGACCAGGTTGTCCCAGTTGAAGTCCCCCGTCTCGCTGTGGACGACCTGGAAGTTGCGTGGAGAACTCCATTCCGAGATGGCCGTGGTGTTCAGGTTGTGGTAGACGATGGCGAAGTACGAGTAGGTCCCGGAAGCCAGTTCCAGCGGGATCGCCCAGTCGATTCCGAACCAGGCCTTTTCCCCCTTTTTCAGGCCGCCCACCCAGGCGCCGCCCACGAAGCCGTCGATGCCCGGCCCGCGGACCCAGAACCACACCACGTCCTTCTCGCTCAGGGTATAGTCGCCGGTGTTCTCCACCTGGGCCTGCAGTTTCACGGTGGTCCCGGTGTGCACCGGACGGATGAAGATGATCAGGTTGTCGATCTTGGCCGAGCCGTGGCCGGCGGACACGTTGAATTCTTCCGGCCCCTGCCAGGGGGCGTAAACCTGGGTGACGGCGCTGTTGCTCACCCGGGCCCAATAGCGGTAGACGCCGGGCGTCGCGTCCGCCGCGGGATGCCAGACCACGCTGTACCACTGCGATTCGCTCTCCCACAGCTTCGACGCCCATTGGCGGAGGTAGTGGTCCCCCACCCAGTTCGGCCCGTCCACGTAGAAATCCACCACCGTGTCGTTGGGGAAGGCTGTGTTGCCCGTGTTTTCCACGTTCGCGTAGAGCATGCGGCTGTCGCCGGGCCAGACCGGCTCCACGGAGTGCAGGGTCGTCGCCGCGGAAATGTCCGGCTGGGTGGAGAAGGTGGCGTCGATGGTCCCCCAGCTCATGATGTAGTAGTTCTTGTTGTCGGTTCCCTTGATGGTGCAGTCGTAGTCGATGTCCATGGCCAGCCGGAAGGTGCCGTCCGGGTGGCCGGTGGAAGCCCCCCAGGAATTGAGCATGATCCAGTACCGGTTCGACCCGCCGTCGTCGTAGTAGCCGACGCAGGTCACGAAGTGCGCCCCGTCCTGGCCGGAAACGGCGCTGTGCCCGCAGGCGTAGTTCGGGCTCCAGGCCGTGTCGGCCGAGGTCCAGCGCCAGAAGTTGAAGAAATTGTTCCAGTCGGCCGTGTCGGGCAGGTAGAAGAGGAAACCCACGGCGTGGTCCTGGTTCAGCACGGCCTTGATGTTGGCGATGGCCTGGGCGGCGCCCACCCCGTGCGTGGCGACGTCGTAGGTCGTCACTCCGGATATGCCGTAGTTCGGGTTTTTCACGATGCTGCCGCAGGAGACGGTCGTGTTGGCGGTGCCGCAGGCGTTGACCCCGTAGGCCCACTCCGCGTTCGCGTTGCTCCAGGGGACCAGGTAGCCGGTGGTGTTGTAGAAAATGCGGACCGTGCCCAGGTTGCTCGCGCAGCAGGCGTCTCCGCCGAAGCACGAAGCCAGGTGCTGGGTGGACAGGCGGACCCGGACGCCGTTCTGGACGCTCTGGGCGATCTCGAGGATGGCCAGGCCGGTCCAGAGCCAGCAACTGCCGCAACTGGCCTGGTTGCGGTCCGCTGCCCGGAAACAGATATGGTCGATGAAGTTGACGTATTCGACGGTCGCGGCAGTCCGGTCCCGGGCCGGGAAGTTCTCGATTCCCGGCCAGGTGGACTGCTCGGCGAGCATGGCACCCATGTCCTGGGCGCTCATGGGCATGATGGCGTAAGGGTAGGAGTCCCTGGTGATCTGGGCGGACAGTCCGGCCGGGAACAGGGCCAGGAGAAGGGCTGTCAGGAGAAGCGTAGGGAAAAAGCCGGGTCTCGATTTCATCATGGCCTCCTGAACCCGGGGGGCGTAAGCCCGAGAACACCTGTTTTCAGCCTGGCCGGGCCCGATGCGACAGTGCGGATAACTTCTCTTTTTATAATGGATATTTTCATTGATGTCAAGGGTTTCGTGCCGGCCGACAGGTGCTGCGCGGTGGCGTTGCTGGACGGGAGGCGGGGCGGGCCCGGCGCGGTGGCCGAAACTTCTCGCCCCTGTCCGGCGGAACCTGTGCGATAATGCGCAATTTCCCGGGCCCCGGCGCCCGGTCGAATCCCCGCTGGAGGACGCTTCATGAAACACCGCAAGGCCCCCTTCCTCGTCGCCCTGGCGGCGCTCCTCGCCCTGGCCGGCTTCGCCGTCGCCGCGGAGAAGCGCGGCTGCACCATCGCCGACATCTACAGGGTCAAGGGCGTGTCCGACCCCCAGATTTCGCCCGACGGTACGCGGATCCTCTTCACCGTGACAGAGAGCGACATGGTGAAAGGCAAGTCGGTGACCCGCGTCTACGTCATGGACGCCCAGGGGGGGGCGGCCCGCCCGGTCAGCCAGGCCGACGTGAGCAGTTCCTCCCCCCGCTGGTCGCCCGACGGGAGATCCTTCCTCTTCACCTCGGCGCGGAAGGAGGGAAACCAGGTCTGGGTGCTGCCGGCGGAACTGTCGGAAGCCCGGCGCGTCACCGACTTTTCCATGGGCGTGTCGGATCCGGACTGGTCGGCGGACGGGAAGAAGATCGTGGTGGCCGCATCCGTCTACCCCGAGTGCGGCGCCGACAGCGCCGCCAACAAGAAGATCCGGGACAGCGTGGAAGCGGGGCCGCTGGCCGCGCACATGGCGGACCGCCTGCTCTACCGGCACTGGACCGAGTACGCCGACGGCACCCGGACGCACACCCTGCTGGCCGACGCCGAGACCGGCGCCCTCACCGACCTCACCCCTGGCGACTGGGACTCCCCGGCCTTCTCCCTGGGCGGCGGCGGCTTCGCCCTCTCCC
>CAYTBK010000055.1:0-24609 GCA_964436005.1 uncultured Acidobacteriota bacterium
TTCATCCAGCGGATATTTGCGCTTTTAAACAATTCCATGATCTATCCCTCTCATCAGTTTTGACACGGCTCGGGGCAATTCGTTCCCTAGATGGACAACTTTTTCACGCGGCGCTGCTGCAGCGTCAGGCCGAACATGATCCGGGACACGAACACGGCCGAGAAGAGGTTCGCCACCAGACCGGCGATCAACGTCACGGCGAAGCCCTTGATCTGGACGGAACCGAAGTAGTACAGCACGCACCCCGAGACGATGCTGGTGACGTGGGTGTCCAAAATGGTGATGAACGCCTTGTTGAAGCCGGCGTCCACGGCGGCGCCGACCGTCTTGCCCAGCTTGAGCTCTTCCCGGATGCGCTCGAAGATGAGTACGTTGGTGTCGACGCCCATGCCGACGGTCAGGATGATGCCGGCGATCCCGGGCAGCGTGAGGGAGGCGTGGAAGCCGCCCATGAAACCGAGCAGGATGATGACGTTGACCACGAGGCAGAGCACGGCGTTGAAGCCGGACAGCTTGTAGTACACGAGCATGAACAGGGTGATCAGCACCATGCCCAGCAGGCCGGCGAAGACGCCTTCCTGGATCGACTTCAGGCCCAGCGACGGCCCGATGGTCTTTTCGGCCAGGATCACGATGTCGGCCGGCAGGGCGCCCGACTTCAGGGCGGTGGCCAGCACCTTGGCTTCCTTCATGTCGCTCATGCCGCCGGAAATCCGTCCGCTCTCGGAAATCTTCTCCCGGATGTGCGGGGCGGAAATGATCTGGCCGTCCAGGACGATGGCCAGGCAGCGCCCGACGTTCTTCGCCGTGGCGTCCTCGAACAGGGTGGCGCCTTCGGACGTCAGGCGGAAGCTGACGCCGGGCCCGGTCTCGTCAAGCGAGCGGGACTCTTCGGCGTCGGCTTCCTTGAGGTGCTTGCCGGAAATCACCGGCGCGGCCTTCACGAGCAGGTAGGCCCCGCTCTTCTGCTCCTGCCGGTTGGACCTTTCGGTGTAGGGCAGCATTTCGTAGCCTTCCGGGATGCGGCCGTTGAACATCGTCAGGATCTCGGCCTCCGAACGGGAGACGGGCCGCTGGTCGTTGGTCATCTGGTCGTGCACCAGCTTGAACTCGAGCTGGGCCGTCTTCTTCAGCAGCTCCTTGACGTCTTCGGGCGTTTCCACGCCGGGGAGGTCGAGGCTGATCATGTTGGCGCCGCCCGAGGACTGCTGCATGACGTTGTCTTCCAGCCCGTAGGCGTTGATGCGGCGCTGCAGCGTTTCGTAGGTGGCCTCGATGGTCTTCTCGATGAGGTCCTTTTCCCGCTCCGCCTTGATCGTCAGTTCCGCCTTGACCATCCCGGCGGATGTCAGGGAAGAGTAGTCGTAACCCTCGATCACGTGGGATTCGGTGAGGATTTTCTTGAGTTCGGACTCGCTCTGGGAGGAGACCCCGGCGATCTGGACCTGCCGGTCCACCGACTTGATCTCGTCGACGGTCACCTTCCCCTCGAGCAACTGGCGGACCCGTTCCGCGGTCTGGTGCACTTCCGTCTGCACGACCTTGTCCGTCTTCACTTCGAGTTCGAGGTGCATGCCGCCTTTCAGGTCAAGGCCGAGCTTGATCTTGTCCTTCCCGTCCGCCCCCTTGGGGGGGTAGAAGAAATAGACGCTGACCGCACACACGATGACTGCAATGAAAATTTTGACCCAAACATTTTTAGACATGATACACGCCTTCCGTTATCGAAAGTATCTGTTACTGCTTTATTTCTTCGACGGGCTGGGACTGCAGGCCGGCCACGGCCGACTTCAGGACCTCGATCTTCACGTTGTCGCCGATCTCCACGACAAAGGAAGTGTCCTTGACCCGGTCGATGACGCCGAAAATCCCGCCGTTGGTGATGACCTTGTCGCCGCGCTTCAGGCCCTGCAGCATGGTCTCGTGCAGCTTCTGCTTCTTCTTCATCGGGCGAATCATGAGGAAGTAGAAGATGGCGAAGAAAAGGGCGAGCATGATGAACGGCGCGAACGCCTGGGCGCCGCCCGATTGCGCCGCCTGCAACAAGGGGCCAATACCCGTCAGAGTGTACATATTGCTTAATCCTCGGTATGAATTGGTATCTTATGGAGCAACGGTTTCCCGTTCCGGCTTCATCCTCAAGGCTGCCGGTAACGTGACAAGAACCGCTCCTTGAACTCGAAGAAGTTGCCGAATTGCAAAGATTGCCTGATTTGCCCCAGAGTGTCAAGATAAAAATGGACGTTGTGGACGGTGTTGAGCACGGTCCCAAGGACTTCTCCGGCCATGTGGAGGTGCCGCAGATAGGCCCTCGAATACCTACGGCAGGTCCGGCAGCCGCACTCCTCGTCGAGGGGGCGCTCGTCCAGGGCATAGCGGGCGTTCTTGATGACGATTTTCCCGTTCCGGGTGAAGAGGCACCCGTTCCGGGCGTTGCGCGTGGGCATGACGCAGTCGAACATGTCCACCCCGCGGGATATGCACTCCAGCAGGTCTTCCGGGGTGCCGACGCCCATGAGGTACCGGGGCTTGTCGAAGGGCAGGCAACGGGCCGTCCCCCCGGCCACGCGGTACAGTTCGTCCTTCGTTTCGCCGACGCTCAGGCCGCCGATGGCGTAGCCCGGAAAGTCCATGGCCGCCAGCCGTTCGGCGCACTCCGCCCGCAGGTCTGCGTACGTCCCGCCCTGCACGATGCCGAACAGCCTTCCGGCGCTGCCGGTGAAGGCGTTCCGGGAACGTTCCGCCCAGCGGATGCTCCGCTCCATGGAGGCGCGGCAGACGGCCTCGGTGGCCGGCAGGGGGGTGCACTCGTCGAAGGCCATGGCGATGTCCGACCCCAGCGCCTCCTGGATTTCCATGCTCTTCTCCGGGGTCAGGAAGTGGGGGCTGCCGTCGATGTGGGAACGGAAAAACACCCCTTCCTCCGTCACTTTCCGCAACTCCTTCAGGCTGAAGACCTGGAAGCCGCCGCTGTCGGTCAGGAGGGAGCGCGGCCAGGAGATGAAGCGGTGCAACCCGCCCATGGCCCTGACTTTTTCGTGCCCGGGCCGGAGGAGGAGGTGGTAGGTGTTGCCCAGGATGATCCGGGCGTCCATTTCCTCGAGGTATTCCTGAGGCAGCGCCTTGACGGTCCCGGCCGTGCCCACCGGCATGAACACGGGGGTGTCGACGACGGAGTGAGCGGTGGTCAGGCGGCCCAGCCGGGCGGCGGTCCGGTCGTCCTGGCGGAGGATTTCGAAAAAGGGTCCGTTCGCCATCTTCACCGCCCCTGCCCCACGGCAACCTTCAACCGGACGAGATCCGCGGCGTCGACGCGCCCGTTCCCGTCGACGTCGCCCGCCTCGCCGGCGACGGGCTGCCCGGCATCCTTTTCGCCCAGGTAAGCGGCCAGCAGGACGGCATCGGCCGCATCGACCCGGCCGTTCCGGTCGAGGTCGCCTGGCCGGAGACAGCGCACGCCCGCCAGGTGGGCCGTCGTGGCCAGGGCCGCCCGCGCCGTCTGGACGTAGAAGCCCATGTGGCAATGCGCGACGGTGTCGAGCGTCGTGTGGTAGTAGCTGTTGAAATCGCCGTCGATGGGTTCGATGAGGAGAAAGGCCGGGTACCCCTCGTCCCAGAACGGGGCGTGATCGCTGCGCCGCATCCCGTCGTAGAAAACGGACACCAGCAGGTCCATCCCGTAGGCTTCCGCGACATCCCGGTAGGTTTCGGCCAGCGCCCCCGAGCCGGCCACGTAGAAATCGCCGTGCGCTTCGATTTCCGGGATCCCGTCGCTCTCCCAGGCGATCATGTCCATGTTGACGACGCCGGCGATGTTCAGGCCGGTCGCCCGGGCCTCGGCGGCGAAGGCGCTGCTGCCGACGAGCCCTTGCTCCTCCCCGGTCCAGAGGGCGTAGATGATCGAGCGGTCGGACTCGAAGCCGGCGAAGAGGCCGGCCGCAAACAGCACGGCCACGGAGCCGCTTCCGTTGTCGTCCGCCCCGGGGGCGGTCGGCCCGCCCGGCATGTCGTCCAGGTGCGCACAGATGACGACGTATTCGTCCGGGCGGGTTTTGCCCGTCTGGGTGGCGATGACGTTGATCCTCCCGGCCCCGTTGAAATTCTGGTAATGGGCTTCGAGCCCCTGGGCCTGGAAGTATTCGAGGCAGTACTGGGCCGCCTTCTGGATTGACGCACTCTGGTAGGAGTTGCGCGTCTTGATGGTGTACGGCTCCCCGCCCACCTGCGCCACGGTCTGCCCGGTCAGGTCGCGCAGGAGAGGGAGCAGCGCCTCCGCCGTGACGTTTTCCAGGACGGCGGCCAGAGCTGCGTCCTTCACGACGGACACGGCCCGCCACTCGCGTTCCACCGCCAGCGGCTTCGGGTGCAGCGTCACCCTCCGCAGCGGGAAACCGCTCTCCGCCAGGCTCGAGGCCGCGGCTTCGTCGCCGCGGCACAGGGCTTCCTGGCCGAAGACCCCCAACGTCGCCAGGCTGGGGGAAACGGTCCGCCAGCAGCTCGCCGCCTCGATACGGGCGATCCAGTAGGGAGCTTCGCCCATGCTTTCATCCAGCACTTCCGCCCTGGCCCCCGCCTCTTCCAGCCTGCGCAGCGCGTCCGGACCGGCACTGGCCAGCAGGGAACCGTCCTCGAAGCGGGTCAGCAATGCAGCGCCGGACGAGGCCAGGGCCGGGGCGCCGGCGGCTTCGATCCGGACCAGCGACCGGCCGGGTTCCTGGGCCCGGGCAACGGGAGTGCACAGGAAGAGGAGGAAGGCCGCCAGAAGCAGCCGGCACCGGCGCGACCCGTATCCGTCTTCCCGTCCCCGCCGCTGCCGCCGGGCAGTCGCCCCCGCTTCCCGACCGGTTTTCCCGAATTCCATCTGCGTCCTCCTGCCTTCGCGGCGCCATTTCCCGACCGCTGTCCCGCGGACCGCCCCGGGAGCGAGTCAGCCCTCCCCCGAAAGGGAAAATGTATATACACGTTTTCTTCCTGCGGCGACATCACTTTTTTTCCGCCAGCCACCGCAGGCCCGGTCCGCGGGGAAGCGTCGCCCCGGCGAAAAAAAAGAGGGGCCGCCGGTGCGGTCCCTCTTGTGCGATTCTACCAAACGTTCTCAGTACATGCCGCCGCCGGGAGGCATGGCAGGGACCGCCGGCTTCTCTTCCGGGATCTCGTACACGGCCGCTTCCGTGGTCAGCAGCAGGGCAGCGATGGAGGCCGAATTCTGCAGGGCGGTGCGGGTAACCTTGGCGGGGTCGATGACGCCGGCCTTGACCATGTCCTCGTACACTTCGGTTTCCGCGTTGAAACCGAAATTCACTTCGGGATTGGCCTTGACCTTCTCGGCCACCACGGCGCCTTCCAGCCCGGCGTTGCAGGCGATCTGGCGGATGGGCTCTTCCAGGGAGCGGCGGATGATGTCGACGCCGACCTTCTCGTCGCCCGTCAGCTTGACTTCGTCCAGGGCCTTCATCACGCGCAGGAAAGCGACACCGCCCCCGGGGACGATCCCTTCTTCCACGGCCGCCTTGGTGGCGTGCATGGCGTCTTCCACGCGGGCCTTCTTCTCCTTCATCTCGGTCTCGGTGGCCGCACCGACCTTGATGACGGCGACGCCGCCCACGAGCTTGGCCAGGCGTTCCTGCAGCTTTTCGCGGTCGTAGTCGGACGTGGTCTCGTCGATCTGCACGCGGATCTGCTTGATGCGGGCCTGAAGATCGGCGGGGGTGTGCTGCCCGTCGACGATGGTGGTGTTGTCCTTGTCGATGCGCACGCGCTTGGCCCGGCCGAGGTCCTCCAGGCGAACGTTCTCCAGCTTGATGCCGAGATCTTCGCTGACGACCTTGCCGCCGGTGAGGATGGCGATGTCTTCCAGCATGGCCTTGCGGCGGTCACCGAAGCCGGGGGCCTTGACGGCCGCGACCTGGAGGGTTCCGCGCAGCTTGTTGACCACGAGGGTGGCCAGCGCTTCGCCTTCGACGTCTTCCGCGATGATCAGCAGGGGCTTGCCGGAGCGGGCGCTCTGCTCGAGCATCGGGAGCAGGTCCTTCATGGCGCTGATCTTCTTCTCGTGGATGAGGATGTTGACGTCTTCCAGCACGGCTTCCATGCGCTCGGGGTCGGTCACGAAATACGGGGACAGGTAGCCGCGGTCGAACTGCATGCCTTCGACGACCTCGAGAGCCGTTTCCAGCGTCTTGGCCTCTTCCACCGTGATGACGCCGTCCTTGCCGACCTTCTTCATGGCGTCGGCGATGATGGAGCCGATGGACATGTCGTTGTTGGCGGAAATGGCGCCCACCTGGGCGATCATGTCGCCGCTGACGGGCACGGCCATCCGGGTGATCTCTTTCACCACGGCGTCCACGGCCTTGTCGATGCCGCGCTTGATGGCCATGGGGTTCGCCCCGGCCGCGACGTTCCTCACGCCTTCGCGGTAGATGGACTGGGCCAGCAGGGTGGCGGTGGTGGTGCCGTCGCCGGCCACGTCGCTGGTCTTGGAAGCGACTTCCTTGACCATCTGCGCGCCGAGGTTGACCAGCTTGTCCTTCAGTTCGATCTCCTTGGCCACGGTGACCCCGTCCTTGGTGATGGTGGGGGAACCGAACTTTTTCTCCAGGACCACGTTGCGGCCCTTGGGGCCGAGGGTCAGCTTGACGGTGTCGGCAAGGTGGTTCACACCTTCCAGGACCTTCTGGCGGCACTTTTCGGAATACACGATATCCTTGGCCATTTCATTTTCTCCTTTATCTAAGTCGTGTTGCGCGGGCTATTCCAGGATGCCGAGGATTTCGTCCTCGCGCATGATGAGGAATTCCTCTTCGTCGATCTTCACTTCGTTTCCGGAGTACTTGCCGAACAGGATGCGGTCGCCGGCCTTGACTTCCGGGGTCACGCGCTCGCCGCTGTCGAGGATCTTGCCCTTGCCGACGGCGATGACTTCGCCCTGCTGAGGCTTTTCCTTGGCGGTGTCGGGGATGATGATGCCGCCCTTCATCTGCTCTTTCTGCTCCAATCGCTTCACGATGACGCGATCATGCAACGGTCTGATGTTCATATGCACTCTCCTTAATGGTAGTTTTTTGGGCTGGCGCGGCCAGTCGAACCGGCCGGCAATGTCTCGTCTAAGCAATATCCGTGCCATTTTCTCCCAAGCGTCCGCGATCCACCCCCCGGCCATGACTGGATGTTTATGATTCTATTTCTTTTGGATATACCGACGACCGTGCCGTGCTCCCACCGTCGCCCCACCTGCCCGGCTGGAGAATTCAGGTTCCCTTGGGGAATATTTCCCCTCCCGAGCGCCGTTCGGGGTAGCCTTTCCCCACGGCGGGCCGCGAAGCCGGAAGGCCCCGCTTCCGCCGGAGAAGAAATTTCGTTTCACATTTGCTCTCTCCGTGATAGCATTTCGGGGGATAGCGCCGGATCGGACATCAAGACACCCCCCCGGGCGGATCAGCCGGAGGGGCCGGGCCGGCAGGCGCCAGGGCAGGCGGGACCCGGATCCTCCGCCTGCGCAACCGATGAAAAGGGAACACGATGAACCTTACCTGGGCATATTTGACCGACGTCGGTCTGCAACGGGGAGCCAACGAGGACGCCGCCCTCGCCCTGGTCACCAACCTCGAAACCTTCGAGCGGAAAGAAACCGTGGCCCTGTTCGCGGTTTCCGACGGGATGGGGGGCAAGGCCCACGGCGAAGTGGCCGCGAAAATCGCCCTGCAGACCCTCGGCGAGCACTTTTTCCGAAAAATCATGGCACCCGTCTTCCAGCCGGCCCCGGAACCAGGCGAGGGGCAGGTCGCAGCGGCCGACGCGGAATCCGCGCTGGAGAACCCCGCCGCCTTCTTGCGCGAAGCCATCCGGGAGGCGAACCGGCGCATTTACGGCAGAAGAAGCAGCAGCGAACAGGTCAGCATGGGCGCCACCGTGCTGGCCGTGCTCATCCACAACGACGTCCTGGCCGTGGGGCACGTGGGAGACTGCCGCTGCTACTTCCTGGACCACAGTTCGTTCCGGCTGCTGACGCGGGACCACAGCATGGTCCAGGAACTCCTCGCCCAAGGCATCCTCACCGAGGAGGAAGCCCGCAACCACCCCCGGAAGAACATCCTGTCCCGGTCACTGGGGAGCAAGGAGGACGTGGAGGTCGACACCTACGTTTCGATGATCCCCCGGGGCGTCCGCATCCTGCTTT
This sequence comes from uncultured Acidobacteriota bacterium, assembly GCA_964436005.1. Classification (GTDB taxonomy): domain Bacteria; phylum Acidobacteriota; class JAAYUB01; order JAAYUB01; family JAAYUB01; genus JAGNHB01. The sequence goes on from CAYTBK010000055.1 coordinate 8,180, forward strand.
GCACAGACGGCCTCCACGGCGCCATCGAAGAGGAGGCGGTCAGGGAAATCCTGTGCCGGCACGTCCACCCGAAGGAGCAGGCCGGCAGCCTCGTCCGCGCCGCCAACCAGGCGGGGGGAAAGGACAACGTCACGGCGCTGGTCGCCCATTTCCACTGATTCCCGATACGCCGGCCGCCTCTCATACCGGACCGAGACGATTCTCATGAACACGAACCTTCAAGCCCTGGTTTCCGCGCTGCTCCTGTTGGCTTTCTCCTTTTACTCGCTGCTGGAGAACGCCCTGTCGCGGATGACCCCCATGGACTTCAAGCTGCTCCAGGCCGATTCGGGGAACAGGTCCCGGGCACGCCTGTCGGCCCTGCTCCAGGCTTCCAGGGCGGAAGTGCTGATCCCGCTCGTCTTCCTGCTGCAGCTCCTGCTGGTCGCCTTCACCCTGACCCTGTACGACCTGCTCCAGAAAAGCGCCGCCCCGAACCCCGCCGGACTGACCGTCGCCGCCGTCGGCCTGGTGGTCCTGCTGGCCGGCCACCTGACGCCCTGGGCGCTGCTCCGGGGAGAACGCACCCTCCTGGTGGCCAGACTGTATCCCGCCTTCCGCCCACTCCACGCGGTCCTGCACGTCGTCTGCCGGCCCCTCATCGCCGTCGCCAGGCGCCGGGAAAACCCGGAACCGGCCGCCAACGAGGGGCCGGACGAGGTTTCCGACGCGGAAGTCAAGGCCTACCTGGACGTCGGGGAGGAAGAAGGGATCTTCGAACCGGGAGAAGGCGCCATCATCCGCCAGGTCGTGGAATTCGGGGACACCATGGTCCGGGAGGTCATGACCCCCCGGCCCGAAATGACCGCCATCCGCGAGAACGCCACCCTGCAGGAGCTCAAGGACCTGGTCACGGCCAGCCGGCACAGCCGCATCCCCGTCTACCGCGACACCATCGACTCCGTGACCGGCACCGTGTACGTGCGGGACCTCCTGGCCGCCTACTCTTTCGAGACCTCCGGCGACCCCCTCGACTCCATCGTGCGGCCGGCCTTCTTCGTCCCGGAGACGAAGAAAGTCGCCGAACTGCTGCGGGAAATGCAGAACCGGGGGGAGCTCATGGCCCTGGTGGTGGACGAGTACGGGGGAATCGCCGGCCTGGCCACCCTGGAGGACCTCCTCGAGGAGATCGTGGGGGAAATCCGCGACGAGGACCAGCCCGAGGAGGAGGAGATCGCCGAGCCATCGCCCGGCGAATTCATCCTCAACGGCGACACCGAGATCGGGCGACTGGGCGACAAGCTCGGCCTGGACCTGTACGACGAGAGCTACAACACCGTGGCCGGGATGGTGATCGCCCATCTGGGCCGCTTCCCGCGGAAAGACGAAACCATTTCCATGTCAGGACTCAATTTCCATGTCCTGGAAGTGGACAGCCGCAAGGTCCTGCGGATCCGGATCACCCGGGAGCAGACGCCAAACCTTTCCGAGTAAAGGGTTTTCTGTTTGACTTGAGCGGCAGAAAGGTTTATCTTGGGTGTGAATTCCACTATCGGAGCGCCGTTCCATGTTTCAGCACATTATCGACACCATCGCCTCCTTCGTGTCCCGGCACGACCTGGAGGTGCTGATCGCGGGCAGCGCCGTCACCCTGGTCCTGATCGTGCTGCTGTACCTGTCCATCTCGCGGCGGCGCAAAAAAGCCGGCGGCGGCGCTTCGCCCAGGAAGAACCACCTTCCCGAGATCTCCCCGGTCCTGCACCCGACCCGCGAGGAGATCCTCAACGCCCTCGTCGAGTACGACGCCTACCCGACTTTTTCGCGCATCCTCTCGGAAGTCTTCAACCACTTTTCCATGGAGTATCTCAACAGCTACGGCGAACTCGGTGCGTCCTTCGCCAAGATCGTCGACTTCCCCCGGGGGACCGGCGGGATCACCCCGGTCCAGAAAGCCGCCATGATCACCATCGTCCGCGTGCTCATGACCAGCGACTTCATTCTCAGCAAATGCGGCGACACGCTCGAGGAGAGCTTCGACGAATTCATGCAGGAAGTGTCGGCGCCCGCGCCTTCGCCGGCACCCGCGGCGGGCGGGGCCGCCGGCCCCGAACGGCCATGACCGACGCCTCCCTGGTCGGCTTCTTCCGCACCGGCGGCATCCCCGGCGTGTTCTCCGCGGCCTGCCTGGTGACGGATTCCTGCGGCATACCGGTGGAGTTCCGCTACGTCGTGCCGGTGCGGCCGAACGAGCTGCAGCGGATCATCTACGGGAAGCAACTGGAGGAGTACATCAAGAACACGGTTTTCAAGCAGAGCCTGGAACGGGAGCTGTCGACCCGGCCCGGCCTCGTCATCTGTTCGCCGGACGAGTGGGCGCTCTCCGGCTTCTTCGGGGAGAGCGACTGCATCGCCCTGCGCTCGCTGGAGAACTCCGCCCGCAGCGGTGGCGTCGCCCCCGATCCCCTCACGCGCACGGCGAAGGTGGGCCCGACCGAAGCGGTGCTGGCCTCCACCCTGCGCAGAACCCTGCAGGTGCGTTTCTACAACGAGGACACCGCCCGCCAGCAGGAACTGCTGGAGGTGCTGAAACGGTTGGACACCTCCATGGACCTGCTGGAACCCCTCGACCGGGTGGAAAAGGCCGTCCGCCACCTCTGCCAGGAAGCGATGCATGGCGAATGCTGAAGGCGGCCCGCCTCTCCCCGACGACAAACAGCCAGCGGTCGCCGTTTCGGCCTGGCTATCGCCTTCCGGCAACTCGCCGGGCACTTTTCCCCAAGTCGTCCGTTCCGCCGGTTTCCTCGACAGCCCGCGCGTCGTCAATCACCCCGCCCACCCGGACGTTTCCCGGTTGAGCCTTTTCGGGACCCCCTCTGCCCGCCTCTCCCTCGAGGAGAAGGCGGAATGGGAGGCGGTCATCTTCCGGAAATTCGGCGTCCTGCCGCACACCTACCAGCTGATCTGCCTCTTCCCGCACATCCCCGACCCGGACGCCATCCCCCACGAATTCGACAGCGCCCAACTGGAGATGGCCTTCTCCCTGCCCGACCCGCCGCCCCGCAACACCCCGCTGGTGCGGTTGATGATCCTGCAGGATCTCAAGACCGGCTCGCTGGTGCGCGTCTCGCTGCCGTTGGGCGAAAGCGCCTCGGCCAGGGAACCGGAACGGAACGCCACCATCCAGGGCGTCGCCGAGTGCGCCTCGCCGGTCCCGGCCGAACCGGCGTACACCGTCATCCTTCCCGTGTACAACGAATCGGCCATTCTCTCGGGGGTCATCCACAGCGTGGCAGACTTTGTGCGCGAGCATCCCGACTGCGTTTTCCTGTTCGTGGACGACGGGTCGCGGGACGGCACGGGCGCCCTGCTCGAAAAAGAGCTGGAAAAGATCGGCGAGCCGCGCCTGCAGTGCCTCCGCCTGCAGAAAAACGGGGGCAAGGGACATGCGGTGCGGGAAGGCATGCGGGCCGCGAAGGGACGCTACCTGATCTTCACCGACGGGGACCTCGCCTACGGCTTCGACCACTTCCCCACCATGCTGGAAGCCCTGTCCCGCTGCGACGTGGTGATGGGCTCGCGCCGCCTGCTGGCGACCCCGCAGAAGAACATCCGGATGTTCCGCCGCCTGACCGGGGAGATCTTCAACCGCCTGGTCCGCCTGATCCTGGGCTTTCACTTCAAGGACACCCAGGCCGGCTTGAAAGGTTTCCGCTCCGAAGCGGCCCGGGCGATCTTCTCCCGGCAGAGGATCTTCGACTTCTCTTTCGACGTGGAACTGATCTTCATCGCCAACCGTCAGGGACTGACCGTGGCCGAGATTCCGGCCCGGGTGTCGGACCGGCATTCCTACAAGGTGTCCACCATCCGGATGGCCCGCGATCCCCTGCACATGCTCGTTTCACTTATCAAGATAAGATGGAACGGCCTGCGCGGACGCTACAACTGACCATCCCCCGTCCGGCCTTTTCGGAGAGGGTTCCGTATGCGAGCTCGGCGATTCACGAACCATCAGCTTGACGACATCATGAAATGCCTGAAGAAAGCCTCGGCCGGCCTGGAAGCGTACTACCGCTTTTCCCCCCGCGAGTGGTTCCCCTACAGCTACGACCTCATCACGGGCCGGGACTTCCCCGACGGCCTGCCGCGGCGGGAGGCCACCGTCCTGGCGGAAGTGGTGCGGAACCCCCGGAAAGGCGCGGCGGCGAGCCCCGCCGGCGCGACGAGCCCCGACGCCTACACCATCGTCCTGTACGACCCGCACATCCTGAAGCTGGCCGACGAGGAGGGGCAGGCCGACAGCCTGGACGCCCTGATGCTCTACATCCTCACCCACGAACTGATCCACATCGCCCGCTTCTTCCACCTGGTGGACTACGACGCCGCCGAAGAGAGCCGGCCTTCCGAGGAGGCGCGGGTGCACGCCCTGACCCGGCGGGTGTTGAAGCAACTGGCGGACGAGCGCATCCTGCAGATCACCGACCGCTACGACAACTGCGCGTATTCCTTCTGAAGCAGGGCGCGCGACCGGTCCACCACTTCGGCCACGGTCAGGGCCTTCATGCAGCGCTTGTCCAGGGGGCAGACGCCCCGGTTGCAGGGGCCGCAGACGTTCTTCCGCACCACCACGGCCTTGCGGGAGAGGGGCGCGCACTCGGCAGGGTGGGTGGGCCCGAACAGGCCCACCTGCGGCACCCCGAACAGGCCGGCCAGGTGCAGCAGGCCCGAATCGCTGCCCAGGAAAAGCCGGCACGTGCCCACCAGGGAAGCCATGGCCGTCAGCGACAGGCGCCCGCAGGCGTTCTTCACCCCCTCCTGCCCCAGTTCCTGGCAGACCAGCTGGGCGACGGGACGGTCGTGCTTGGGACCGAAGAACACGGTGGTAAACGGGAAATCCTCCCGCAATTTGCGGACGACCGCGGCGTACCGCTCCGGGAACCACCGGCCGGCCGAATGGTTGGCCGGGCCCGCATACAGCCCGACGATGGGCAGGCCGGTGGGGATTTCCAGGATTTCCAGGGCGTGCCGGGCGGCCCGGGACAGCAGCGGGTTCCGGGTGACGGAAAAGGAGGGGTGTTCGCCGGCGCACTCCACCGGGTCCCGGGAGGTCAGGCCGGCGCGGTACAGCAGCTGGAGGTGGCGGAAAACGGGGTGCATTTCCTCCATCTCCCGGTCCACGACGACGGGACGGTTCAGGAGAATGCTCTTCCGGGAGTGGACGGGGCCGATCCGGTGCCGGGCCCCGCTCAGGAACGCCAGCAGGCGAGGGTGCAAGCCCTCGACCAGGCTGGCCGCCACGGCCGGCCGCCGGGAGCGGATCAGGCGCGACACGCGCAGCAGGCTGCCCAGCGACCGCAGCAGCGTCCCCCGGTCATGGCCGGCGGAAATGCCCGCCTCGATGATCTCCATGGCGTGGAACAGGTCGATGATGACGTCGGGGCCGACGTAGGTCAGGGCGGCGCCGGCGTGGCTGGCGCGAAGCTCCTGCAGGACGGGCACCATCATGACGGCGCCGGAGACGGAATCGGTCCCGATGATCACGATTTCCGACGACTTCCCGCTCAGTTGGACCGAACCGTACGAAGACACCTTGCCCCTCACTGCCCCAGCAAAGCCCGGATCGCCTGACTGAGTTCGGGAAAGAGGAAGGGTTTCTGAATGAAGCTGGATCCGCCGGTGGCCAGCAGCTTCCGCACCCGCTCGTCCGGGCTGAAGCCGGAGGCCACCAGGATGCGGATGTCCGGCCGGACCTTGCGCATCAGCTCGAAGGCCTTGTCCCCGCACATCTCGGGCATGATCATGTCCATGACGACCAGGTCGAAACGCCCGGGATCGCGCTCGAAGCTTTCCACCGCGATTCGCCCGTTTTCGGCGACTTCCACGCCGTAGCCCATGCGCTCGAGGAGGCGCTGGCCCGTGAGGCGGACGATGTCGTCGTCGTCGACCAGCAGGATCTTCTCCGCCCCGCGCATGCCGGGGACGATCCCGATCGTTTCGGTGGGGATGTCCGTCTGGACGACCACGGTGTCCGGCACGGCCTTGAAGTACAGCTTGAACTCGGACCCGTGCCCCTCCTCGGAGTAGACGGTCACCGCGCCGCCGTGGTTGGCCATGATGGAGTAGACCATGGAGAGCCCGAGCCCGGTCCCCCCCGCGTCCTTCTTCGTCGTGTAGAAGGGGTCGAAGATCCGCTTCATGGCCTCGTCGGACATGCCCATGCCGGTGTCGCGGATGGACACCTGCACGTAGTCGCCGCAGGAGAGCCCCATGAACTTCTGCACGTAGGGCTCGTCGAGGAAAACGTTCCGCGTGGACAGGCGCAGCACGCCGCCCTGCGGCATGGCGTCGCGGGCGTTGATGCAGATGTTCATGACGACGCTCTCGATCTGCACCGCGTCGGCCTCGACGCTCCGCAGGTTGGGCGACAGGTCGGTTTCGATGCGGATGTCCTTCCGGAAAGTCCGCTCCACCAGCTTGACCATGTTCGAGGCGATGTCGTTGAGGCACAGGGGCACCTTGTTCGCCGACTTCCGCCGGGCGAAGCCCAGCAGCAGCGAGGACAGGTCGGCCGCCTTCAGGCAGAGCTTCTCCACTTCCTGGACTGTTTCCAGGGCCTGCGCATTCTGCCCCACCTCCATTTTCAGCAAGGAGGTGTAACCGAGCACCCCGTTCAGGATGTTGTTGAAATCGTGGGCGATCCCGCCCGAGAGAGTCCCCACCGCCTCCATCTTCAGGCTGTGCACCAGCTGCCGCTCCATCTCCATCTCGCGGGACGTGTCGGTCTGGATCCCCCAGATGCGGGTCAGCTGCCAGTCCTCCAGGAAGCCGAAGGAGGAGACCCGGAAGACCTTGGGCGCCTTCTGAACGCTGACCTGCCGGATCGGGCCCCGGGTGAAGCGGAACCCGTCGGCCACGAACTCACGCAGCATGGCGATGGCGTAGTCCTCCGACTCGAAGAAGTCGGCCAGCGGTTTCCCGACGAGGTCGCTGCCGGAGGTGAAACCGTACATCTGCCCCATGGCGTCGTTGGCGTACTCGAACTGCGCGCTGTGGAGGATGGCCTTGGCGATGTGGTCGGGCGTCTCGCCGGCGTTGATGGGGGCGCTGAAGCGCAACTGGAAAACACCCACGAGATTGGCGTTCTCGAAGCCCCGGTAGATCTCCAGGGCCAGCTGGAGACGCCGCTGCAGGTTTTCGTAGCGGATGGCCTGGGCGAAGAACCGGCAGAAGTCCTCGATCAGGAGCAGGTCCTTCACGCCCATGGGCCTGGCGCCCTTCTCCGTGCACAGGGTGATGAGGCCGATCGTCCGGTCCTCCACCCGGCAGGGGGCCACCAGGATCTCCTGGCAGTGGCTGTAACAGGGCATCTGCTCTTCGTAAGGGTGCGGAATGCTGAACAGCACTTTCGGCGACTCGATGGTCAGCAGGTGCCGGTACCACGGCGGCAGCGTCTCGTCCGTGAAGGCTTTCCAGCCCGAGTGGCCCAGCTGGCACTCCGGCTTCACCAGGCAGTGGAACTTCCCGGCGTTGTCGTCCCAGTAGGCGATGCCCCCGCTCATGGAGGAGGTGAACTCCACGGCTTTCGTCAGCAGGTTCTCGGCGATGGCATGGAAGGGCTTGTTGACGATGATCAGCCGGGAGAGCTCGTCCTTGCACTCCAGGAGCTTCTGTTGGAACCGGCTCTTGTCCAGCGCATCGACCCAGGAGGTGACGTCCCGGGAGACCCCGAAGAAGCCGGTCACGGCGCCCGTCTCGTCACGGAGCGGGTTCAGCAGGGATTCTACGTGGATGATGCGCCCGTCGGCCCCCTGGTACGAGTACTGCAGCCTCAAATTGTCCTTGCCGGCAGCGAACTCGCGGTACACCGTCTCGGTGGAGGCGGTGCGGTCGCCCAGGAGAAAGTCGTCGCGCACCTTGCCCAGGAAGTTCTCGGCCTTGTAGCCGAGCACCTTCCCGAAGGCCTCGTTGAGATAGACGTAGCGCCCCGCGAGGTCCACCTGCCAGACGATGTCGAACGTGTGCTTCAGGATGAGGGCGGCTTGATCGACCACCAACCTGGCCGGGGTGAACGTACCGGTGCCGGACGGCTTTGTTGCCACGCGCCCCCCTTGTATCCGCTCAGTTTTTCCCGAAAATGGACTCGACGTAATCGTCCGGGTTGAAAACGATGAGGTCGTCCATCTTCTCCCCGACGCCGACGAAACGGATGGGCAGGTTCAGTTCGCGGGAGATGGCGACGACCACCCCGCCCTTCGCCGTACCGTCGAGCTTCGTCACGATCAGGCCGGTGACCCCGGAAGTCCGGAGGAACTCCCGGGCCTGGTTCAGCCCGTTCTGCCCCGTGGTGGCGTCGATGACCAGGAACACCTCGTGCGGCGCCCCCGGCACCCGGCGCGAAGCCACGTTCCGCATTTTTTCCAGCTCTTTCATGAGGTTGTGCTTGGTGTGCAGCCGGCCGGCCGTGTCGACGATGACGAGGTCGTCGGCTTCCGTCCGGGCGCGGTCCAGGGCCTCGTAGAGAACGGCGGAAGGGTCGGAACCGTGGTCCTTGCGGACCAGGGTCGACCCGGAGCGGTGGGCCCAGATCTCCAGCTGCTCGATGGCCGCCGCGCGGAAGGTGTCGGCCGCGCACACGAGGACCTTCTTGCCGTCCTGGTTGTACCGGTTGGCCAGCTTGCCGATGGTGGTGGTCTTGCCCACGCCGTTGACGCCCACCACGAAGATCACCCCCGGCGGGGCGGCCTCCAGCGCGCGGTCCGGCACGTCCTGCCGGGTCAGGATCCCCCGCAGGGTTTCCTTGATGAGCTGCACCAGTTGATCGTAGTCGTCCAGCGCGTTGCGGGCGATTTCCTTCCGGGCGCGTTCCAGGATTTCCTGGGTGACGACGACGCCGATGTCGGCGCCGATCAGGACGGCCTCGAGCTGCTCGAGCACGTCCGCGTCTATCGTTTTCTTGCCCAGGACCAGGTCCTCGATCTTCCCCACCAGGTTGTCCTTGGTGGATTTCACCGCGGTCTTGAGCTTCGAGAAAAAACCGGAGATCATTTCGTGGAACCTCCCCAATATGCAGCCGGGCGGGCGGGCGCGCCTCCCCGGCGAAAGACTCTGCCGATCAGTGCCTGCGCCAGTCTACCACTTCCCCGCCCCGAACGGCGTGGACAGTGCCCTCGTCATCCCGCACGCGGAGCGCCCCGTCCGGCCCGAGGCCGTCGGTGACCCCCTGCAGGACGCTGCGCCCCCCCACCCACTGGGCCACCTCGCGCCCCCGGGCGAAGGTGGAACGGCTCTCCCAGTCTTCCCGCAGGGTTTCCGTCGCCCCCCGGGCGACCTGGTCCAGGCGCCGGTCCAGGACCTCCAGGATCGCCGCCAGGACGCTTCGGCGGTCCGGTTCGGCGGAGAGGACGGCGTGCAGGGAAATCGCCGAATCCGAGATCTCGCCGGGGAACCCGCGGTGGTGGACGTTCACCCCGAAGCCCAACACGGCGAAGCGGATCCCTTCGGCGCCGGCCTCGGCTTCGGCCAGGATGCCGCAGAGCTTGCGGCCGCCGAAGAGGATGTCGTTGGGCCACTTCAGGTCGAGCCCCGCGCGCAGGTGCCCGGGCAGAAGCCCGGTTAGCGCCTCGTGGATCGCCACGCCGGCCGCCAGGGTCAGCCACCCGGAGGCCAGGGCTTCCTGTTCCCGGCCGGGGAACTGCCCGGGCATCAGGAACAGGGTGGCGTAGATCCCGGCGTCGGTCTCGGAGTGCCAGGAGTGCCCGAGACGCCCCCGCCCGGCCGTCTGGCAGCCCGCCAGGAGCAGCGAGCCGGGCGCCAGCCGGTCCGCCCGGCCCAGGGCCATGGCCCGGGCGTTGGTGGAATCGACGGTCCGCCACTCGTGCAGCGTGCGGACGAAGCGCAGGGAGGCCAGCCACTCCGGGGAAGGGGCGTATCCGCACGGCTCGGGCTGCGGCATAACAGGCGTCTGCGCCATCACGTACCCTCTAGGCCAGTTTTTCCAGGGCGCCCCGCAAGGCCCCCGCCTTTTCTTCCAGTTCCGCAAACTTTTTACGATTCTTATTTACCACATCGGCCGGCGCCTTGGCCAGAAAATCCGCATTGCCCAGCTTGGCCGAGATCTTGCCCATCTCGTCCTCGAGCTTGCGGATCTCGCGGCCCAGGCGGTCGCGCTCGGCGGAGACGTCGGCCACGCGTGGCGCCAGGATCTGGAACCGGATGCCCGGGCAGGCGCCCTTGAGCGCCCCCGGCTCGTCGGACAGCACTTCGGCCCGCCGGACCTCTTCGAGCATGGCCAGGCCGCGGATTTCCTCCCCGAACAGGCCGAACAGCTCCGCCTCGGCGTTTTCGGCGGAGAATTCCAGGGGCAGGCGTTTGCCCGGGGGCAGGTTGTTTTCGGCCCGGATGGTCCGGACCGCCGTGATCAGGTTCTGCACGGCCGACACGCGGGACTCCGCCTCCGGGCAGGAGAAACCCTCGACGGCCTCGGGGAAGGCGGCAACCATGATGGACGTCCCCTCGTGCGGGAGGCTCTGCCAGATTTCCTCGGTCAGGAAGGGCATGAAGGGGTGCAGGAGGCGCAGCGAGCGGTCCAGGACGAAGAGCAGCAGCTCCATGGTCTCCTGGCGGCGGGGGTCGCCTTCCGCCAGCCGCGGCTTGGCGAACTCGATGTACCAGTCGCAGAACTCGTGCCAGAAGAAGTGGTAGATGGCGTCCGCGGCCTCGTGGCAGGCGTACTGCTCCAGGGCCCCGTTGATGGCGGCCGAGGTGTCGTTCAGCCGGCTGAGGATCCAGCGGTCGGTCTCGCCGAAGCGGCCTTCCCGTTGCAGTTCGCGGATCCGCTCCACCGTCGTGCTCCCCATGTCCTCGGGCAGCTTCATAAGCAGGAAGCGCGCCGCGTTCCAGATCTTGTTGGCGAAGGCGCGGTAGCCCACCATGCGGTCCACGCTGAAGGGCAGGTCGCTGCCGGGCATGGCCATGACGGCCAGGGTGAAGCGGACGGCGTCGGTGCCGTACTTCGCCATGATCTCCAGCGGGTCCACCACGTTGCCCTTCGACTTGCTCATCTTGTGGTTGTGCTCGTCGCGGACCAGGCCGTGGATGTAGACCGTGCGGAACGGCGGGGCCTCCATGCACTTCATGCCCATCATGATCATGCGGGCGACCCAGAAGAAGATGATGTCGTAGCCGGTGATCAGCAGGTCGGTGGGGTAGAAGCGCCGGAGGTCCGGCGTCGCGTCGGGCCAGCCCAGCGTGGAGAACGGCCACAGGGCCGAGGAGAACCAGGTGTCGAGGACGTCCTCCTCCTGCTGGATGGCCGTGGAACCGCAGTGGGCGCACTTGTCGGGGTCCGTGCGGGTGACGGTGTACTGGCCGCAGGCGCCGCACTTCCAGGCCGGGATGCGGTGGCCCCACCACAGCTGGCGGGAAATGCACCAGTCGTGGATGTCCGCCATCCAGGTGAAGAAAGTCTTCTCGTAGCGGTTGGGCAGGAACGTGACCAGGCCGTCCTGGACCGAGGCCACGGCCTGGTCGGCCAGCGGCTTGATGCGGACGAACCACTGGCTGGAGACCAGCGGCTCGACCACGGTGGTGCAGCGCTGGCAGTGCCCGACGTTGTGCACGTGCTTCTCGACCTTCTCCAGCAGGCCCTCGGCCTCCAGCTGCTGCAGGACCTTCTCCCGGCACTCGTAGCGGTCCAGCCCGGCGAAGGGGCCGGCCTCGTCCGTCATGCGCCCGTGCTCGTTGATGACGCGGATGAAGGGGAGGTTGTGGCGCTGGCCGGTCTGGAAGTCATTGGGGTCGTGGGAGGGGGTCACCTTGACCATGCCCGTCCCGAAGTCCATGGCCACCATGGAGTCCTGGATGAGGGGGATTTCCCGCCCCAGCAGCGGCAGGACGAGCGTCGCCCCCTTCAGGTGGGCGAAGCGTTCGTCGTCGGGGTTCATGGCCACGGCGGTGTCGCCGAGCATGGTCTCCGGGCGGGTCGTGGCGACGGTGATGTATTCCCCGGGCCGGCCCTTGATGGGGTACCGGACGTACCAGAGCTTGCCCTCCAGGGTCTCGTACTGGGTTTCCAGGTCGGAAATGGCCGTCTCGCAGCGCGGGCACCAGTTGACGATGTACTCGCCCTTGTAGATCAACCCTTCCTCGTAGAGCCTGACGAACACCTCGCGCACGGCGCGCGAGAGCCCCTGGTCGAGGGTGAAGCGGAGGCGGTCCCAGTCGCAGGAGGCGCCGAGGCGGCGCAGTTGGTCGAGAATCCGGCCGCCGTACTCTTCCTTCCACTTCCAGACCCTCTCCTCGAAGGCCTTCCGGCCGAGGTCCTTCCGGCCGAGGTTCTCCTGTTCGCGCAGGGACTTCTCCACCACGTTCTGGGTGGCGATGCCGGCGTGGTCGGTTCCCGGCAGCCAGAGGACGGCGTACCCCAGCATCCGCTTCCAGCGTACGATGACGTCGTGGAGGGTGAAGCAGAAGGCATGGCCGATATGTAGCGTGCCCGTGACGTTGGGCGGGGGGATGACGATGGAAAAGCGCTTGGCGTCGGCGCCGTCTTCCGCGGGCTTGAACAGGCCCTGCCGCTCCCAGCAGGAATACCACTTGGCTTCCACTTCGGCAGGCTCGTAGGCTTTGGGCAGATTCTCTCTCATGGTCCTCACTTCCGGGCTGAACGTTCGTTTTCGCCGCAAGGGCGCTAAAACCTATGAATTATATAACGCCCCCCGCCCGGATGCCAGAGGAACGCGCTCCTTTTTTACTCTGCCCTCCCAGAAAGCCCGCCGCAGAAAGGACATGGGCAACCAGAACCAGCCGGGCCGGGCCCCGCGGCGAGGGCCGCGCGATGCGGGATGGGATGAGACTGTCCTAGGTCGCGGCCGAAGATGGCCACCGGCTCTCTTGTGCGCACCGCCTCAACCCCTGGCGGCACCCCGCCTCCTGACGGCACCCCTCCCCCCGTCTCCCCTCATTATGTTCATCACATTCATCCCATTCATCATAGTCAATTATTGTCGGAATGTTCAAAGTGGTTGACCAGGCGTCGGACTTCCACTTTCGGCGTTCCGAAGTTGAGCAGTAGGCAGGCCCCCAACCCCGTCCCCTTTACGTAGTTCAAGCATTGGGCCAGGTGGATGTCCTCCAGGGCCTTGACGGCTTTGAGTTCGACCAGGAGTCGCCCTTCCACGAGCAGGTCGGCGAAGTACTCCCCCACGTCGGCCCCCCGGTAGCGGACCCGGATGCCCCACTGCTGCTTCACGTCCAGCCCCAGCGACCGAAGCTCCAGGGCCAGAGCGTTCTCGTACACTTTTTCCAGATATCCGCAGCCGAGGGCATTGGCCACTGCATAAGCCGCCGCAATCACCTTTTCCGACAACAAGTCGTTCTGCACCATCGCCCCTCCCCCTTGCTAAATTCATATTTTCCAGACAAATCAAACACTGATGGACATGATCAACGTGATGCTTATAAAGATCGGATAGACTTCCAAACAATCCGCCATTTTGGCTTGTCTGCCGGACAGAGGGAAGGCCGCCCGAAGTCCGCCGTGTTCCGCATGAAAACACCGGACGGTACCGCAATGCGTCGCCCCACGCCCCTTTCCCTTTCCTCATGTTCATCACGTTCATCAATGTTGCTTTTTATTCGGCCGCATCCGCCGCGTAGACCACCCGGCCGGCGACGACGGTGAACAGCACGCGGGCTTTCAGGATTTGCTCCTCCGGGACCGTCAGCAGGTCGGCGTCCAGCACGGTGACGTCGGCCCGGCGGCCGGGGGCGAGCGTACCCTGCTCCTTCTCCAGGAAGGCCGCCTCGGCGGCCCAGAGGGTCATGGCCAGCAGCGCCTCCTCGCGGGTCAGGCGCTGCTCCGGATGCCAGCCCGGCTGCGGCCGGCCGTCGCGGCCCCGGCGGGTCACGGCGGCGTGGAACGTGTACAGCGGGTCGGGCGCTTCGATGGGGAAATCGGTGCCGGCGGGGATGTGCTGGCCCCGGTCGAGGAACGACCGCCAGGCGTAGGCGTGGGCGGCGCGTTCCGGGCCGAGCCGGAGGGGCGCCCAGGGCATGTCCGAGGTGCAGTGGGTCGGCTGCATGGAGGGGATGACGCCGAGCGCGGCGAAGCGGGGCACGTCGGCGGGGTCGACGATCTGGGCGTGCTCGATGCGGAAACGCCGGCTCTTCCCGTCGGCCAGGGGGGCCAGGGCCTTCTCGTAGGCGTCCAGCGTTTCGCGCACCGCCCGGTCGCCGATGGCGTGGGTGCACAGCTGCACGCGCAGCTCCGCGCAGATGGCCGCCCGGCGGGCCATCTCGGCCGGCGGGGTCACGCTCAGCCCGGAGCTGTCCGGCCGGTCGGCGTACGGCGCCAGCAGCCAGGCGCCCCGCGAACCGAGCGCCCCGTCGGCGTACATCTTCACGCCGCCGAGGACCAGCCGGCCGTCGCCCTCCGACTGCGGCCCGCGGCCCAGTTCCTTCCGCAGCCAGTCCTCCGGCCCCTCCAGCATGGCCCAGATCCGCACCGGCAGTCCGTCCTCGGCCAGGAGCCGGCGGTAGGCGGCCAGTTCGCCGGGCCCCACCCCGGCGTCGTGGATGCCGGTCAGACCCAGCCGGGCGCAGAGCGAGGCGGCCTGGCGCAGGGCTTCCTGCCGGTCGCGCTCCGAGTCCTCGGGCACGAGGCGCAAGACGAGGTCCGCCGCGTCGTCGACCAGGATGCCCGTGGGCACGCCCTGCCCGTCGCAGAGAATCTCGCCGCCGCTCACGGCCCGCCCCCGTTCGGAGAGCCCGGCCAGCTTCAAGGCGGCGTCGTTGGCCCAGGCGGCGTGGCCGTCCACCCGGCGGAGGACCACCGGGTTGCCCGGCGCGGCCTCGGAGATCGACCGCCGGGACGGGAACTCCTTCCCCTCCCACTTGTTCTGGTCCCAGCCGCGGCCGGTGATCCACTCGCCCGGCGCCTTGCCCCGGGCCGCCCGGCGGACCATGGCGGCGGCGTCCGCCTCCGAAGCGGCCTGCGTCAGGTCCAGGCGGCGCAGGCCCTGCCCCAGCCCGCCGACATGGGCGTGGGCGTCCACGAAGCCGGGGTAGGCCGTGCCGCCCCGCAGGTCGAGGACCCGCGTCTTCGGCCCGATGAGCGCTCGCACCTGCGCCTCCGTCCCCACGACCGCCACCCGGCCGCCCGAGACCGCCAGGGCGGAAACCACGGGCTGTCGCGGGTCGAGGGTGCGGATGGTTCCGCCGAGAAGGACGAGGTCGGCCGGCCCGGCGGCCGACGCGGCAGGGGTGACGGTGCCCAGCAGCAGGGCGGGCAGGGCGAGGAAGAAAGACAGCAGCACAGGCTCCTCCAGACAGCGATTTCGGGCATTATCGTCCCAACCTCTCCCTCACCACAAGCCTTGGTTCACACGAAGGCGCGAGGACGCGAAGTCTGTGTGATGGTTGACGATGCGCTTGACGCCCTCTTTGAAGGTCGCGGCGCCATAGTTGATCAACAGCCCGAGGGGCAGGTCCAGCAGGCGCAAGTAGGTGAGCAACTGCTTGTAGTGGACCGGGGCGAGCGTCTCCACCGACTTCAGTTCGATCACCAGGCTTCGCTCGACCAGCAGGTCCACGCGCAGGCCTTCGTCGAAATGCAGGCCGTGGAAATCGAAGGCCACGGCCCGGTGCCGATCCACTTTCAGGCCCCGCTCCGCCAGCAGACGGGCCAGGACCGCTTCGTAGACCGACTCCAACAGCCCCGGCCCCAGCTCGACGTGCAGGCGGAAGGCGGTGTCCACCACCACGGCCGAAATCTCTTCCACGTTCATTTTTTCCTCCTTTTTATGGAAATCTCCTCACACGAAGCCGCGAAGGCGCGAAGACAATCTATCTTCTTTAGAATGAAATCGGTTTTCATGATGGCGTTCGCTTTTTCCACGATGTTTCGTTCTCCCGTTCGCATCTGGCCAGAGCCGACCCCTTCTGTCAGGTCAAAACATCCGGCAGCCCCCCGTTCCTCACCACATCAAGCGTCCTCCCTTCCTTAGGCCGGCCCGGCAGCTTCCCCATTCCCTGCCATACCAAGCGTTTCCCCATTCTCCAGACCAGTCCGGCCTTCTCCTGTTTTCACAATGTTTACATTGCGTTCGCATGAATTCATCCTGACCGTACTCTCCGCCTTCTTCTTCGCGCCTTCGCGCCTTCGCGTGCACCACCCTTCGCGTCTCACAAACCGGGGACGGTCCGCCGCACCGTCTTCCACCCGCCGCGCCAGCCGAGGTTCCCCTCCACCAGCACCACCGGCACGTTCCGCGACAGGTAGGCCGCCACCAGGTGCACCCGGGGGTGGACCGCGAACAGCGGCACGAGCAGGTAGGCCAGCGGCGGCCCCTTCCCGACCTTCACGCCCGGCAGGTAGGCGCCGAAGGCGCCGTCGTCCCGCTCCACCGCCAGGCGGACCCGGTCCCAGTAGTCCAGGGCCTGGAACAGGCAGGCCT
>CAYTBK010000056.1:0-24409 GCA_964436005.1 uncultured Acidobacteriota bacterium
CACATCATGGGCGAAGAGCAGATCACCCACCTCGGCCTGGACTACTACTACAACTAGGACAGGACCGGGCAATCAGGACAAAACGTGGATCCCTCGCGGGATCCACGTTTTTTTCACGGGCGGCCGCCGGCCGCGGGAAGGACCGATGCCGGAACTCGATTATCAGGGCGGAGAGCTGCCCCTGTTCGCCCAGGCGGTGCGCTGGAAGAAGTACTGGAGCCGGTTGGTCGCGCCGCACCTGGGACGCACGGTGCTGGAAGTCGGGGCCGGGCTGGGCGCGAACACCCTCTCCCTGGTCGGGGAAGCCTGCGCCCGCTGGGTCTGCCTGGAACCCGACGCCACCTTGCGGCGCTCCATCGAGGAGAAGATCGCCGCCGGGGAACTGCCGGCCCGCTGCGAGACCTTCGGCGGAACCGTTCAGGACCTGCCGCCCGCCGCGCGCTTCGACACCGTCCTCTACCTCGACGTGCTGGAGCACATCCCCGACGACCGGCGGGAAGTGTGCGACGCGACAGCCCGCCTGGAGGAGGGAGGGCGCCTGGTCGTGCTCTCCCCCGCCCACCCGTGCCTCTATTCTCCCTTCGACCGGGCCATCGGCCACTGCCGCCGCTACACTTTCCGCTCGCTGGGGGCCCTGGCCGGCCCGGGCCTCCGCCTGGTGCGACGCCGCTATCTGGACTCCGCCGGCATGCTGCTCTCTTTCGGCAACCGCATCCTGCGCCGGCCCATGCCCACCCTCGGCCAGATCCTGCTCTGGGACCGCCGGGTGATCCCCCTCTCCCGGGTCCTCGACCGCCTGTTCGCCTTCCGCCTGGGCAAGTCCGTCCTCTGCGTCTGGGAGAAAATCGCCCCCTGACCCCGGGCGGCGGGAGGTGCCGCCACAATTTTCGCCGCCGAATGAAACGGCGGCCCGAATCTTCCTTATAATCAGCAGGCCGTTCCCCGCGGGGAATGACCGGCCCCCACGGATCATCCAGGCAGGAGGGATATCCCATGTTCAGACGAGTCATGCAGTGTGCGGCGACAGGCCTGGCGTTCCTCGCCCTGGCCGGACCGCTTTTCGCGGCGACCACCATCGACCGGGAGGTGTTCGCCCGGCGCCGGGCGAAGGTGATGGCCGCCCTGAAGGACGGCGTCGCCGTCTTCCGCAACCCGGATTGCGCGACCCGCTCCAACGACACCACCTACTACCCCTACCGGCCCGACAGCGACTTCTTCTACCTGACCGGGCTGGAGGAGCCGGGGGCGGCCTGCATCCTGGCCCCCGGGGCGGGGAAGAAGTTCGTCCTGTTCCTGCGGCCGCAGAACCCTGTCGCCGCGGCCTGGGACAACGACCGGACCGGCCTCGAGGGGGCCGTCCGGGACTACGGCGCCGACGCCGCCTTTCCCGTCGAAGAGTTCGGGTCGAAGCTGCCGGAGAGCCTGCCCCCCGGCGGGACCGTCTTCTACGATTTCCGCGACCGCGACCTCGGGAAGACCATCCTCGACCGGTTGCCCCGGCGGCCCGACCGGATGCCGGCGGCCCTGGCCGACTTAGCCCGCATCGTGCACGCCATGCGCATGGTCAAGGGACCGGAGGAGATCGAACGGATCCGCCGGGCGGTGGACATCACCTGCCAGGCCCAGGCCGAGGCCCTGGCCGCGATCCGGCCGGGCATCACCGAACGCGCCGTCGAAGCCGTCTTCAGCCAGGTGTTCGAGACGTCGGGCGCCAGCGACAAGGCCTTCGAAACGCTCATCGCCTCGGGCCCCAACGCCACCGTCATCCACTACGTCACCGGCCCGCGGCAGACCCGGGACGGGGAGATGATCCTCATGGACATGGGCGCGGAATACGAGCACTACGCGGCCGACATCACCCGGGTGGCGCCGGTGAACGGGAAGTTCAGCGAGGAGCAGCGGAATCTGTACGAACTGGCCGTGAAGATGGAGGAGACCGCCATCGCCGGCATGAAGCCCGGCGCCCGGACGGCGGACATCGAGAAGGCCGTGGAGGAAGTGGCCCGGGAGGGCCTGTTCGCCCTGGGCCTGATCACCGACCGGAACACGAAATGGCAGCACCTGCTGTACTACTTCCCCATCGTCGGCCACGGCGTGGGCCTGGACGTCCACGACGTCTGCGTCGGCCGGGAAGACAGCCTGCCCCTGCAGCCAGGCATGGTCTTCGCTGTCGAGCCCATGGTCTACGCCGGGGACAACCTCGTGGCCCTGTTCCGGCTGAAAGCCGCCAGGGAGTGCCACGTTTCGGAGGGGGAGATCGACGCTTTCCTGCAGGCCGTCCGGCCGGTATTCGAGCGCTATCGGAACATTCCAGGCAGGATCGAGGATGACGTGCTGATCACCGAATCGGGGAACGAGGTGCTCTCGGCCCGGCTGCCCAGGCGGGCGGCCGACATCGAGGCCCTGATGCGGCCGCAGGACGCGCCGGCCCCCGCCACCAGGCACCGGAAGTGACGGGTCTGTCCCGGCCGGGTTCGGACCCTCACCGACGACGATGGACGGTGCCCGCAATCCAAGGGACGGGAAACATGGATGCACAGGATGAACAGGATGGAGATTCCTGGCCGCACCTGTGAAGGAACACAGGCCGACCTTACTGGTGGGCGCCGGGACCTCGTGTCATCGTGCGGGCGCGCCGCACCCGGTGGTTTCCCGCAGGGAATCGGTCGGCGGGCTCTTCTTCGCGAGCTTCGCGGCTTCGCGTGATCCGTGGACTTTCATTCCGCGTCACGCCCCGGCCGCCGGTCCCGCCGCGGCGGCGAGCGGAAGAGCGATGGTGAAGGCGGCCCCCTCGCCGGGGCGGCTTTCCACCTCGAAACGGCCGCGGTGCTTCTCCACGATGATGTTGTGGGAGATGGACAAACCCAGGCCGGTCCCCTTGCCCACCTCCTTGGTGGTGAAGAAGGGGTCGAAGATCCGGCCGATGACGTCCGGCGAGATGCCCGGCCCGCTGTCGGCGACGCGCAGGTAGACCCACCGGTCGTCGTGCCAGGTCCGGATGGCGATCTTCCCCCGCCCTGATGGCTGCTGTTCCCGCATGGCCTGGGCGGCGTTCACGAGCACGTTCAGGATGACCTGGTTGATCTCGCTGCCGATGCAGCTCACCAGGGGCACCTCCCCCAGGTCCTTCTCCACGTCGGCCACGTATTTCACCTCGTTCTGCGCCACCACCAGGGTGTTCTCCACGCCCTCGCGGATGTCGTAGGGAGTGAAGACCTCGTCGAAGTCCACCCGGGAGAAGCAGCGCAGGTTGCGGACGATGGTGGTGACCCGCTCCAGGCCCTGCCGGGATTCCGCCATCAGGTCCTTCATGTCCTCGAGCATGAAGCCGATCTTCTTGGCCTGACGGAAAGCCTGGGCCTCGCTCTTCCGGCTCTCGGCGAGGTCCGAGGCGGGCTGGGCCTGCAGCGCCTCCTCCAGTTTCCGGACATAGGCCACCAGGACCTCGGAATACTGCTGGAGCGAAGACAGGTTGCTGGACACGAAACCGATGGGGTTGTTCAGCTCGTGAGCCACGCCGGCGGCGAGCTGTCCGATGGAGGCCAGCTTCTCCTGCTGCAGCAGCATGCTCTGGCTCTCCTTCAGCCGCCGGTTGGCCTCCCGCAGTTCCTCGTTCACTCTTTCCAGGCGCCTTTCGTGCTCCACCCGCTCGCTGATGTCGCGCACCGTCGCCTGGAGCACCCGCCGCCCGTGCAGGTCGAAGGCGGACAGGAGAACATGCGCCATGTAGTCCTCGCCGGTGCCCCGGCGGTGGACCCATTCGAAGGAGTCGGCGCCGGTTTCCATGGCGATCCGGATGTGCGCCAGGGCCGCCGTCATGGAGTCGCGGCCGTCCGGCTGGAAGGGGGGAGAGAGGGTGGCGGGGTGAGACTTGACGAAGTCTTCCTTGTTCGGGAGGCCGAAGATGGTCAACGTGGCGGGGTTGCAATCGAAGAAGCCCCTTTCGTCCAGCATCATCACCGCGTCCTTGGTGGTTTCGAAAAGCGTCCGGAACTTCGCCTCGCGCTCCTTCAGGCCGGCCTCCACGGCCAGGCGCCGCCCGGCCACCCGGAGGGCCGACTGCACGTCGTCCGCCCGGAACGGCTTGCTCAGGATGCCGTAGGGGCCGCACGCCAGGGCCTGCTGCAGGAGGGTCTCGTCGATGGGAGCCGTCTCGAAAACCACCGGCAGGTCGGCCTCCTCGCGGATCCTGCGCACGGCGTCCACGCCGTTCAGGGGCCCCGCCAGCTGGATGTCCACGAGCAGAAGGCCCGGCCGGACGGCCAGGGCCGCGGCCACCGTCTCCTCGCCGGTGGAGCACGCCCCGGCCAGTTCGATGCCGGACGCGGTGACGATGCCGCAGAGGGAGGAGGGGGATCCGGGGTCTGCTTCCGCCACGAGGATGTTGCCGGGATACACATCAAACTCCTGGTCTGGCCTGGTTATCCGATCGTTGCCCGCATCATAAGGGCTTTCACGCACCATGGCAAGCCTTTCCGGCTCATGCGGGCCCGGGGGGGGTGCCGCAGTCGCCCGAATCCGGCCGGGACGCTCCCCGGCGCCCGGAAACTCAGTCCGCCGGTCCGGCCAGCCCCAGGTAGGAGATCAGGCAACGCCCGTCGGTGGAAAGCATGAAGATGTCCCCGATCAGCGGGCGGTCGCTGGTCACCGAGAGCCAGGCCACTTCGGACGGGGCGGCGAAGAGCTCCGCCAGGTCCTTCTCCGTCTTGCCCCGGGCGGAGATGGCCAACGGGACCGTGCCCTTGGGCGTCCCGTCCAGGCCGAAGCCCCGGATGTTCACCAGGGCCGCCAGGGGGTTGGGGTTGGCCAGCTTGACGCAGGTGGACCATTCCGCCGAATGCCGGACGACCGGGAAGCACATCTGCGACAGACCTGTTTTGGCGATGTTGATCCCCTCGAACAGGTAGGGGTAGGTCGCCGGATCGTTGGTGAGGTACATCTCGAACCCCAGCACCGGCTGGGTGCTCCCGACTTTCATGTAGGCGGCGCCCTCCGGGACGACGCCGTCGAAGAACAGCCGGATGTCGTACGACACCTGGGCGAAGGGCGGCACGGCGGGGATCAGCTTTTCGCCGACGAGAACGCCGCTGCGGCTGTACAGCTCCAGCTTCATGCCGGCATCCTCGCTGCCCAGGTTGCAGAACGTGATCCCGATGAAGTAGAAAGACGGGTCGGGGATTTCGTTGTAGTAGGCCACATAGGGGTAATCGAAGAGGTTTTCGCCCGCCGGCAGCGGGTCTGGTCCGCCTTCTTTGAAGAAATCGATGCTGGCGGAGAAACAGGGCAGGCCGGACCAGCCCGAATAGACCAGGGAGCCGAAAGCCTCGAACCCGATCAGCGGCTGCGTGGAATCGGCCCGGACGAAACGGATGCTGGACGGATCGGCCACTTCCGGGAAGATCTGGTCGATGAGCCTCGCGTACTTGCTCCAGACCGGCAAGGCGATCTCCCGCACGGAAAGCAGGTCGCCCACCAGGGAATAGGCCCGGAAGGAGACGGAGGCCAGTTCCCGCCCCACGTTGATCACCGTCAGGCCGGTCATCCAGTCCTTGTCGATGTAGACATACGGGAACACGAGGTCGGGAGCCGAAAGCCCGAAGAGGGGCAGGGCCGTGGCACCCTGGCCGTCCTTGGTGCCGAACACAGCCACCCCCCGGATCTCGGCGGGGCTGTCCACCATCAGCCAGATATCGTTCCCGCCGAGGAACACCGCCGGGTTGAAGATCTCCGCCAGGTCCGCCGAGATGGCCGCCTTCGGCGCCAGCGATTCGAAGTGCACCTGTTCCAGTTCCGTGCCGTCCGCGTTGATGGCGTGGATATCCACGGGACCGGCCGTCTGCCCGGCATTCACGATCGAAATCCGGCTGTACCAGAGGTCGGATTCGCACACGTGGGCCGCGATCAGCCGGTTGGGCGGAATGGCCGGCCGGGCGGTGACGGGCGGGCAGAACCCGGACATGTTGCCGGCCCGGTCCAGCGCCCGGACCTGGTAGGTGTAGTCCGTCAGCGGGCTCAGCCCGGCGTCGAGGAAGGAGACGCCCGCCACCTGCACGAGGAAGGCGCCGTCCCGGTAGACCTGGTAACCGGAAACCCCGGACGCGTCCTTGTTGTCGGCGGAGGGGTTCCAGGACAGGGCGATTTCGGTTTCGCTCACGGGAATGGCTTTCAGGTTCTGCGGCGCATCGGGGGCCTGGGCGTCGTCCCAGGCCGTGGTGGCCTCGGCGTAAACCCGCGGGGAAACCAGCCCCACCCGGTCCACCGCTTCGAGCCCGTAGTGGTAGGTGGTGCCCTGCAGGAGACCGGCATCGGTGAAGGAATTGACCCCGCTGATGTTGGTGTAGAAGAAGCCTTCCCGGTACACGGCATAGTGGTCGATCCCCGAACCGCCGGGCCCGTCGGATGCGGCGGTCCAGGTCAGACGGATCGACGAAACGCTGATCGCTTCCGCCGCCAGGTTGCCGGGCGGCGAAGGCGGGGTGACGTCCTCGCTGGTCGTGACGTGCAGCGGCGTCGCGTAACCGGAGCGTTCCCCCGTGGAACTCTCGGCGCAGAGCAGCAGCGTGTAGTCCGTGCCCGGCGAGAGGCCGTCGATCCGGCAGGTCAGGCCGGAGGTGGAAACCTCCGCGCGGATGCAGTCGGGGCCGAAAATGGTCTCCCGCCCGACGCAGGCGTGATAGGTCACGCCGGCCGAAGGGGTGGAGGCGTCCCAGCCGAGGTCGACGAAATAGTTTCCGACAGTGGTGGCGTGAAAGTTCTGGGGGATGGAAGGGGCGGCCTCCGTCTGCCGGCCCGCGGAGAACATCGTTCCGGCCGGCGTCAGCAGGAGCAGCAGAACCAATCCGGACATCCCGTGTTTTCTTTGCCTCAAGACGACCCCCCCTGGCGTTCTTTTGACTTGATTATACCATTCCGTCATGGAAACGGTCGGGGGTTGGGCGCCCGTTCCGTGTTATGATCGCGCTTTTCGGTTGCCGCGCTCGGCCGGCCCCCGCCTGGCGGCGCGCAGTCAAGGTATGGGCACCCGGCTGTGAGCAAATGGAAATCCACACGACTGGCGAATGAGTTGGCCGCCCTGCTGCTGGCCTCCTCGCTGGTTTGGCAGGGCCTGATCCTGTTCCGCCACGCCTCCGGCTGCCCGCATATCGAGGCGGACGATCACGGGCGGCTCTCCCTCCGCGGCCCGGCCGTCGACAACCGGCCGGCTTTCCGCGCCCCGGGCGGCGAGGAAGCGCACGACCCCGCCCATTGCGAAATCTGCCGTTTCCTGGCCGCCCTGTCCGTCACCATCGCCCCCCCCTTGCCCTGGCTGAACACGACGCCCCGGCCGGTGGGAATCCAGGCCGCCCTTCCTCCGCCTGGCCTCCTGGAGCAATACCTGGAGAAAGCCCTCTCCCGAGGACCGCCGCCCGGCTTCACGGCCTGAGTGTTCCGGGCGTTCTGCCTCTCCCCTGGGAAGGGAAAGCGGATTCCCCCCGGCACCTTCATCCACCGCACCAGGATCACCGACCGGCCGCTCTCCGGCGGCGGCTGTTTCTTCCCCGGGGGAAGACGCCCGCCGCCCCCGCCCGGACTGCCCGAAGGAAACGAGAGCGGCCCACCCGACGAGAAGGAGGCAGAATGCTACCCAGCCACTGGTTGCGATATGTTTTGACCGGATTGTGCACGGCCTGGTTCGCCGCGGGGGTCACGGCCGCCCCCGAGGACTCCCTGGCCAGCCTGCGGCGAGAAATCGAGGAATTGAAGAAGCGGGATGCGGAGAAGCAGCGGATCATCGACCAGCTCCGGCAACGTCTCGACGCGTTGGACGAAAAAGCCGGCGCCGCTACCGGAAGGGCCGCGGACGGCGCGGAAGGAGGCGAGCACGCCGGGCCGACCGCGGCCGCCTGCGCGCACGCGAGCGGAGAACACGGCGCCGGTCACGGCGGAGCGGCTCCGGAAGCCTGTGCCCATGCGCACAAGGAAGAGGGGGGAGAACACGCCCACGATTCCGGGCCGGGGGATACCGCCGGTCCGCACATGAGCCTCTCGCTGGACGTCATGGCCGCGGCGGGCACTTCCACCCGGCCGGACGGGGAAATCCCACTCATCGAGGGAGGCGGCCACGACCCGGACCGGAAGGGCTTTTCCCTCCGCCAGGCGGAACTGTCCTTCGCCGGGGCGGTCGATCCCTGGTTCCGGGCCGAGGCCTACCTGGTGGCCGGCATCGACAGCCGGACCGGGGAAACGGAGGTCGAGCTCGAGGAAGCCTACGCGCTGTCCTCCTGCCTGCCCGGGGGCCTCGAAATCAAGGCCGGGCACTTCCTGACCGAGTTCGGCCTCTTCAACCCCACCCATCCCCATGCCTGGGTCTGGCTCGACCAGCCGGTGATCGACACCCGGGTCTTCGGCCCCGACGGCATGCGGGCGCCGGGTTGCCGCCTGTCCTGGCGCCCCCCCTTGCCCTGGCGCGCCCGCCTGCTGGCCAGCCTGCAGAACCCCTCGGGCGAAACCATGCGCAGTTTCCTGGGCCCCCCGGCGACGGACGAAGCAGAAAAGTGGCGCGACGGTCCTTCTTGGCCGGCAGGGAAGGCCGGCCGCCTCGGCCGGGCGCCCGTTCACGGCGGCGACGGGTCCAGCGCGCCGGGCGGATGGCCGGTCATCGACCAGGAGGTGCGGGGCCTCGCCAACCTGGTTTATCTCCTCCGGTGGGAGAACGCCTTCGAACTGGCCGCAGGGACGACCCTGGCCTTCGGCGGGTCCTGGTGCCACGGCCCCAACCCCACCGGGCCGGCAGCCGACACCGTCATCGCCGGCCTGGACGCAAGCCTGAAGTGGCGTTCCGCCCGCGACGGCGGCTGGCCGGCCTTCACCCTGCAGGGCGAATTCATCCGGCGGGACTACTCGGCCGCCGCCTGGGAAGCACGGGACGGGCAGGCCGCCGCCTTTCTCCTGCCCGAAACGTCCCTGGTGGACTGGGGCATCGACGTGCAGGGGGTTTTCACCTTCGGAAAGGGCCTGGCCGCCGGGCTCCGCTGCGAGTACGCCTCCGGCCGGAACGACGGGCTCGTCCTCCGCGCCGCGGACCCCTGGCGGGCCGACCGGACGCGCCTGTCGCCCGTCCTGGCCTGGACCCCCAGCCACTTCAGCCGGATTCGCCTTCAGTACAGTTTCGACGACTCGGAAGCGCTCTCCCCCCGGCGCTCCCATTCCTTGTGGCTCGGGCTGGAGTTCCGGCTGGGCGATCACCCGGCGCACGACGACTGACCGAGGGAAGAGACGTCCCGAAACAGAATCAGGTGTATAATGCAATCGTAACATTTCATTATCCCGGACAACCGGGCCAAACCGGCCGTCCGGCATGGGAACACCCAGAGGAGGCAGCCGAAATGAAGCACGGGAAGAGAGTGATGTTGTCCGCCTTGTTCGCAGTGATCCTCCTGGCCGCGGCCAGTCTGGCGGTTTACGGCCAGCAGCCGGCATCCGACCAGAAACAGGATTCCCGGACGAAATCCACCAAGCAAGTGCAGGACTCCAAGTCGCAGGAAAACCCATCCAACCCCAAGGGCGGCACCCCCACGTCGACCCGGACGAGAACAGACCAGACAGCGCAGCCTCCGGTCAGGTATCACCAACCGCCCCCGCCGCCTCCGCCGCCCCCGCCGGCGACGATCCAGTCCTACCAACCCCCGCCGACGCAGACCGGCTCGAAAAAGCCGCCCAAGGGCACGACGAAGTCCTACCACCACAATCCGCCCGACACCCAGACGCCGCCTCCGCCCCCGCCCCCGCCGCCGGCCGGCATGCACGTTTCCCCGCCCCCCCCGAAGTCGGGCGTACACCCCCCCGCCCACATGACGACCAAGCCCTACCACAAGCCTGACTACGAGACGCAGCACGGGAACTGGTCCCGCTACCAGCGCCACCTGGAGGAAGAGCAGCCGCTCGGCTTGCAGTTCATGGAGAACCTGAAGCGGGAGAAGCGCATGTCCCACTACCGCTACCAGCAGCGATACGACCGGCAGCTGGGCATGCTGAAGGCGCCCCCCCGGATCGACTACCGGCGGGACCCTTTCTTCCGGACGCCCTTCGACCGCCGGTACCGGCGCGACGGGAACTACTACGAGACCAATATCTACGGTGTTCGGTACCTCCAGAACGCCGTCCGGCGGGGCTACGAGGAAGGCTACCGGGCCGGCCGGGCGGACCGCGAGGACCGCTGGAACTTCGACCTGGAGGGCTGCTTCGCCTACCGTGACGCCAACTACGGCTACAACGGCTACTACATCAGCCAGGACGACTACAACTACTACTTCCGGGAAGGCTTCCGGCGCGGTTACGAGGACGGCTACCACGGCCGGTTCAAGCACGGCCGCTACTCGAACGGCAAGTACAACATCCTTTCCAGCGTCCTGGCCGGCATCGTGATTTTCGAGCTGATGGACTGACCGGCGAAGCCGGCCCGAACGCCCGGCCCCTTCCCCGGGAAGGGGCCGACCGGTGCGCGGGGGAGGGCGAGGCGGCCCTCCCCCCTTCTTTTCCGCGACGGCTACGCCACGGGGATCATCAGCTTGAAGGCGGTTCCGCTCCCGGACGTTTCGAAGGACACGCTGCCCTGGTGCCCCTCGACGAACTGCTTGACGATGGCCAGCCCCAGGCCCGTTCCCCTGGCCTTGCCGAACGTCGAGAAAGGTTGGAACAGGCTGGGCTGGACCTCCTCCGGGATGCCGGGGCCGTTGTCGGCGATCCGGACGATCAGACTGGCGCCGCTCTTGGTTACGGAAATCCCGATGCGGGGGTCGGGCACCTGGTGGTCCCGCATGACTTCCGCGGCGTTCTTGGCCAGGTTGTACACCGCCCGGAAGATCTTGCCCGCATCGCCGGAAAACACCAGGCTCACCTCCGGGTCGGCTTCCACCGTCACCCGGGTGCCGGCAAAGCACTGCCCCATCTTCACCCGAACGTTCTCCACGACGCAGCGCATGTCGACGGGGCTCCGCCGGACCTCCTTGTTCCCGGCGTAGTCGAGGATGTCGTTGATCAGGGCCACGCATTCCCCCGCCGAGCTCTTGACGGACTCCAGGATGAGCAGGGCGGAGGGTTTGCCCTCGAGTTCCTCTTCCAGGACATCCAGCCCGAGTCCCACGCTGGAGAAGAAATTGTTCAGGTCGTGGGCGATCATGCTGGTCGCCTCCCCGATGGCCGACAGTTTCTCTTTCCGGATGAGGGCCTCCTGCAGGTCGATGTTCCGGATGGCCATGCCCGCCTGCTCCAGGAACAGCCGGACAAGGTAGATCCTTTCATCGTGGAAGTTCTCGTTTGTCTCGAAGATGGCGACGATGCCGAATTTCTCCAGCCGGAAATAGACCATTTCGTTGTTCTGGAAAAAATAGTGGCGGTTGTCCAGGGCTTCCGGCGGCAGCGAACTCAGGAAGCGGTCGGAAAGGTCGTCGTTGAGCAGCGACCCGATGGCGTACAGTTTCTCGAAACGGTCGTTGGACCGGCCGGCGATCAGCGCCGAATCGGCGCCGAGAAGCTCGGCCACCTGCTGCAGGATGTTGCACAGCAGCGGCTTGATCTGCCACCGCTGCGCCCGCAGGGAAGCGATGCTGTTGATGAGTTCCTCGAGGTTGCTGGTGCGGTTCCATTCGAAGACGGCCTTGGTGGCGATCTGTTCGATCTCCTCGGCGGCGAAGGGCTTGCAGTGGTAGCTGACGTTGTGCCCGACGGCCTTGACGATCTCCTCGATGGAGTGGTCGGTGTAGGCGGTGACGAACACGATCTCCGCGCGCGTGTCGACCTCCCGGAGGCGCTTCACGGTTTCCAGGCCGTCCCACCCGGGCATCCGCATGTCGACGAAGACCACGGCGTACGGCCGATCTTCGTCGATCGCCTTCCGCACCATCTCGAGCCCCTTCTTCCCGTTCGAGGCCTCCTCGAAAAAGAAATCGAAGGTCGCGCTCGACCGCCGGCCGCGCTTTGGCGACTCGTCCGCCCCGTCGCCGAAGAGAGCCGCCTCGGCCCTCTTCAGGCGCAGGGCGGAATCATCGTTCGCCCTCTTGGGGCTCAGGATTTCCCGGAAGCTGTCCCGGATGGTCTCGTCGTCGTCGATCACCAGCACTCTCGAGTTGAATGCCTTCATTTCATGCTCCTTACGTTTGTTTCCCGCTTTCCGTGCCCTCGATGTCCATCTCCACCGTCACCCGGCTGCATGTACCCTTCCCTTCGCTGTGCATCCAGATCGCCCCGTTGTGCGACTCCAGGATGGACCGGCACTCGTGCAGCCCCAGGCCCGAATCCCTGGTCTTGGTGGTAAACCCCTTGGAGAAGAACTTTTCCGCCATCGCGGGGTCGAAACCGGTGGCGTTGTCTTCGAACTCCAGGAAAACCCGGTCCTCTTTCCGGTAGATATGGATTTTCAGGAATTTTTCCGCCTCTTCCCCCTTGTCGGACTCGTCGAAGGCCTCGCAGGCATTCCGCAGGATGTTGATGAAAACCTGCATGATCCGGGTGTGGTCCCCCGAGACGTAGGCCGACTCGATCTCGTATTCCTTCCGGACCGCGATGTCCCGTTTCTCGAAGCTGGAGGAGAGCATGAAGAGGGCGTCGCCCACGAGCTTGATGATTTCCAGCTTCCCGTCGGAAACGATGTTGCCCTTGGCGTAGGTGCGCTGCAGATCCAGGATGGAGCTGATGTGGGAAGCAGACTTCGTGATCCGGCCGAACAGCTCGCGGTAACGCTTCGACCGGCCGTCCAGGTTTTCGATGAGGACACCGACGTAGTGCAGCAGATACGCCGTCTTCTCCGGCCCGATGGCCCCGGCGAGCTCTTCCTGCCGGGAAGCGAAGAAAGCGGAAAACTGCTTTAAGGACTGGAGTTCTTCCCACTCCCGCTCGGTGCAGAGCTTGACGGAACTGGTGCCGATGCTGATGATGGCGTTGCCGATGTCGTGCAGGATGTTGTTGGCCATGTCGATGCGCCCTTTCTGGATGGCCGTCTGCCGCTCGAACTCGTCGGCCTTTTTCCGCTCGGTGATGTCCTTGAAGTTTTCCACCACGCCGATGATCTCGCCTTCCGGCGACAGGTAGGGCGCGCAGGTCTGCAGGAAGGTCAGCGTCCGCCTGCCGTCGGGCATCTTTCTCGTCGTCTCCCTTTCGAACGCCTTCCGTCCGCGCAGCACCAGGTTGATCTCGCAGAGAGCGGTTCCGCAGTGCTCGTCCCGGAAATGCTCCGTGCATTTCGTTCCGGTGATCTTCTCCTTGGGGATGCCCGTCAACTCCGAGAAACGCTGGTTGGTGTACAGGACGTTGTGCTTCAGGTCGATCACCCGCATGGCGTCGCTGACCGAGTCCAGGATCTGGCGGATGTCGCTCTGCAGCTTCTTGTGCATCTCCAGTTCCTGGCTGAGGGAGGAATAGGCCGTCTGAAGCTCGTTGGTCCGCTGCTTGACGAGTTCGGCGAGATGTTCCTGATACTCCTGCAGCCGTTTCTCGTTCTGCTTCATCACGGAGATGTCCCGGGCGATGACGTGGAAGAACACACGGCCGTCGTCGTGTTCCAGGGCGGTCAATTTCAGGTTGACCGGCAGGAGGGATCCGTCCTTCCGCTTGAAGTACCACTCCAGGACCAGGGACCCCTCGTCCCTCGTTCTGGCCAGGTAATGCCGCACCAGGGGCAGGGAGCGGCTGCCGTCCGGCTGGAACTCGGGGTGCCGCTCTTTGGGGTCGGTGGTGAACAGCTCTTCCTTGCTTCCATATCCCAGCAGCCGCACCGCCGCCTCGTTGCAGTCGATGTATTGGAGGCCCTCGCCGAGGACGAGGATGGCGTCGCTCGATTTTTCAAACAGCTCTCGGTATTTCTTCTCGTTGATGCCGATCGCCTGCGTGGCCGCCAGCAGGCGGGCCTCGGACTTCCGGGCCTGGGAGACGATGACATAGGAAACGAGCATGAGCCCGGCGAGCGCAACCAGGCAGATGATGATCTGCCCGTTCAACAGGCGGGCCAGGGTCTGTTTTTCCTTTTCGATGTAGAAGCCCGTACCGATCTGCCACCGCCAGGGCTGGAAGCGCTTGAGGAAGGATATTTTCGCCAACAGTTTCGAGGTGTCGGCCATCTCGTACCAGTCGTAGTGAACGAACGCCTCGTCCTGGTTCTTCGACTCCTGGACGAAGATGGCGGCCACGTCCCGGAGCAGCCGGGTATGCCTGGGATCGGCCAGGTCGATGTAGGGGTGCATCAGGATCCGCCCGGTGTCCTGGTCGTTGATCCAGAAGTAGCCGTTTCCGTTCGGGCCGTAGCGCATCGACTTGACGTAGCCGAAGGCCTTTTGCTTGGCTTCTTCGAGGGAGAGTTCACCCCGCTGGTACTTCCCGTGCACCTCCTGGATCACCGAGTGGACAATCTGGGCCCCCGCCCGGCACTGGTCCTTTTTCTGCTCCAGTATCTCCGTTTCGAAAAAGGGGATGAGGTATCCGAAAATGATGGCGGCAAAAATCAGGAACGAAGTGCAGACCGGCAGGAAAAACTTGACGAAGACACTCCGGCCCATCTTCCTCAGCATGACACCCCTCCGCGGGTGGTCCGCCAACCGGCGACGCTGCGCCCCCCCGAACTGCCGGCAATTGAAATCTCTGCATCCATCGGCCCGCCTCGCTCACGGCCAAAACCACCGGCCTTGCCGGAAACTGGTTTTCCCGTCATGGAATCGGCACTGCCCGCTCGGGTTGTCGGGCGGCTCCCTCCTCCCCGCTAATCGGCAAAGCTGGCCAGCTTGGTGAAATCCTCCAACCTGACGTTGGCCCCGGTGACGATGCGGGACCCGCAACGCGTCCACGAATGGGCCGCCATTTCGTTCCCCTGCCCTTTGACGCCGAGATAGAGCGTCGCCGGAATGTCTCGCCGCCGCAGCATCCACTTGGCGGCGATGGCCTGTTCGAGACAGCGGCAGCGCCAGGGCAACCGGCCGCCGGCCGCCTTGACCGCCCAGCCGACCTCCGTCAAAACCGGTCCGTCCCCGGGCGCGTCCGAAAAGGGGGATTCCGCCATCCGCCTCCCCAGCCGGCGCGCCACCCGGCGAAACGGGACGGTGCGGACGGAAAGCCGGGAAAGGGCCAGGTAGAAAGAGGCCTCTCCGAGCAGCAGGAACTGCTTTCCCGACAACTGCCGCAAGCGCCGCCACATCTTTCCGACACGCATCGGCTACCCCGTTTGGCCTGAAGTGAAGAAAGAAACTGATCTCAAGTATAAATCGCTTTCCCTGGGCCGAAAAGCGATTTTACCCGGCACACCCGCCCAGGCAAGGTTTTTATTGCCAGATGACCGCCATTCAGCGTATAGTGCATTAAATTTCCAAGGGGGAACCGATGAAAAAGCAACACTTCGGCATTGCCTTACTGACCCTTCTGGCCATGGCGCTCTGCGCTTGCCAGAAGCAGGCCGGATCTGAATCGGGAACGGCCACCGGTACCGCCGCTCCCACCGCCACGGCCCAGCCGGCGGACGCCACCAAGGCCCAGGCAGGTCTACCCGGGTCGTCCCAGGGCGTCCAGGGCGGCGACGCCCTCGGCGGAGGCTGGCTCGGTTTCGGTTCCCGGGGGGGGGACACCACGCCCCTGCCGGCGGCGGGGGCCTCGGCCGCGACAGGCAACTATGCCGATGTCGTCAACCTCTTCGACCGCATGGCCGGCATGATGGACCGCTTCGCTTCCGCCATCGAGATCGCCTCCACGCCAGGAGAAGCGGCCCGGGCCATGAACACGCTGGCCGATACCATGGAGAAGATGGAGCCGGAGATCAAGCGCCTGATGGCCGCCCACCCGGAACTGGAAAAGATGAAGGAGCCGCCGGCCGAAATCCGGGACGCTTTCGTCCGGGTCATGAAGGCCACGCAGCGGATGCAGAGCGCCGCCATCAACGAGAAGATGCAGAAGTTTGCCACCGACAAGGCAGTTCAGGACGCGGCCATGCGCATGATGAAGGCCGGCCAGAGCTTCCAGTCCATCAACAAGTAGAGCCTGCCCTCAGCTCATTGGGCGAATGGAAGCGCCGGCCCCGGAGGGCCGGCGCTTGTTTCCCCGACAAGACCATGGAAAACGGCGACACCATCGTTTTTCTCACCCGCAGCGCGATTCCGGCGGAGGAACTGGGCCGGCGGCTCGTGCATCCGGACTTCGGCGGCATCGTGTCCTTCACCGGCACGGCCCGGGCCGTTTCCCGCGGGAAACGGGTGACCAGCCTGGAGCTGGAGGCCTACGAGCCCATGGCGGAAGCGGCGCTGCGCCGGCTCGTCGAGGAAGCCCGCGAGAACTGGGGCCCGCTGCGCTGCGCCTTCGTCCACCGGCTCGGCGTGGTGGCGCCCGGCGAGCTGCTGGTCTGGATCGGCGTGGCCACCGCCCACCGGGCGGAAGCCTTCGAGGCCTGCCGGTTCCTCATCGAATCCCTCAAGAAATCCGTACCCATCTGGAAAAAGGAGCGCTATGACGACGGCGAAGCATGGGTCGAAGGAGAATTCCCCGCTCTACCGGGCTAGCGTGGTCACCGTGAGCGATTCCTGCGCCCGGGGCCAACGCGAGGACCTGTCGGGGCCGGAGTGCGCCCGGATCCTGGCGGAAGCGGGGTTCGCCGTGGCCGCCGTGCGGGTCGTCCCCGACGGCGAGGCGGAGCTCGCCCCCCTGCTGCGGGAACTGTGCGACAGCGGGGAGAACGACCTGGTGATCACCACCGGGGGAACGGGGCTGGCCCCGCGCGACCGGACGCCCGAGGCCACGCGCGCCGTGCTCGAGCGCGAGGCGCCCGGCCTGGCCGAACTGCTCCGGGCGGAAGGCCGGGCCAGAACGCCCATGGCGGCCCTGACGCGCGGGCTGGCCGGCACCCGGGGCCGCACCCTGGTCGTCAACCTGCCAGGCAGCGTCAAGGCTGTCCGGGAAGGGCTGGAGACGCTCCTGCCCATCCTGCCGCACGCGCTGGAAACCCTCGGCGGCAACGTCTCCCGCTGCGGCGGCTGAACTTCCCTCCGCCGGTCGCTCACCACCAAGGCCCCGAGACACAAAGGGGTCAAATCGGGTGACGATGCACCCGGCATCCTCCCCATCCGGTGAATCCATGTCAAAAAATTCGTTTCATGGTTCAGACCGTCAGCGGTCGGGGAAGAAGGGGTTGTCCTCGAGCTCGTCCTGCAGCACCGTTTCCGGCCCGTGGCCGGGCAGGATGAGCGTCTCCGGCGGCAGCGGGGCGATCTTCCCCGCAATGGACCGGAGAATGGCCTCGTGGTCGCCGCCCGGCAAGTCGGTGCGGCCGATGCTGCCGGCGAAGACAGTGTCCCCGGCGAACAGCCAGGCCCCCGTCCGGATGCAGCAGCTGCCGGGCGAGTGCCCCGGCGTGTGCAGGACCTCGAAGGACAGGCTGCCCATGCTCCACCGGTAGCCGTCGGCGAGGGCGATGGAGGGCTTCGGGCTCGGGCGGGCCCCCAGGCGCTCGGCCAACCCGAAGGCATCCCAGCCCAGGAGGAACCCGTCCGCCGGGTGAAGGGCGACGGGCAAACCGCCGAAGGCCTCGCTCAAGGCCGCGTTGCCGCCCACATGGTCGATGTGCCCGTGGGTGTCCACGATCAGGACCGGCGTCAGCCGGCAGGCGTGCAGCACCGCGTTGATCCTCTCCACGTCGGCGCCCGGGTCGATGACCAGGGCGTCGCGGGTTTCCGGGCAGCCGACGATCCAGCAGTTCACCTGGAGCGCGCCCACCACCACCTGTTCCAGAATCGGGTTCATGTTTCTTTTCCACTCCACTGTTTGATTGAAGCTAAAATATTGTCCCGGCTGGGCCAAGTCGGCCCGCCGAGGCGGGGCAGCCCCCCCCGGCCCCCACCCGCGGACGGGCGGTCCCGTCTCATGTGCGCACCTCCGGCCGCCCCGGGCCGATGGGGGGAAGCAGGGCGTAGAGCCGGAGCAAGGGCACCCCTTCATGGACCACCTGGAAGAGCAGCCTCGGGGTCCGCCCGGCCAGGAGCAGCCCGGCCCGGAGGTGCGTCTCCCAGAAGATCACGGAGGGCCGGCCGTAGATCAGCAGGAAATCGGCGAATTCGGGGCCCGAGGCGAAGGCATAGTGCAGAAGGCCCGCTTCGGCCAGTTCCCGCAGGTAGTGGTCCGTCGGGCTGGGCCGCATCGCCACGGACCGCCCCCGGCAGAGGGCGTCGACGCGGCGGAGCACATCACAGTCCAACGGTTCCCAGTAGTACGTCGTCTCCAGCCCCCGTTCCCACGCGCCCGCGACGCCGCCGGCCAGGGCATTGTAATAGGAAAGCTCCCGGGGGTGGTGGCGCAGGTGCACCTGGATCCCCTCCACCGCCCAGGCCAGCAGCGGGAGAAGCAGCCAGGCCCCCCGGGGCAGTCGCCGGCGGGCTGGGACGCTTCCCGCCCCGGCCTTCGTTCCGCCTTCGCCGGACGGCAGCGCCCGCCATTTCCGCCAGAGACCGTTCCAGCCGTTTTCCGCCGCCAGGGCCAGGAACGGGTAGGCCGGCAGAAGGTAGCGGACGCCGTCCGTGGCCGGGCTGGCGGGCAGCACCAGCAACAGGAACGGGACGGCGGCGGCGGCGGTGCACAGCGGGAAGGGGAAGGAGCGGCGGACATCCCCCCGGGAGAAGCCCGCCGCGATGCCGCCCAGGGCCGTTGCCAGCAGGACCGGCGGCGTGGTCAGGGCGAACATGGCCAGCGGGTAGTGCCAGGGGGCCCGGAAGGCGTAGACCGTCCCGAAGTAGAGCACGGAAATCGGGGCCCAGCTTCGGCGGGAAAAGGTCTGCCCGAGAAATTCCGAGGCCCGGGCCAGGGGGGCCGGCCAGTAGTCCGGGTTCAGCAGGAGGAAGACGACCAGGGCCAGTCCGGCCAGCATGGCGGAACGAAGGAGGAAGCGCCTGGCCTGTGACCGGTTGCCGACGAAGAAGACGGCCAGCGTGACCGCGGCGAGCGGGACGGCCGTGAACTTGAGGCTGCAGAAGAAGCCGAGGGCGAAGGCGCCGGCGACCACGCCCCAGCGCTTCTCCCACCCGGTCAGGCAGAGGCAGAACAGCATCCAGGCCGCGGCCAGGGGCAGGTCGGTGACGGCGAAGTGCGCGTGGGCGAAGAAGTGGGGGAACGAGGCGAGCAGGGCCGCGGCCAGGACCGTGCGGGGAGGGCTGTACCCCGTGGCCCAGGCGGCGAACAGCCCGAAGGAAAGGGCGAAGAAGCCGGCCCAGAAAACCCGGTCCCGGGTGCGTGCGATGTCCATCCAGAAGAGGACCCGGCGGGCCGCCACGGCCATCCACTTGAGGCCGGCGGGGTGGACGTTGCGTTCGGGGTCCGTCCGCCAGTGGGCATCGATGGCCTTTTCCGACAGCATCTCGCCGAAGGGCAGCGACAGCCACCCCTCCACGTGCCGGGCCGCCGCCGCGTAGATGGGTTCGTCGAAGACCGTCCCGTAGCGGGGCATGGTGAGGAGCACGGCGGCGAAGAGCGGAATCGCCCCCAGCGCCACGGAGGCCAGGACACGCCAGCGGTGAACCGCCGGCCCGGCAAGCGATTTCGGATCGTCTTCGCCCATCGTTCCGTCCGAAAGAAAAACCGCCACGGTGCGAAGGGGGGTCGGACCGTGGCGGGGAAGGCCTCAGGGCCGTGAGAGTCAGGGCTTCATCTGCATCCAGGTCAGCACGGGCTTGCGCGCGGCGGCCGTTTCGTCGAAGCGGGAGTTGCGGACGTTCAGCGGGGCCTGGTGCAGCATGTCCGGCTTTTCCGCCGCTTCCTGGGCGATTGCCCGGACCGCGTCGACGAAGGCGTCCAGTTCCTCCCGCGGCTCCGTCTCGGTGGGCTCGACCATGAACGCCCCGTGGACGATCAGCGGGAAGTACACCGTCGGCGGGTGGAAACCGTAGTCGTGAAGCCGCTTGGCGATGTCCATAGTGGTGATCCCCGTCGCGGACTGCTTCTGGTCGTTGAAGATCACCTCGTGCAGGGTGGGCTGGTCGTAGGGGACGTTCATCACTTCCTGGAGCTTGTGCCGCAGGTAGTTGGCGTTGAGGACGGCGTTCTCTGCCACCTCCCGCAACCCGTCGGCGCCCAGGCGCAGGATGTAGGCCAGCGCCCGGACCAGGATGCCGAAGTTCCCGTAGAAGGCGGACACCTTCCCGATGGAATCGGGCCGGTGGTAGTCCAGGAACAGGCTGCCGTCGGCGTGGCTCCCCACCACGGGCACCGGCAGGAAGGGCACCAGCTCCTCGCAGACCACCACGGGGCCGGCGCCCGGCCCGCCGCCGCCGTGCGGCGTGGAGAAGGTCTTGTGGAGGTTGATGTGCATGACGTCGACGCCCATGTCCCCCGGCCGGGCCACGCCCAGGAAGGCGTTGAAGTTGGCGCCGTCCATGTAGAGGAAGGAGCCGTTTTCGTGCACCAGGCGGGCGATCTCCTGGATGTTCTCCTCGAACACGCCCAGGGTGTTGGGGTTGGTCAGCATCAGGCAGGCCACGTCGGCGTCCAGGTGGGCCTTGAGAATCTCCAGGTCGAGGCAGCCCTTGGCGTTGGAGGCCAGCGTGACGGTCTCGTACCCGCACAGGGCCGCCGAAGCCGGGTTGGTCCCGTGGGCCGAGTCGGGGATGAGCACCTTCTTGCGGGGGTTCCCGCGCCGGGTCAGGGCGGCGCGCACCAGCATCATGCCGGTGAGCTCGCCGTGCGCCCCGGCGGCCGGCTGCAGCGTCACGCCGGCCATGCCGGTGGCGCTGAGCATGGCCTCCTCCAGCTCCTTGACGAGCTGCAGGCAGCCCTGCGTGTTCTCGTGGAGCTGGAGCGGGTGCGCGTCCAGGAGGTTGGGGATGCGGGCCACCTTCTCGTTGATCTTGGGGTTGTACTTCATGGTGCAGGAGCCCAGGGGGTACAGCCCGAGGTCGACGTGGTAGTTGTAGGTGGACAGCCGGGTGTAGTGGCGCACGACGTCCACTTCGCCCAGCTCGGGGAAACCGGGCAGGCCGGCCCGGCGGAGGGATTCCGGCACGCCGGAACCGGCGGGCACGTCCAGGGGCGGCAGCTGCAGGGAGGTCGCCTTGCCCCCGCTCTTTTCGCAGAGCAGCGGCTCGTCGATGGAAATGGTTTGTCTAACCCTTTTCTCTGTCATGATTTTCTCCTCCCCTCAGCGGCAAAACTCGGCGAGGGCCGCCGCCAGGGCGTCGATCTCCTCCCGGGTGTTCATTTCCGTGACACACACCAGCAACGAGTCTCCCAGGGACGGGAAGAACCATTTCAGCGGGACGCCGGGCACGATCCGGCGCATCTTGCCGAAGCGCGCGAAGGCCTGGGGATCCCGGGGCAGCGTCAGGACGAATTCGTTGAAGTAGGGGCCCGAAAAGCGCATCTTCACGCCGGGGACCTGGGTCAGCGCACCGGCGGCGTAGGCCGCCTTGGCCGCGTTCTGCTCCGCCGTCTGCCGGAGCCCCGCCGGGCCGGCGTAGGAGAGGTAGATGCCGGCCATGAGGGCGCAGAGGCCTTCGTTGGAGCAGATGTTGGACGTGGCCTTCTCGCGGCGGATGTGCTGCTCGCGCGTGGACAGGGTCAGCACGAAGCCCCGGCGGCCCTCGGTGTCGGTGGTGGCGCCCACCACGCGTCCCGGCATGCGCCGCATGTGGGCCGCGGTGGTGGAGAACACGCCCAGGTACGGCCCGCCGAAGGAGAGGGGGATGCCGAAGGACTGCCCTTCGCCGGCCACCACGTCGGCGCCGCACTCGCCCGGGGCCTGCAGGTAGGCCAGGGACAGGGCTTCCGTGAAGGCGGCCACCAGGAGCGCCTTCTTGCCGTGGGCGGCGTCGGCGGCCGCCCGGAGGTCCTCCACGACGCCGAAGAAGTTCGGCGACTGGACGACCACGGCGGTCACGTCGTCACCCAGCTTCCCGTTCAGGGCGTCGGCGTCGATGCGGCCGTCGGGCCCGTAGGGGAGCGTGTCGAGGGTGAAGCCGTAGTTGCGGGTGTACGTCTCCATGACCATGCGGTAGGAGGGGTGCAGGCTCTCGGCCACGAGCACGCGCTTGCGGTTGTTGGCCCGGTTGGCCATGAGCACGGCCTCGGTCACGGCGGTGGCGCCGTCGTACATGGAGGCGTTGGTCACCTCCAACCCGGTGAGGAGCGACATCATGCTCTGGTACTCGAAGATGGCCTGCAGGGTCCCCTGGCTGATCTCCGGCTGGTAGGGCGTGTAGGCCGTGAAGAACTCCGAGCGGCTGATCAGCGCGTCGACGGCCGAGGGGATGAAGTGCCGGTAGGCCCCGGCGCCCAGGAACGAAGCGAAGTCCTGCACGCCGGTGTTCATCTTCCCCAACTGGTCGAAATGGCGGGAAACCGCCAGCTCCGACTGCCCGGGGGAGAGGGGGAATTCCGCCTTGTCCCGCAAGGCGGCGGGAATGGAAGCGAACAAGGCGTCCATGCTGCCCAGCCCCATTTCCGAGAGCATGGCGGCCGCTTCGCTCTTTGAGTTGGGGATGTAGGCCATCAGGCTTTCTCGACCTCTTTCAGGTAGGCTTCGTAGTCGTCGGCGGACATCAGGCCTTCCAGGTCCTTCTTGTCGGCGATGCGGACCTTGGCGATCCAGCCTTCGCCGTGGGGGTCCTGGTTGACGAGTTCGGGCTTGTCGCCGAGCACGTCGTTGACCGCCAGCACTTCGCCGCCCACCGGGCAGTACACTTCGGAAACGGCCTTGACCGATTCCACCGTGGCCAGCTTGTCGCCGGTGGCGATGGCGGCGCCGACCTCGGGCAGTTCCACGTAGACGATCTCGCCCAGTTCGTGCTGGGCGTGATGGGTCACGCCCACCGTCGCGTCGCCGTTCTCCACCCGCACCCATTCGTGGTCCTTGGTATACAGGAAATCATCGGAATACATGTCTATCCTCCTTCGTTGCTTGAATTTTCTTCTGCTGTCAAAAGGGGCGGCCCCGGGCCGCCCCGTCGGCGAACGTTCAGTAGTTGCGCTTGTAGAACGGCGTCGGAACCACCACGGCATCGTTGAGGCGGCCGCGGATGTCGATCTGGATCTTCGTCCCGGGCGCGCACTTGTCGATGGGCAGGTAGGCCATGCCGATGTTCTTCTCGAGATAGGGGGCGTAGGAGCCGCTGGTCACGTGCGACACCGGCTGGCCGTCGATCAGCACGGGGTAGTGGTCGCGGGCGGGGGCCTTCCCCAGCATCTCGAAGCCGACCAGCTTGCGCGTCACGCCGGCGTCCGCCTGGGCCTGGAGGGCTTCCCGGCCGTTGAACTCGCCCTTCTTCAGCTTGCAGATCCAGCCGAGGTCGGCCTCCAGCACGGTGGTGGTGTCGTCGATGTCGTTCCCGTACAGGGCCATCTTGGCTTCCATGCGCAGGGTGTTGCGGCAGGCGAGCCCGCAGGGCATGATGCCGAAGGGCTTGCCGGTCTCCAGCAGCTTGCGGTACATCTTCGCCGCGTTCTCGACGCCGAAGTAGATCTCGAAGCCGTCCTCGCCGGTGTAGCCGGTGCGGGCGATGATGGCCGGCTCGCCGAAGACCACGCCTTCCGTGAACCAGTAGTACTTGATCGCGGAGAGGTCGACGTCGGTCAGGGGCTGCAGGGTCTCCAGCGACCGGGGGCCCTGGAGGGCGATCTGGGTGTAGGAGTCGCTCCGGTCCTCGACGACCACGTCGCCGGTCTTGTTCTGCAGGATCCAGGCCACGTCCTTGGCGCGGTTGGACGCGTTGACGCAGAGCATGTACTTGTTTTCGTGGAAACGGTGCACGAGCAGGTCGTCCACGAAAGTGCCCTGCGGGGTGGTCAGGCCGGAGTAGTGGATCTGCCAGTCGGCGAGCTTGGCGACGTTGTTGCAGGTGATCTTCTGCACCAGGGCCAGGGCGTCCGGCCCCTCGATGAAGACCTCGCCCATGTGGGACACGTCGAACATGCCCACCGCGCGGCGCACCACCAGGTGCTCTTCCATGGTGGAGGAAAACTGGACGGGCATCTCGTAGCCGGCGAAGGGAACCATCTTCCCCCCGACTTCGCGGCAGACGTCCGTCAGCGGCGTTTTTTTCAAACCTTCGCTGTTCACGGGAACCTCCGTATCGGATTTCGCAGAAGAGCGCGAATCTAGCACGCCGCCCCGCGCTGTGTCAAGAACAGCGCCCGGCCCGCGCGGGAATTTGGGCCGGCTTGTTTCTCTCTGGGAAATGGAAAACTTCAGCCAGACCCCGGGGGCCGGCGGGAAACCGACGGCCCTCGTCCCGCTGGCGTCCGTCCGGCGTCCCGGCGCCCGCGCCACCGGCTTCTCCTTCTAACTGCTTTTTTTTCGTGTGATTCGTGACTTCGTGTTTCCCTCCCCCTTCGCGGCCTTCGCGGCTTCGCGCGAGGCCCGGCCGCGACGCCCGCGAGTCCGTCGCGCAGACTGAAGTCTGCGCCACAACAGGACCGCCGGCATCTTGCC
>CAYTBK010000057.1:0-3996 GCA_964436005.1 uncultured Acidobacteriota bacterium
GTGGCCAAGGCGGAAAACGAACTGTGCCAGGGGTGCCGGGTGATGATCCGCCCGCAGCACTACCAGGAGATCCTGCTCGCCGACCGGATCATCCAGTGCGAAAACTGCCGCCGGCTGCTCTACGTAGAGGAATGAGCGTCCTTCCGGCCGACCTTCCGTTCGACAATTTCCTCAGATGATGCGCATCGCGAACTGCGGGCAGCGCGGGATGCAGTAACCGCAGACGATGCAGCGCTCCTCGTAGATGACCGACTTCTCGCTGATGATGTGGGCGGCCCCGTGGTCGCAGAATTCCACGCACCTTCCGCATCCGTTGCACAACTCATGGTTGATGAAAAGTTTCCTGCGCTTGGTCTGCAGGGCCCGCTTCAGGTCGCCGAAGATGGTCTGGTGCCGGAACACGCGCAGGGCCATCTCCAGTTCGTCGGCGGTGGTCATGCCCACGGCGACGCCGTCCAGGAGATCGTTGTCCCGCACCCAGGCCAGGGCCTGGTCCGCCTCGTTGTGCAGGTAGCCCCCGCCCAGGGGCTTCATGGCATACACCCAGCCGCCCCGGTCCTTCACCATTTTCGCGGCGGCCTGCACGTCTTCCAGTTTCCCGTCGGTGATGCCGATCCCCTTGCAGTTGAAAGGGAGGTGGAGGACCTCGATCCGCGGGTCGGCCGCCAGGGCCTTGGCGCACTGGGAGGAGTGGGTGGAGATGCCGACGGCGGAGATCGCCCCGCGCCGTTTTCGTTCCTGCAACACCCGGAGCGCCGGTTCGCGTTTTTTCCAGTCGTCCTCGGAACGGACGGCGTGCAGCAGGAATACGTCGACGTGGTCGATCCGCATTTCCTGCATGGCTTCGTCCACGGCGAAGGCCATTTCGGACGCCGAGGCGGCCGTGGACTTCGACGAGATGAACACGTTGGCGGCCTTGGCCAGCTCCAGGCCGCGCCGGACCTGCTTGTAGGAGCCGTACAGCTGGGCCGTGTCGATCCAGCGCACGCCCTCCTGCAGGGCCCGGGCGACCAGGCGGCCGCCGGCCTCCTCTCCCAGGCCCGCCTGGATCGGCGACATGGTCAGGGTGCCGAGAACGAGTTTGGTCGTGGCCTTGCCGGCGATGGTGACGGATTTCATGTCCACGGTCGCCCCCCTTTGAATGGTGCTCAACGTGTCAGTCGAGCAGATGGCCGAGCTTGTCCTTCTTGGTCTGCAAGTAGTATCGGGAGGTCTCGCAGGGTTCGATGACGAGGGAGACCCTCTCGGCCACCCGGATTCCGGCCGATTCCAACGCTTCAACTTTGGCCGGATTGTTGGAAAGCAGCCTGACCCTGTCGATACGGAAGTGGTGCAGGATTTCCGCGCAGGCGGAGTATTCCCGCTGGTCGGCCTCGAACCCGAGGAGGCGGTTGGCCTCGACGGTGTCCTTGCCCTGGTCCTGCAGGGTGTAGGCAGCCAGCTTGTTCAGGATGCCGATGCCCCGCCCTTCCTGGGGGTGGTAGACGAGGAAGCCGTATCCCGATTCGTGGATGAGCTTCATGGCCCGCTGCAGCTGCTGCCCGCAGTCGCAGCGCAGGGAGCCCAGGGTGTCGCCGGTCAGGCACTGGGAGTGGATTCTCACGAGGGGAACGGTGCCGGCGTGTTCCTCGAGGCCGCGGGACAGGACGACGTAGGCCTCGCCCGTCTCCTCGTGGCGGAAACCGTGGATGGTGAAGCTGCCGTACAGGCTGGGGAAGTTGGCCCGGGAATTCTCGGTGATCATCTCGTGTCCACCTTGTCCGTTCACTGCGCCGAGGAGCGCCCGATATCTTTCCGGTAGAAGATGTTGTCGAAGTGAATCCGTTCGGCGGCCTCGTACGCCTTGTCTGCCGCCCTGGCCAGGGTGTCTCCCTTCCCGACGACGCTGAGGACGCGGCCGCCGGTGGTGACGAAGGTCCCGCCCGCCCGCCGGGTGCCGGCGTGGAAGATGACGACCTCCTTGTCCTGTTTGAACTGCTCGAGCCCGCGGATGGGGAAACCTCTCTCGTATTTGTCCGGGTAGCCCTGGGAGACGAGGGAAAGGCAGACGGTCGCCCGGTTGTCCCAGCGGGGTTCGCACTGGTCGAGCCGCCCCAGCCGCATGGCCTCGAAGAGGTCCACGATGTCCGTCTGTAGGCGGGGCAGCACGGCCTGGGTCTCGGGGTCGCCCAGGCGGACGTTGTACTCCAGAATCCGGAAGCCGTCGGCGGTTTTCATCAGGCCGGCGTACAGGATGCCGACGAAGGGGCAGCCCTGTTCGTTCATCCCCCGCAGCACGGGGACGATGAATTTGGTGTCGATTTCGGAGCACTGCTCGGGGGTCAGGATCTGGTCGTGGCTGTACGCGCCCATGCCGCCCGTGTTGGGGCCCTGGTCGCCGTCGAACGCCTTCTTGTGGTCGCGCGCGGCCGGCAGGGGATGGAAGTGTTTCCCGTCGGTGAAGACCATGTACGAGACTTCGGTACCCTGCAGGAATTCCTCCAGGACGATCCGCGACCCCGAATCGCCGAACCGCTTGTGCACCATCATGTCCTGGATGGCTATGGAAGCTTCTTCCTCGGTTTGGGCGATGACGACGCCCTTCCCGGCCGCCAGCCCGTCCGCCTTGATGACGACGGGAAATCCCAGCTGTCGGCAGCGGGCCAGGCTTTCCTCGGCCCGCTGGCAGATGTGATAGCGGGGGGAGGGAACGCCCAGGCTGCCCAGGAAATCCCTGGCGAACGACTTGCTCGATTCCAGCCGGGCGGCGCAGGCCCGGGGGCCGACGAAGGGCAGGCCGGCTTCGGCGAAACAGTCGGCGATGCCCGCGGCCAGAGGCGTCTCCGGGCCGGAGAAGGTGAGGTCGATGCGGTTGTCGCGGGCGAACCGGGCGACCGCTTCGACATCGGCCAGGTCCAGTCCGACGGGGCGGGCGGGGGGATTCATGCCGTCGCTTCCGGGAGCGCAATACAGGACTTCGACGCTGCGGCTGGCGCCGATCTGGTGGCAGATGGCGTGCTCCCTGCCGCCGCTTCCAAGTACGAGAATCTTCACGGTTAACTCCCTCCAAAACCGGTTGGGCTATTCCAGGTAGGTATAGCCTTCCAAACCTTCGTCCAGGAACTTCTTGATGCGCGCCGACTCCTTGATGGAGATCAGCTTGGACTCGATGCCGGCCTCGATGGACTTCGAGAGCTGGCCGACGATGTCGCGCTTCTGGTACTGCATGTAGGCCAGCACGTCGCGGACGGAGTCGCCCTCGATCACCTTGTCGATGTGGTACTTGTTCTGGCCGGTGA
The DNA here is from genome assembly GCA_964436005.1 of uncultured Acidobacteriota bacterium. Taxonomy (GTDB): domain Bacteria; phylum Acidobacteriota; class JAAYUB01; order JAAYUB01; family JAAYUB01; genus JAGNHB01. The sequence continues at coordinate 3,279 of CAYTBK010000057.1, forward strand.
TGCTGATGTGGATGATGTGGGTGTCGCCGAACAGGTTGTGCAGGTCGCCCAGGACCTCCTGGTAGGCGCCGACCAGGAAGACGCCGAGATAATACGGGCGCTTCTCGTCGAACTCGTGGAGCTCGATGGTGTTCTTGACGTCGCGGAGGTCGATGAACTGGTCCACCTTGCCGTCCGAATCACAGGTGATGTCGGCCAGCGTCGCCTTGCGCTGGGGCTTGGTGTTCAGCCGGTGGATGGGCATGATGGGAAACAGCTGCTTGACGGCCCAATGGTCGGGCAGGCTCTGGAAAACGGAGAAGTTGCAGTAGTACGTGTCCGAGATGAACCGGTCCAGGCTCTCCAGCTCGTCGGGAACATAGTCCAGGCAATTGATGATCTTGGATATCTTCTGGCAGGCCAGCCAGAACAGCTGCTCGATGATGGCCCGGTGCTCCAGGGAGAGCATCCCGACGTTGAACAGCGTCAGGGATTCCTCGCGGATCTGCTGGGCGTCGTGGAAAGACTCCTGGAAATTCTTCAGGGTCAGGGCGTCCACGATGTCCTGCATGGCGACCACCTGGTCGGGGGCGTCGTCCGGCAGGGGGCGGAGCTTGCTGCCCTCCACGAGTTCGCTGGTGCCGAGCACGTTGAACACCAGCACCGAGTGGTAGGCCACCAGCGCCCTTCCGCTTTCGGTGACGATGTGGGGGTGGGGGATGTTCTGCTCGTCGCAGAT
>CAYTBK010000057.1:4096-24330 GCA_964436005.1 uncultured Acidobacteriota bacterium
CCCTTCCGCTTTCGGTGACGATGTGGGGGTGGGGGATGTTCTGCTCGTCGCAGATTTCGGACAGGGCGAAGACCACGTCGCTGGCGTACTCGTCCAGCGAATAGTTGGCGCTGGAGGAGAAGTTGGTCTGCGACCCGTCGTAGTCCACGGCCAGGCCGCCGCCCACGTCGAAGTAGCGGAGCTCGACACCCAGCCGGACCAGCTCGGAGAAGATCCGCGTGCTCTCCCGCAGCGCCTCCTTGATGCTTTGGATGGAGGTGATCTGCGAGCCCAGGTGGAAGTGAAGCAGCTGCAGGCCGGACAGCAGGTCGCAATCGCGCAGCTTCTGCACGGCGTCCAGAATCTCGGAGGGGAAGAGGCCGAATTTCGACTTGTCCCCGCCGGAGCTCTCCCACTTGCCGCGTCCCCGGGCGGCCAGCTTGGCCCGGATGCCGATGGACGGCTTCACCTGCATCTTCTTGGCCAGGCGGATAACGGTTTCCACCTCGGAAGGCTTCTCGATGACGATGATGACTTTCCGCCCGATCTTGGTCCCCCAGAGCGCCGTTTCGATGAACTCCTTGTCCTTGTATCCGTTGCAGATGATCAGGGCGCCCGGCGTGTCCATGTTGGCCAGGGCGATGAGCAGCTCGGCCTTGGTCCCGGCCTCCAGGCCGTACTTGTAGGGGCTCCCGAAATCAATGATGTCCTCCACGACATGCTTGCCCTGGTTCACCTTGACCGGGTAGACCCCGAAGTATTTTCCCTTGTAATTGTATTCCGCGATGGCCTTCTGGAACGAGGACTGGATCTCCTCGATCCGCTGCTTGAGGATGTCGGTGAATCGGATCAGCACCGGGGTGTTGATCTCGCGCATCTGCAACTCGTCTATAAACTCCTTGATGTCCAGGAACTTGCTGCTGCTCTTCTCGGGCATGACGATGATGTTGCCCTTGGAGTTGATATCGAAGAACCCCTTTCCCCAGTTGGGCACACCGTACAGGTCTTTCGCCTCGTCGATGGTCCAATGGTCGAGGGTGGTCTGGTCTCGGAGCTTGATCTTGTCGCGCATTGCTTAGGCCTCGTGAAATCTGAACATGGGAACGGAATAAGATGACACATTGGGACGCATGCCGGCCGAATCTTACTTTCCCTGTCGGATAAAGTCAAAAACTGTTTTACTTCGATTTTTCCACGCCGGCTGGCCGGGGCTCAAACGGGGTCCAAATGCCGGTGGAAATTGTGCAGAAGGCCCATGGAGGCAAAGAAAGTCACGGTGGACGACCCGCCGTAGCTGAGTGGGGGCAGCGGGATGCCGATGACGGGAGCGACGCCCAGGGTCATGCCGACGTTGGAGACGAAGTGGAACGCGTACAGGATGGAAATGCCGAAGGCGGCGTACATGGTCTGCCGGTCGCGGGTCTGGATGGCGATCCGGATCCCCTGGTACACGATGAGGCCGTACAGGTAGAACACGAGGCCGGCCCCAACGAACCCCAGTTCTTCACCTACCATGGAAAAAATAAAGTCTGTGTGGTGCTCGGGCAAAAAGCCCATGATCCCCTGGCTGCCCCGCCCCAAACCCTTCCCGGTCATGCCGCCCGAACCGATGGCGATGACGGACTGGATGGTCTGGTAGCCGATCTTCTGGGGGTCGCGCTCCATGTCGATGATGTTGCGGATGCGCTCCTTCTGGTAGTGCTGAAGGAGGAGGTTCCATCCCAGGAGCGCGGAAAACATGGTCAGCACGGCCAGCGCGAAGATGACCCTCTTCCGCACGCCGGCCAGGACAATGATGGCGACGAACACGGGAATGAAGGTGATGGCCGTGCCCAGGTCGTGCTGCAGGAAGATCAGGCCGAGCGGCAGCACCATGAGGGCGGCCGCCTTGGCGAAGGTGAAAAGTCCCAGGTATGGTTCCGTAAGGTCGGAAAGGTACTTGGCCAGGACCAGGATGACCACCAGCTTGACCGTTTCGGACGGTTGGAAGACCATTCCCCCGAAGCCGATCCAGCTCTTGGAGGAGTTGATCTCCCGCCCGAAGATCAGCACGAAAACCAGGACGATCAGGGAGAAACCGTAGATGAAGTAGATGATCGACATGATTTTGCGGACCGGGAAATAGGAGAGGAAAACGAACAGCACTGTTCCCAGGGCGATCCGGATCAGGTGGTTGCGGCAGGTGTCCAGGCCGAGGGGGCCCGTGGCGTAGTAGATCTCGACGGAACTGATCGCGCACAAAGCCACGATGGCGAGGACGAGGGTCCAGGCAAACCGGAGCCTTTTTCTAGTCTTCATTTTTGAATACCTTGGCGGGATTGCGCTGGAAGTAGGCCCGGAGCACCTGGGCGGCGATGGGGGCGGCCGCCTCGCCGCCGTGGCCGCCGTGCTCGATGATGATGGCCAGGGTGATGGCCGGCTTTTCCGCGGGGGCGAAGCAGGCGAACCAGGAGTTCTCCCGGTAGAGCCGTTTGTAGTCCGCCATTTTCTCGGCGGTCGAGGTGCTGATGATCTGGGCCGTGCCTGTCTTGCCCGCCACGTTCACGCCTTCAATCTGGGCGAACTTGCCGGTTCCCTCCTCGACGACGTTGAGCATGCCCTTGACCAGGAGCTTGTGCAGCCGGGAATCGATCAGCAGGCCACCCGCCGGGGAGGGGGCCCCGCTGGCGTACCGGACCACGTGAGGCGTGGGCGCGATCCGGTTGATGGCGGCACAGGACAGGAAATAGCAGATCTGCAGGGGGGTGGTGGAAACGTAGCCCTGGCCGATGGCGGCGGCCACGGTTTCGCCCTTGTACCAGGGCAGACCGAACCGCTTTTTCTTCCATTCGGTGGAGGGCACCACCCCGCTTTTTTCGTCCGGCAGGTCGATCCCGGTTTTCCGGCCCATCCCCAGTTCGTTGGCCCATTTGCAGAGGTTGTCGATGCCGAGGAGGATGCCGGTGTGGTAGAAATAGACGTTGCAGCTGCAGGCGATGGCCTGCAGCAGGCCGACGTCGCCGTGGCCGGACTTATTCCAGCAGTGCGACACGTGGCTGCCGATCTCGAAGCTGCCCGAGCAGAAGAAATGGGTGCTCGGTTCGATGGCGTGTTCCTTCAGCCCGGCCAGGGCCACGAGGATCTTGAAGACGGACCCGGGCGCGTAGGTTCCCTGCGTGACCTTGTTCTGCAGGGGCTTGTCGGGGTTTTCGATGATTTCCTTCCACTGGGCGGCGGACATTCCCCCGAAAAAGAGGTTGGAATCGAAGCCGGGGTTGCTGACCATGGCCAGGATCTCGCCGGTCAAGGGGTCCATGGCCACCAATGCGCCCTTCTTGTCGGCCATGGCTTCGAAGGCGGCTCGTTGGATGTCCAGGTCGATGCTCAGCACCATGTCCTTTCCGATGAACGGTTGCTGCTCCTCCAGGACCTCGGTCACCTGCCCGACGCTGTTGACGGCGACGCGCCGGAAACCTTTGCTGCCCTCCAACCAGGAGTTGTAGTACTTTTCCAGGCCCGACTTCCCGATGATGTCGCCTTTGGCGTGCTTCAGGTTTTCGCTCTTGTTCAGCTCGGCTTCGGTGATTTCCCCCGTGTACCCGATGATGTGGCAGAACTGTTCGCCGTACAGGTAACGCCGGTCCGGCTTTTTGTCGATGGCCAGTTCCGGGTAGGTGTTGCGGTTCGCTTCGACGAAGGCGCATTCCTCGAACGACAGGTTGGGCTTGAGGAGAATGTCCGCGATCCCGGGGGTTTTCTTGCATTCCTCCAGCTTGCGCTGCACGAAGAGCGGGTCCAGGTGGAACCCCAGGACCAGCAGGCGGGAGAGGGCTTCCGTGTCTTGCAGGTAGTCCGTTTTCACGACCAGGTTGAAGGAGGGGATGTTGTCCACCAGCGGTCGGCCCATCCGGTCGAAAATGATGCCCCGGGGAGCGGCCGTCTCCGTCTTGCGGATGAAGTTCCGTTCGCTGGCCCGAAAATAGTATTCCCCCCGGGTGACTTGCAGATACCACAGCCGGGCGGCCAGCAGGGCGAAGACGGCCAGGATCATGAGCGCCATGACCTTGATGCGGGTCGGATAAGGAAGGGAGGTGCTCGCTTCTACCAAGGTCCGCCTCTAGACAAACCGCTCGGAAGACGCCCAGACGGGGATGTTGATGACGACGTTGACGGCGCCGCTGAAGAGGATGGGCAGGGTGCTCTGCAGCGGCGACGTCTTGCCGAAAATGATATAGAACGCGGCGATCAGCAGCAGGTTGAGGACGGAATACAGGAAAACGGCGCCCGACTGGAGGAGGAGGCTGTTGAAATTCATGCGGCGCGAAAGCTGGCAGGAAAAGCCGGCGATGTTCATCTTGGCCAGCGCCTGGATCCCCACCGGGAACATCGAGGAGAGGGTGAGGTCCTGCAGGAGACCGATGAAGAAACCGTAGAACAGGGCCTGGCTTCCCCTGCTCCGCAGCCCGATCTGGAACGCCATCAGGATGAAGAGGTCACAGTAGGAAAAGACGCTCCAGACCTGGGGCAGGGCGATCTGGAAGAACAGGATCAAAAACAGGAATGTGGCAAAACGCCATGGGCTTGAACGCATTATCGCCTGCTGATGACAAAGACGCATTGAAGATGCGGTAGATCGACGAAGGGTACGACCGTGATGTTCAGGAATCCCAGGGGGCCCTTGCTCACTGCGGTAACGGTGCCGATGGGATAGTTGGGCGGGTACAGCCCTTCCTTCCCGCTGGTGAAGACGATGTCCCCCGGTTGGACAGTTTCCGCGGCGTGCACGTAATCGCAGGTCAGAAAGTGCTTTCCCGTTCCCTTGACGATGCCCTGGGCGCGCGAGTCCCGGAAGCGCACGGCGGCGGCGAAACCGACGTTGGTGACGGTCTGCAGTTCGCTGTGGTGTGGGCCGCAGTGCACCAGCCGGCCGGCGAGACCACCCACGCCGATGACCGTGTCGTTGACGTGGAACCCGTCTTCGCTCCCGCAGGACAGGATGACGACCTGGTCGTACCAGGACATGCTCTGCCCGGCGACTTGCACGTAGTGTCCGCCCGGGCGGAAGGGCTGCAGGAAGTCGTGGAGCGGGGCCAGTTGCTCTGCCTTGGCCAGCCGCTGGAGGGCCTGGTGAAGCTGCAGGCGCGATTGGTCCAGCTCCCGTTTCAGGGAGGAGTTTTCCCGGATGAGGTCGGAATGGGAGCGGAAGAAGGAGGGGAAGCCCTCGTCCCCGCGCAGGGAGCTGACGGCTGTGGCGCCCAGGTAGCTGACGATGCGGGAATCCCAGAATTTCAGGATGAAAGAGCCTTGGAAGGCGCGGAACTGCACGGTTATCATGATCATGCAGAGGAAGGACAGCATAGTGTACACTTGCCACCAAGTCAGTCGCTTCCTCAGGCTCACCATGTCCGCGTTCTCCCGATTTGTGGGCCGCCTTCGGCGGCTTCAAACGGGCATTTTCATGGCCGGTTGCAGCCAGTGTCAAGCTAAAAATACGCGGGCGCCGCCGCCCGAAAGCCACGGGCTGTCGTGGGGCCGGCGGTGGAGGACGGGGCGGGGCCGCCGTGAACGGCGATTATCGCTTGTGTTCCCGTTCGCCTCATGTGGTAAAATCGGGGCCTGTCCTGCGAACACCATCTTCTGTGAGGTCGTGATGCCTGAAGACGAAATCGTTACCATGAAACACCTGGAAGCGCCGGAATTGGAAGAGGAGGCACTGTCATTTTTCGAGACGGTGCTGGCCGCCTCCGAAAGGGGCGACAAGCAGGTCACCGTTGCATACGGGGGTTTCGAACTCACGCTGGGGCTTCCCCCCATCGGAGAGGGAGACCGCGGGATCGTGTACCACCTGCTGGGTCACAACCTGAACATCGGGGCGCCGGGCGTGCCGCTCTGCCTCAAGGTGGCCAAGCAGCAGCCCATCTGCCGGGAGCGGCTGCTCGAGGAATCCATGACGACGGATTTCTTCCTCTCGGAAAAGGTGACCGTCCCCCAAATCTACTACATGGACTCCCTGGGCCGCTACTGCGTCAAGAACTTCATCGAGGGCGAATCGGCGACGAGCCTGTACATGCGCTTCGACAAGCTGACGGTCAAGACGCAGAGCCTGCTGCTGGAAGGGTTGGAGCAGTTCCTGAGCCATCTGCTGGAGCTGTTCCGCAAGCGCCCGGACTGCAAGGTCAGCATCAGCCCCAACAACATCTACGTGCTGAGCGTCGGCGGCAAGTTCAAGGATCCCGCCGAGTTCGTGCTCATTGACCCGGGGACCACCCTGAAGAAGAACTACGACGGGTTCAGCTTCGACAAGTATTGGAACGAAATCCTTCCGGAACGCATCAAGAAGTATCAGCGCACCGGGTACCTGCAGTGGCAGGTGCCCCAGGCCGTCACGAAGTCGGAGCGGGACGAGGCGAAGGAGTTCGAGATCTTCAAGGGCCTGACCCCCGCTGAGATCTACCTCCTGCTGAAGGTGGCGCGGACGGTGGAATTCGACCCGGAAGAGGTGATTCTCCGGGAGGGCGCGGTCGGCGAGAACTTCTACCTCATCCTCGAGGGCGAGGTCGAGGTGCGCAAGACCCGCTTCCCCAAGCCGGGGGCGCTGAGCATCCGCGTCGGCCGGGGGTCGGTGCTGGGCGAGCAGGCGTTCCTGCTGCGCGTGCCCCGGTCCATGACGGTGGTCGCAGCCACGGCCTGCAAGCTGATCGAGATCGACTGCGACGATTTCAACGACCTCCTGGAGTCGAATTTGACGGCGCCGTACAAGCTGATCCGGAACGTCGCCACCATCCTGGCCGAACGCTTGTACCACCTGAACAACGCCTACCAGAAGCTCGTGGAATCCGGGCAGAATCCCATGGGGGTTTGACATGTGCGAAGCGACGATCCGTGAGCTTTGCCCGCGCTGCGAAGAGGGTGTGCTCGCCGCCACGCTGACGACGCAGGACATATCGGTTTCCGGTTCGACGATCACCGTGCCCAACGTGCAGGCCGACGTCTGCCCCCGCTGCGGGTTCCGGTCGCTGTCGGGGCGGAGCGTCGGGCTGTTCGACCTCCTGTTCGCCCCGCAGTACTCGCAGGTCAGCGACCTGGTCCAGGCGCTCCGCCAGGCCGGCTACCGGGGCATGTTCCTCAAGGAATCGGAGGCGGAATCCAACCTCGGCTTCGGCTCGCGGGAATACGTGTCCGGCCTGGCCGGCGAACTGCGCGACCTGTACCTGGACAACGAGTCCAGCCATGTGCTCCGGGCGCTTTCCGAAAAAAAGGCCAGCACCGTTCCCGTGTGCATCCAGGAGAAGTCCCTCAACATCTCCCTGCCCAAGCTGGGCGAGGGGGAAAACGGGGTGGTCTACAACTTCCTCGAGGACGCGCTGTCCGTGATCAAGGTGGCCAAGCCGCGCAGCTACAGCCGGAACCACCTCATCGAGGAGTACGAGGCCACCGACTTCTTCCTGAAGAACAACATCCCCGTTTCCCGCATCTCCATCAGCGACCCCTACGGCAACTTCATGATCAAGGAGAAGCTGGCCGGCGTCTCGCTGGCGAAGATCTACTACGAGCTCGGCCAGCCGGACGCCCTCCTCTACCGGAACGTCAAGGAGAAGACGCGGGCGTTCGTGTTCGACCTGCTCGAATTGTTCGTCAAGCACCCGGAGACGAAGACGTCCCTCAGCCCGAACAACATCTTCATCGAGGTGCTGGGCGACGATTGCCGTTGCCTGCTGGTGGACATCGGGCCGGCCCCGCTGCACGACTACTCTTCCTTCGACTACGAACACTACTGGAGCGAGTTGATCCCGCAGAAGATCGTCCAGTACCGGGCGGTGGGCTACCTGTGATCCGCCGCGGACCCGGCGGCCCGTACTGTTCCACGTTCTCCTCGCCTCGCGGGACCCTATGGTTGCATGAATCGCCATAAATATAATAATAACAGAATATTCTGTTTTATGTGTATTGTGGTTCTGGGGGGATGCCTTCTCCGGGCGGAAGGCTCGCCGGCGCCCTGGAACGTCTTTCTTTCTCCCGGCGCCGACCCGGCCCACCTCTGGTCGGTGAACTGGAAATCCGACGCCGCCCTGGCGGCCCCTTGCCTGCAGGTGGTTCGGAACGCCGCGGAAGCGACCTTCGCCGAAAACCCGCTTTCCTGCCCGGCCCGGGAAACGAGGGCGGCCCTTCCCGACGGGCGGGCCTGCTATTCCTACGAAGTGAACCTGTCCGCCCTGCAGCCGGAGACTTCGTATTGCTTCCGGGTGGGCTCGGAGGCAGCCTGGAGCGAGTGGTTCACCTTCCGCACGGCTTCGGTGGAAGCGAACCCTTTCCGGATCATCTATTTCGGGGATTTCCAGGAAGACGTTCGCTCGCAGTGCGCCCGCATCGTGCGCGCGGCGTTCCGGAGCGCGCCCGACGCCCTGTTCATGCTGTTCGCCGGGGACCTCATCGCGAAAGGGTACGACCTCGCCCAGTGGCATGAATTCGGCGACGCTGTGGCCCCCTTCGCGGCGGAGTGCGGAGTCGTCCCGGTTCCCGGCAACCACGACAAGCGAACGCCGGAATACGAGAAGACGAAGACCCTCGCCGGCCCCGCGCCCCTCTGGCGCTTCCAGTTCGCCCTGCCCGCCAACGGGCCGGCGGACGGCCGGTCGTCGGAGGAAACGTACTATTTCGACTGCCAGGGCGTCCGCTTCGTCTGCCTGGATTCCATCCCCGTCGCCGACGACCACTTCAAGCCCGCGGACCGGGCGGCGGCCCTGGCGTCGCAGCTGGGCTGGCTGAAGGCGGTGCTGGCCAACAACACGAATCGCTGGACGGTGGTCCTGTCGCACCACCCGATCTACTCGGCCGGCAAGGATCGCGACAACGTGGAGTACCGGAACGCGGTGGAGCCCCTGTTCCTGGCGTACGGCGTGGACCTGGTCCTCCAGGCCCACGACCACGTGTACTCCCGCAGCCACAAGGTAGCGGGGGGCGAAGTCGTTTCGCCCGAGGCGAAAGCGCCGGTGTACGCCATCTCCAACGCGGGGCCGAGGAAATACCCGCTGAACCGCCGCTTCGAAAACCTCATGGCGTCGCTGGAAGCAGGCCAGCCGCGGTACCAGGTCATCGAGTTCTCGGACGACCGGTTGCGCTACACGAGCTACACCGCCGACGGCGTGGCCCGGGATTCCTTCACGCTGAAGAAGGATGCCCGCGGCGTGAGCAAGTACAAGGCCCCCAAGGCCGGCCCGGGACAGGACAAGGGTTCCGAACGGAAAAAGTAGTCGCCAGTCGGCGGCCCGTGCGGAAGTTCCCGTGTAAACACGAAGTCACGAATGCCACAAAGGGCAATTTCGGCCGGGTGCTCATTGGTCGACTTCATGACAACTTGATGAGAAAATGTTGCAATTCCCGTTGCCGACATTGCGCGGTAAATCTTGATTTCAATTAAATTTGTTGTACATCAACGATATAATGAGGGCATCATTGGGGAGTTCCTGGTGGGGGCCGACAGTATCACATGAAGTTGTAATTGTACGACAGAATCATAATTTCTGTTGTCTTGCTGTTTATCCTCTGTTGTATTTTGGCATCATTCGAGATTTCCAAGTCTCTCCAATGGTCAGATGAAAAGTTTGCCCATCAAATATTAGGGGAACTGGCAAATTATCAAAATAGTTGCCATCTCGCGCACAATGAATATATTGACTTGGACCATATGGATTTGGGCTACTTCAAAGAAAAGTATGAATTATGGAAATGGAAAAGCGTCGGCGACTTTGCCCAGCTTCCGGAACCGTTGGGCAAGCAGCCGGAAGTAACTCCGCCCGGCGGGGCGTTTCCTTGTCAGGTCGTCTGGGTGCGGGGCCAGGCCGTCTCCACGTAGGCCACGATGCTGTGGGCGATTTCCTCCACACCGTGGCGGGCGTTGTTGAAGACGCAGTCGTACCAGGACTTGTCTTCCAGCTTCACGTGCAGGCATTCGGACAGGAACTTTTCCCGGGTCTTCTGGTTCTCGCGGACGGTCTTTTCCGCCGCCTTCCGGTCCAGTTCCATGCGGCGCATGATGGAGCCCACCCGGAATTCGAAATCCGCCTCCAGGCGGAAATGAAAGCAGTTGGCGAGCTTGTTCGTGATGACGGCGCCCCCGCGGCCGACGATGATGGCGTTGCCGCGGCCGGCGATTTCGAGGATGTAGGCGGGCAGGTGCCGGAACGCTTCCCCGTGGGAGGTGAACCCGGGGAACAGGAAGGAGATCGTGTCGAGCCGCTTCGACGCGTCGCCGAGGTGCGACAGCACCTCCATGGACAGGTTCTTGTCCTGGGCGACCTTCTCCAGCAGGGCCTTGTCGTAGATGTTCCAGGTCTCGCCGGTGCGCTCGTCGAAGAGGGCCTTCAGCCGTTCCGCCAGCGGATACCCTTCGCAGCCGAACTGGCGGGAGATGGTGACGGCCGGCCGCTTGGGCAGCTCGGCCCCGGTTTTCTGGCGGTGGGCGATGTCCAGCCAGGCGGTGAGGCGGCGGTCAATGGAAGGCACCAGGACAGCAGTGGGTTTGGACATCGCACACCTCCCGCGGCAGTATCCGCATGCGTCGAATCGTAGCTGTTCAATCGAAGAGCCTTGGCTCCGGCCGACCTGATTTCTGATTCTACTCTAGACCTGTTTGCGGGCAGAATCAAGAGGGTATGCGGCCGGGGAGCCCCGGCGCCGGCCCCTCAGTCCGGGAGGGGCGGCCCGGGGGCCCGGAAGCTCTTGACGCGGGGGCGCAGGGCGAAGCAGATGACGAAGGCGACGAAGCCGGCCAGGGCGCAGAGGCGCAGCAGGGCCTGCCCGCCGTACTGCCCGTAGAACCACAGGCCCGCCGAAGGCGCCAGCGTGAAGGCCAGGGAGAAGGTGGCGCTGTAGATGCCCAGGTAGGCGCCCTGCCCCTCCCGGGCGCCGAAGAGGGCCGCCATGTTGTTCAGGAACGGGAAGCACATCATTTCTCCGCAGGTCCACAGCAAGACGGTGGCGATGAGCAGGGTCGTGTTCGAACCGTAGGCGGTGGCGCCGAAGGCCGTGCCGACCAGCAGGGCCCCCAGCCCGGCGACGTGGAGGGGGTTTTTGTGCTCCAGCGACTTGACGAGCAGCATCTCCACGACCACCACCACCGCCGCGTTCAGGGTGAAGAGCAGCCCGATGGCCTTTTCGTCCAGGCGGTACACCGTCTTCAGGAAGATGGGGTAAGCGCCCGAGATCTGGAAGAAGACCGCCGCGAACAGCAGGACCACCCCCAGGAAGCCGAGAAAATGAATGTTCCGGAAGGGGGAGCGGCGCAGTTTCGACGGGCGGTCCTCCCTGGCGACGGAGGGCAGTTTCCGGAAGCCAAACAGCAGGAAGAGAAACAGGGCCGAGGCCCAGCAGGTCAAACCGTCGGCGACGAACAGCCAGTGATAGCTGTACTTGGCCAGAAGGCCGCCGATCGCCGGCCCCATGGTCATGCCCAGGTTGATGGCCATGCGGAGCAGGGCCAGCGAGCGGAGACGGTTTTCGTCGCTGGTCAGCGAGGCGACGGCCGACATGACGGCGGGCCGGTACGCCTCGTTGATCAGTCCCAGGGCGCAGGCCCCGCAGACGATGGCCGGGAAACCGTCCAGGCTGCCGAGCAGCAGGAAGGCCGCCCCCCCGCCCACCAGGCTGACAATCTGCACCGTGATGGGGCTGAAGCGGTCGCAGAGCTTTCCGCCGCTCACCGAGCCGGCCATGGACCCGAGGCCGTAGGCCAGCAGGATGGCCGCCGCCCGGCCCTCGGAAAAATGGAGCTGCGTGGTGAGATAGAGGCTCAAAAAAACCACGACCATGGTCCCGGCGCGGTTGATGAGGGAACAGAGGGCCAGCATCCACACTTCCCGCGGAAGTTTGGAGAAAGCGGTCCGGTATCGTGAGAAAATGAGCTGAAGCAGAGCATTCATGGGAAAGCCGCCCCTGTCGTCCGGGGCATCAAAATACCACGATTGGAGGAGGGCCGGGAAATGAAACTGGACGAAGTGAAAACCCGCGTTTCCCAGGACGGCAGCTTTTCCTGGCGAATCCACCGCTTCGGCCCCATGCGCGTGGACGGCGTGGTCTACGCCACGAAAAGGCTGTGGCGGGACATCAACGCCGACGAGTGCCTGGTGCAGGTGGCCAACGTCGCCAGCCTGCCCGGGATCGTGGGCCAGGCCATGGCCATGCCGGACATCCATTGGGGCTACGGCTTCCCCATCGGCGGCGTGGCGGCCTTCTCCGTCAGTGACGGGGTGATCAGCCCGGGCGGCGTCGGCTACGACATCAACTGCGGGGTGCGGGTCATGGCCACGCAGCTGACGAGAGAGGAGGTGATGCCCCGCCTGAGCGAGCTGCTGTCCGAGCTGGCCCGCAACGTGCCGTCGGGCGTCGGCTCCGCCCGCAAGGACGTGCGCCTGGACCCGCACGCGCAGGCCCGGGTGTTGTCGGACGGCGCGCTGTGGGCGCTGGCCAACGGATACGGCGAGGAGCGGGACGGTAATTTCATCGAGGACGGGGGCCGCTTTACGGGGGCCGACCCCGCCCAGGTCTCCGACCGGGCCTGCGAGCGGGGGCGGGGCCAGCTGGGGACGCTGGGGTCGGGCAACCACTTCGTGGAAGTGTCCTACGTGGACGCCGTGTTCGACGCCCCGGCCGCCAAAACCCTGGGGCTGGCGGAAGGGATGGTGACGGTTTCCATCCATACCGGGTCCCGGGGATTGGGCTACCAGGTGTGCGACGACTTCCTGGTCGTCATGCGGAAGGCGGCGGTCCGGTACGGCATCGACCCGGGAGACCCCCAGCTCTGTTGCGCCCCGGTCGGTTCGCCGGAGGGGAAGGCCTACCTGGGCGCCATGTACGCGGCCGGGAATTTCGCCTTCGCCAACCGGCAGATGATCGGCCACTTCGTCCGCGAGTCCTTCCTCCGGGCGCTCCACACGACGCCCCGGGCGCTAGGGATGCGGCTGGTGTACGACCTGGCCCACAACATCGCCAAGATCGAGACCCACCGGGTGAAGGGCAAATCCGTCAAGCTGTGCGTCCACCGCAAGGGCGCCACGCGTTCCTTCGGGCCTGGCCGGGCGGAGGTTCCGGAGGCCTTCGCGAAGCTGGGCCAGCCGGTGTTGGTGCCGGGTGACATGGGGAGGGCTTCCTACATCCTCCTGGGCACCGAGCGGGCGATGGAGGCGACCTTCGGTAGCACCTGCCACGGGGCCGGACGGGTCCTGTCCCGGCACGCGGCCCTGAAGGCGGCCCGGGGCAGGTCCATCGCCGCCGAGCTGGAGAGCCGGGGCATCCTCGTGGCGGCCGCCTCGCGCGGCGTGCTGGCGGAAGAGATGCCCGAGGCCTACAAGGACGTGGAGGAAGTCGTCGAGGCGGTCTGCCAGGCGGGCCTGAACCGGAAAGTGGCCCGTCTGCGGCCGCTGGCCGTGCTCAAAGGGTGAGCCGCGGTCAGTGCAGGTTCCGGGGCCGGTGCCCCGGTTTCAGGAGTGCGCTTCCATCAGCGCCTGGAACCGAGGGTCGTTCCAGAGCGGCTCGAAGTCCTTGTCCGTGGTGAGCCGTTTCCGGTTGCGCAGCCCTTCGTCGAGGCTCATCCGGATGAAGTGCATCGCGCGGTCCAGGTCGCCGGCCTGGAGGTACAGCTTGGCCAGGAAGAAGTGGCGCTCGGCCGGGACGATGTCGTCGACGCCCACCTGCACGCTCTCCTGCTGGCGCACCAGGTAGTCGGGGTCGATCCTGACCAGGCGGTGCAGGATGTCCACGGCCAGCAGGCTTTTCCTCTGGGCGAAGTAAACGTTGGCCAGGTTGCCCAGGGCCAGGACGTAGTCGGGGTTCTTCTCCAGGGCCTTCTTGTAGTAGCGGATGGCGGCCCGGTGGTCTTTCTTGAGGTGGTAGGAGGAGGCCATGTTGTTCAGGAAGCGAATGTTGCCCGGCTCCAGGCGGAGGGCGGCCCGAAAATACACCATGGCCGCGTTGGGGGAACCGGCCTGCAGGTAGGCCACGCCGACGAGGTTGGTCGCCTCCGCGTCGCGGTTGTTGGCCTTGAGGTGTTTCTGCAGGAGGGGGATGGCTTCGAGGGGTTTCTTCTGGGCGATGCGGATCCGGGCGGTGGTCAGCTCGTCCGACGACAACCCCCCGGAAGGGGCCGTGGCCGCGGCATAAGGGAAGGCGAGGAATGTCATCAAGATGCAGGTCACGAAAGGCAAACGGGAACGAAGTCTCACGGGTCACCTCCCATCGGGTCGATCGCTTCGGAAAGATCTGGCGACTTCAAGCCTCGTTGTGTCATCTACACTCTATCGCCCTCTTCGCCCATCGTCAAGGCGCGCGTGGAGATTCGATCCCGATCTGACAAAACGTCCATCCGGAGGCACGCACATGAGATTGTCTGCAGTGGCGGAAGTTGGTAACGAGCTGACCGGCGGGCGGCGGCCAGGCGGCGGGCGGCGGGCTCGCTTCGCGGCTGGCCTGCTTTGGTTGATGGGCCTGGGGACTTCCTTCCTCTTCCCTTCGTCTCCAGCTGGCCCGGAGGCCCCCGCACCGGTCCCGCGCGCCGCGGATCCGGCCTGCAGCCTGTTCCATCACGACCTGGACGTGGCCGTGCACCCGGAAAGCGGGGAAATCGAGGTGGAGGACCGGATCGAACTGCCGGCCGGGGCGGGCCGCGGATGCGTGCTGCATTTCCTCCTGCACGCCGGCCTGAAGGTCGAGTGCCGGGACCGGGGAGTCGCCTTGCAGCGAACCGGCGCCGCGCAGGCGGAACCCCCCGCGCTTCGCGTCCCGGGAGGGACAGGGCCGGCCGAGGCCCCGGCCACGGCTTACCGTTTGCGCTGTCCTTCCGGAACGGAGCGGGTCACCCTGTGCTACCGCGGGCGCATCGCCCACCCCCTCGCGGCGGCCGGATCGGAGGTCGCCCGCGGATTCTCCGAGACGCCGGGCCTGGTCGAACCGCGGGGCGTGTTCCTTTGCGGGCGGTCCCTGTGGATCCCCCGCTTCGGCCGCTCGTTGTTCACCTTCACCCTGCGCGTCGCGCTTCCCGCCGGTTGGGGCGCCGTGTCCCAGGGGAAACGCGCGGCCCTTTCCGGCGCCGCCGCGGAAACCCGGCCGACCGCCTGGGACTGCCCGTATCCTTCGGAAGAGGCGTTCCTGGTGGCGGGGCCGCTCCAAACTTACTCGGCCCGGATCGGAAACCTGGACGCCGAAGCCTACCTGCGGACGCCGGACTCCGCCCTGGCCCGGCGCTA
The DNA here is from genome assembly GCA_964436005.1 of uncultured Acidobacteriota bacterium. Lineage (GTDB taxonomy): Bacteria > Acidobacteriota > JAAYUB01 > JAAYUB01 > JAAYUB01 > JAGNHB01. Next base: position 19,291 of record CAYTBK010000057.1, read on the forward strand.
CCTGGAGGCGACCGGCCGGTACATCCAGATGTACGAGGCCCTGGTGGGCCCCTTCCCCTACCCGAAATTCGCCCTGGTGGAGAACTTCTGGGAAACGGGGTACGGGATGCCGTCCTTCACCCTGCTCGGGGAGAAGGTGATCCGTCTTCCGTTCATCCTTCACTCCTCCTATCCCCATGAAATACTCCACAACTACTGGGGGAACGGCGTGTTCGTAGACGCTGCGGGCGGCAACTGGTCCGAAGGGCTGACCACCTACCTGGCCGATCACCTGAGCGCGCAGGGGAAGGGCCAGGACGTGGAATACCGTCGCACCACGCTGCAGAAGTACGCGGATTACGTGAAGCAGGCGGGCGACTTCCCGCTGCGGGCCTTCCAGGAGCGGCGCGACGCCTCCACGGAAGCGGTGGGCTACGGAAAGTCCATGATGGTCTACCACATGCTTCGCAAGACGATCGGGGACGAGAAGTTCCGGGAGGGACTGCGCGCTTTTTACCGGAAAAACGCCTTCCGCCGGGCTTCCTGGCAGGATGTGCGCGACGCTTTCCAGAGCGTGGCCGGGGTTGACCTGCGTCCGTTTTTCCGGCAGTGGGTGTACCGGAAAGGCGCCCCGAACCTCGTCCTGTCCGACGCGGCCGTGGCGGAGGAGGGTGCCGGCGGCTGGACGGTTGCGTTCCGGCTCAGCCAGGTCCAACCGGACCGCCCCTTCACCGTCGATGTCCCGGTGGCCGTCACCCTGGAGGGGAAGCCGGAAGCGTTCGTCAGCCAGGTGAGGCTGGACCGGCGGACCCGGCGGTTTGTCCTGCGCCTGCCCGGAAAACCGCTGCGGTTGGACGTGGACCCCGGGTTCGACGTTTTCCGCCAGCTGGACCCGGGGGAAACCCCGCCCTCCTTTTCCCGTCTTCTCGGCGCCCGCAGCGTGGTGCTGGTCCTGCCCACCGCCGCCGGCTGCGAGGAGTACGAGGCCTGGAAGGCGCTGGCCGAGAAATGGGCCGCCGCCGCGGGCCCGGCGGCCCGCATCGTTCCGGACAGCGAATGCGGGGCAATTCCTGCCGGCGCCTCCGTCTGGCTGTTCGGGTGGGACAACCGTCTGGTGGCGCACCTGGAAAAGACGGCCGCCGATCTCGGCGCCGTCATCGGCCCCCGGGAGGTGCGGGTGTCGTCCCGGCCGATCGCTTCCCGCCAGGACTGCTTTGCCGGCGTCTTCGTCCACCCGGGCGCCGCGGGGGCCACGGTGGGCTGGCTGACGGCCGGCGAACCGGCGGCGGTGGACGGTCTCGGAAGGAAGATCCCCCACTATGGGAAGTACGGATGGCTGACCTTCGAGGGCGCCACCCCGGACAATACCGGCAAGGGCGACTGGCCGCCCGTCCGCTCCCCGCTCACGGCGGGGCTGCTCGGGCCCCAGGCCGGGCCGTTGCCGGCGGCCGCGCGGATGGCGCCGGCCCGGGCCCTGGCGTCGCTGCCGTCGCTGTTTTCCCCCGACTCTCTCCGCGGCCACGTGGAGACCCTGGCGGACCCGGCCTGGGAAGGCCGTGGTTTCGGTTCCGAGGGCCTTCGCCGGGCCGCGGACTACATCGCCGGCGCCTTCCTCTCCGCGGGCCTGCAACCGGGCGGAGAAGACCGGTATTTCCAGCATTTGAACGCCTCCTGCCTGGACGCCGGGGAGTCCCGGGCGGGTGTCAACGTCGTCGGGGTGCTGCCGGGAAAGAACCCGGCCCTGAAGGGGGAAGCCCTGGTTGTCGGCGCTCACTTCGACCACCTGGGCCGGGGGATTCCCTCCGCCAAACCGGGAAACGAGGGGAAAGTCCACCCGGGGGCCGACGACAACGCCTCGGGCGTGTCCATCTTGCTGGAGTTGGCGAAAATCATGGCGGACGGGGAAGCCCCTGCACGTTCGGTGGTGTTCGTGGCCTTCACCGGGGAGGAGTGCGGCCTGCTCGGGGCCAGGCACTTCATCCGGCACATGGATCCGTTCTCCGTGCCCGGCGTGCGGGCCATGATCAACCTGGACACCGTGGGCGGTCTCCGGAATGGAAAACTCTTGGTTTTGGGCGCAGCCTCGGCCACGGAGTGGGCCTACATCCTGGCCGGCGCCGGTTACGGCACCGGGATCGCCCACAACACGGTCAAGGAGAACATCCAGTCCAGCGACCAGAGCGTTTTCGCGGAGGCGGGCATCCCGTCGCTGCACCTGTTCACGGCGCCCGGCGCCAGCTACCACACGCCCGGGGACACGCCCGATTCCCTGGATTATGCAGGAATGTCCCGCATCGGGGAATTTGCCCTCGAGATCGCGGAGTACCTGGCCAACCGGAAGGAACCCCTGACCCGGCCGGCCTCGGCTGCCGGCAACGTTCCGAAGAAAGACGGGAGCGCTCCGCCCCGGGCGGCGGAGGGCGGGCGACCGGGGGGGCGCGTGGGTATCGGGATCGTCCCCGACTTCGCGCACGGCGGGCCGGGTGTGCGGGTCGCCTCGGTGCTGGACGGGGGACCCGCAGCTCAGGCGGGCCTGCTCTCCGGCGACGTGATTCTTGCCGTGAAAGGGGTTCCGGTGGAAGGACTGCAGTCCTATGCCGAGATTCTCAAGACGCTGGAACCGGGTGTGAGTGCGGAACTCACGGTGGACCGGGCGGGCGCCAAGATCAGGATTCCCGTGATTCCGGCGGCGCGGCGCTGAGCTGTGGAAACAGGCTCGGATTTTTCCGATAACACCCCGTGAAAAAAGAAAAAGGACAACTTGTGAATAAATCTGTGAAAAAGCCGCGCCACCAAAACGGTTGAGATTGAAAGGGTTTCAGTAAGATTGCAAACCATTGATTCGTAAGATGATAAAAAAAGTCGTTTTCAGGCTTGACTTTCCCGGCCCTTTCGGGTCTTTCATGGCCTGATTGGTTTTGCACAGTGTTTTTCACAAATGTCAACGAGTTTGTCCCGGGCAAAGCAGGGCCCGCTCTGGACCGCTGGTGTATAATGCCGGCTCTCGCGGGCTTTATCGAAACGAGATCGATGGAGTGATTCATGGTCGAGAAAGAGAGGGTTGTTCCTTCGGGGCCCCGAAGCAAGGCGGAACTGGACGAGATCAGGCGGATGGGGGAACAGTTCCTCGGCCAACTGGTCTCCTGGTGGGCTTCGCTCGAGGATGGGACGGTCCATCCCCGTCCGGTTCCGGCCGATTTCCAGCCCCTGCGCGAGCGGGTCTTCCCGCCGGAGGGCGACGGGATCGAACAGATCCTGGCCGACCTGGAAAACTATCTCGTGCCGGGCCTCACGCGCGTGGCCTCACCGCGGTATCTGGGCATGATGAATCCCCCGCCGGCCCTCCCCGGCGTTTTCGCCGAGATGCTGTCGGCCGCTTTCAACCAGAATTGCTCCCTGTGGAACCAGAGCCCCGGCGGCGTGGAACTGGAGAAGGCGCTAGTGGCCGAGATGTGCGGCCTGGCCGGAATGAGGGGGCCCCGGCCGTTCGGCGTCCTGGTGAGCGGCGGCTCCATGGCCAACATCATGGCGCTCAAACTGGCCCGGGGCCGGGCGCTGGGGTGGGAAACCCGGCGGACCGGCCTTTCGGGGGTGGAGCGGCCGATGGGGGTGTATGCCTCGGGGGAACTGCACTACTCCTTCGAGAAGGGGATGGACATCCTCGGCCTCGGGGTGGACAGGCTGCGGCAAGCGTCGGTTGATGGGCGTTTCCGCGTGCGGCCCGACGCCATGCGCCGCCTGATCGCCGAGGACAGGGACAAGGGGATCGTGCCCGGGTGCGTGATCGGGATTGCCGGAACGACCAACACGGGTTCCATCGATCCGCTGGACGAACTGGCCGACCTGGCGAGGGAGTTCGGCGCCTGGTTCCACGTGGACGCGGCCTACGGCGGCGCGGGGCTGCTTGTCCCCGAGCTCCTCGACCGTTTCCGGGGGATCGAGCGGGTGGATTCGCTGACCATGGATCCGCACAAGTGGTTCTTCGTTCCCTTCGAGTGCGCCGCCCTGCTGGTGAACGACGCGGCGAACCTGCGGCGCGCCTTTTCGGTCGTCGGCACGGGGGAGGCCGCTCTGCCCCGCGACCCGGAGTCGCCGGACGACGAGCCCGCCGTTCCCCACTACTACCTGGAGCAGGTGGCGGACGACCCAGAAAAGGTCGACTACTTTGAATTCGGGCCGCAAGGATCTCGCAGCTTCAAGGCCCTCAAGCTCTGGGTGACGTTCCGCGCCCTGGGGAAGAAATTCTACAAGGAAACGGTGGCCCGAAACGTTTCCTTCGCTTCGCGGCTGCACGCCGAACTCTCCCGGATGGAAGGCGTGGAGATGTTCCACAAGCCGGAGTTGGGAATCCTGTGTTTCCGCTGCCGGCCGGCCGGATTGAACCCGGGGGAACTGGACGCGCTGAACCGGCGTATTCACGAACTCATCGACCGGGAAGGGCGCTTCTGGATTTCCCGGACGAGGCTCCGGAACGGCGCCCTGGTGCTGCGGGTCAATTTTCAGAACTATCGCACCAGGGAGGAGGATTTCCGCGAACTGGTCGACATGCTCCAGCGGGTTTTCCGGATGGAGGAATTGCGGGAAGCGCCGGTGAACGAACCACACGGGAGGAAAAATTCATGATCAGGGAAAAAATGGAGCAGGCGGTGGCCATTCTGCGGGAAAAGGGGCTGGATCTGTGGATGATCTTCGGCCGGGAATCCCACACGGCCAAGGACCCTTGCGCTGACATGGTGGTGGGTACGGGCTACACCTGGCAGTCGGCCTTTCTCATCCACTGTTCCGGCCGCACGGTGGCCGTCGTGGGCAGCCTGGACGCGGCGGAAGTGGAGAAGCGGGGCGACTACGGGCAGGTGCTCGGCTACGTGGGGGGCATCCGTGACACGCTGGTCGGCCTGCTGGACGAGCTTCAGCCGAAATCCATCGCGGTGAACTGGTCTCTCGACGACGTGATGGCCGACGGCCTGACCCATGGCATGTACCTGCAACTGGAAAAAATCATGGAAGGCACGCCCTACTTCGGCCGCCTGTGCTCCGCCGAAGGCGTGGTGTCGGCCCTGC
>CAYTBK010000058.1:0-24034 GCA_964436005.1 uncultured Acidobacteriota bacterium
CCGTGCAGGAGGTTCGTGACCTCCCAGGCCAGGATCTCCTTGGCCCGGTTCAGGGTCGGCGGCGTCAGCGCCCCCAGCCGGCGCACCTCTTCCATGGGCAGGAAGGTGAACAGGCCCAGGAGTTTGGCCACGTCCGTATCCTCCACGTTGCGCCAGAACTGGTAGAAGTCGAAGGTGCTGGTACGGTCAGCGCTCAGCCAGACCGCCCCGGCCACCGACTTGCCGAACTTCTCCCCGTTGCTGGACATCAGCAGCGGGAAAGTGATCCCGTAGGCCTCCCTCTCCAGTTTGCGACGCACCAGGTCGATGCCGGACACGATGTTGCCCCACTGGTCCTGGCCGCCCATCTGGAGAAGGCAGCCGTGGTCCCGGGCCAGAACGTAGAAGTCGTAGGCCTGCAGGAGCATGTAGTTGAACTCGAGGAAGGAGAGGCCGACCTCGAGCCGCAGCTTGACCGACTCCGCCGTCAGCATGCGGTTCACGCTGAAATGCTTTCCGATTTCGCGCAAAAACTCGATGTAGGGAACGCCCATCAGCCAGTCGGCGTTGTTGAGCAGCTTGGCCTTGCCGTCCGAGAAGTCGAGCACGCGGCCGAACTGGGCGCGGATGCCCTCGGCGTTCCGGCGGATCGTATCCAGCGTGAGCATCTGGCGCATCTCGGTCTTGCCGCTGGGGTCGCCCACCATGCAGGTCCCGCTCCCCAGCAGGGCGATGGGGAAGTGGCCGGCCCGCTGGAGGTGCGCCATGGCCAGGAGCGGGACCATGCTGCCCACGTGCAGGCTGTCGGCGGTCGGGTCGAACCCGATGTAGAACACTTTGCCCGGTTGGGAAAGGTAGGCCTTCACGCCCTCCTCGTCCGTGCACTGGTAGAGGAACCCCCGTTCCTTGAGGGTGTCGAATACGTTGTTTCCCATGTCCCCTCCCCCGCTACTTGGCGAGGAGTTCCTCGACCTGCTTGCGGAGCAGGTCCTCCGTTCCCGAACCCACGTGGATGTCCACCACCTTCCCGTCCTTGCCGATGACCACGAGCTGCGGGATGCCCATGACGCCGTAGGCCGAGAAGGCGTCCTTCTCCCCGATGTAGATCGGGTAGGTCATCTTGTGGCTCTTCAAGAAGTCGCCGACCAGGCTGAATTCCTCTTCCCTGGTCACGCTGGGCTTGTTCTGGGTTTCGTCCCGGTAGCGGCCGTAGTACGTGGTCACCCCGATCACCTCCAGGCCCTTCCCGTGAAGTTCTTCGTACATTTTCTGCAGGTGCGGGATGGTCGCCCGGCAGGGGGGGCACCAGGGGGCCCAGAAATCCACGAGCACGACCTTCCCGGGAAGCTGACCCAGGAACAGCGGCTCGGGGGTGTTGAACCAGTTGCCGGCTTTCAGCTCGGGGGCCAGGTTGCCGACGAGGGCGGCCTGCACAACGACGGACTTCGCGTTCTGCTTCAATTTCATCATGGATTCGGGCAATTGGGACCGGCAGAGGATCTCGGCGTACACGCTCCGAGTGGCCAGCGGAGCGCCGCTGCTGATGATGTGGTACAACGTGGCAAAGTACGCTTCGTCGTGAGGAAGCTGCTGCTCCACGGCCACGAAGGCGGCCATGCCCTTCGCGATCTCGTCCTGGTCGAGCAGGGCTTTCACCTTTTCCAGGACGGCGCGGTTGGCCACGGCCGACTTTTTGGCCACCAGTTCGTCCACCTTGGCCACCAGGTCGTTCGTCCGTTCGAGCTTGTACAGGATTTCGCAACGCCACAGTTCCAGGTCGTCGCTCTCCTGGTTGCCGGCGAATTTTTTGTACAGCGCTTCCAGGTCCTTCTTGAAGGCGGCGTAGGCGGCCTGGTACTCCTCCTTGCTCTTCACGGCAACGATCTTCCCCTGGAATGCCTTCTCCAGGGACTCCGCCTCGGTGCGGTAGACGGGCGTCTGCGCGGTCAGGAAGAAAGAGAGAGCGAAGGAAGCGACAAGCGCGGCGGCGGTTCGTTTCATGGCGGTCCACTCCTGAGTGATTTCGGTTCCGGCTGGCCGCCGGAATCGATCATTATACAGGAATCCCCCCGTTTTGTTGCCGCCTGTTTGCTGGCGCCGGCAAGCTGTCGCGCTTCTGGCCGCACGCTCCCCCCCGCCACGCGGAAAGGATTTCCCGGAGTGACGGCGAACGTGATATATTTTGCGATTCGCCGGCGTCTGAAGACTCTTGTATTAGGATGGACGCCCGACCTTGAATTGCAGGAGGTCAACGTGAAGCTTTCAGAAATTGCCGCTCTTTCCGGTGGGATCCTCCACGGGGAGGACTGCGAGATACATGGCCTTTCAGACCGCTGGACCCCCAAGGAAGGGACCCTGGCTTCCGCGGATACGCCGGCCAACGCCAGAATGCTGTCGGCAAGCGAGGTGACCGCCCTGATGGTCGGCCCGGGAACCGCGGTGGCCGGAAAACCCTTCATCCGGGTCGAAAACCTGAAAGCGGGCATGGCCCCTGTCCTGGCGCACTTCGCCCCGCCGACCATCCGGCCGGTGGGAGTCTCCCCCCTGGCCTTCCTCGACGAGAACGTCACGCTGGGCGAGAACGTGGCCGTGCTCCCCTACGCCTGCCTGTTCCGGGGTGCGGTCATCGGCGACGGGACGATCATCCACAACGGCGTGACGGTCGGGCACGACGCCGTCATCGGCAGCGACTGCAACATCAAGTCCGGCGTGTATATCGGCGAGCGGGTGACCATCGGGAACCGGGTCACCGTGCATCCCAACTCCGTCCTGGGCGGCGACGGTTTCGGCTACCTGCCCTCCCCCCGGGGCCCGGTGAAGATCCCCCAGATCGGCACCATCGAGGTGGGCGACGACGTGGAGATCGGCGCCTGCGTGACCATCGACCGTTCCACGGTCGGGCGGACCCGCATCGGCAGCGGCGTCAAGATCGACAACCTCGTGCAGGTGGGCCACAACGTCACGGTGGGGGACGGCAGCATCCTGGTGGCCCAGGTCGGCATCGCCGGAAGCACGACCCTCGGCCGGGGCTGCATCGTCGCCGGGCAGTCCGGCATCACCGACCACTCCACGGTGGGGGACGGGGTGATCATCGGGGCCAAAACGGGGGTGGAATCCAAGAACGTCCCTTCCGGCAGCATCCTGTTGGGCGCCCCGGCGCGGGAACACCGGGAGATGAAGCGCATCTTCGTCAGCCTGGCCCACCTTCCCGAACTGGTCAAGCGGGCCGCCGCCCTGGAAAAGCGCCTGGCCGCCCTGGAGGGGCGCCTCCCCCCGGCTTGAGCCGCCAGGCTTTTCCGCAATCCCTCTATTTCCCTGCGAGATCGTAGCAGACCAGGCGCTGCAGGTACCGCAGGAAAAGCCGACCGTTGGCCACCACCGGCATGGTCCAGGCGGGGGAGTTCACCGCGCCCAGCGCCCCGCGGAACTCGGCCACCTTCCGGAAAGCCGCCGGGTCCGGCTTGACCAGGAAGACGTTCCCCTTGATGTCCTGGGTGAGAAGATAACCGTCCACGAAGAGCAGCGTACCCCAGCCGACCTCGCCCGTCCGCCACTTCTCGGCGCCCGTCTTCAGTTCCAGGCAGACCAGGTCCCCCTTGTTCTGGCCGCTCTGGCCGGAAAACCCGTACAGGAACCCGTCGACGACAACCGCGTCGGAGTGCTGCGAAGCGATGTTCTGGCCCCGCCATAACGTCTTGGCGGCCTTCTCGCCCGCCTGCAGGGCGAGGCAGCCGGTGTCGTACCCGGAGGTGAGAAACACGGTGTCGCCGTCCACCACGGGAGTGGTGGCGTTGACGTCGTAGTCGGTCTTCCACGGCACCGTCCAGGCCTCCCGGCCGGTGCCCGCGTCCAGGCACGACAGCCCCCGGGCATGGAAGGAGAGGACCATCGGTTTCCCACCGACATCCACCCGGGCGATGGCCGCGTAGGCGGCGTCTCCCGGCCCCGACTTCCAGGCCGTGGCGCCGCCGGCCTTGTCGAAGGCCGCCGTGTGGGAACTTCCCCCGCACTGCACGATTACCTTGTCGCCGCAAACAAGCGGCGAGGACGCCATTCCCCACTGGGGTTCGGCGCCGCCCTCCTCCTTGACGTTTCGCCGCCAGACCTTCGCGCCGTCGGCCAGCCGCAGGCAGGAGAGGTCGCCGCCCCGGCCGAAGGTGTAGACGAATTCGCCGTCGATGCAGGGGGTGGCGCGGGAGCCCGGCCCGTAGCTGGACCCGGTGGGGGCCGCGTACGAGTCGAGCCAGAGCAGTTTGCCGTCGTTCGGGTCCAGGCAGAAGACGATGTCCTTGCCCTCCTCCCGGCCCATGACCACCAGCCGGTTGCCGCAGACGACGGGCGCCGACCAGGTGGCGTTGGAGTCTCCCTGGCAGAGAAAATTCACCTCCCACAATTTGCGCAGCCCGCCGGCCCAGTCCGAACGGATGCCCTTGACCGCGCTCTTCCCGTCGCCCGACGGGCCGCGCCAGCAGGGCCAGTCCGCCTCGCCCCGGACGAAGGCCGGCACCGTCGCGCTCCGGGCCGGGATGGTTTCCTTGGCGCCGACCAGCGTCACGTTGCCGTGGACGATGCGGTGGATGAAGTACCACCCCGCCAGTCCGAGGACCAGAAGCACGGCGGCCGCGGCGTAGAGGATTGTCCTGGTTCGTTTCTTCACTGTTCCCTCCTGGAATCCAAATACAAAAACAGAGTGTACGCCCGGGAGCCGCCCTTCGTTCGCTTATTCGACCGGATGCCGGCCGGGCGGGGCAATTTCCCGCCGATCTCCCGAAGCGGCGGCAGGCGCCGGGCGTATTCCCCCGAGGAACGCGCGGGCCTACTTCCCCTTCCGCCTCCCCGGCCCCCGTCCCGCCGGGCAAGAAAGGCCTTGACATGACCGTCGATTGCGGTAGAATTCCTGCTCACTGCGGGGCGTTAGCTCAGTGGTAGAGCAACGGCCTTTTAAGCCGTGGGTCGAAGGTTCGAGCCCTTCACGCCTCACCAATACAAAGCCTTCCAAACCAATGGAAGGCTTTTTCATTTCTTGGGTTAGGATCAAAAAACAGTCGAAGCTCATTTTAATGTCGGCTTTAATAGTGAATGCTCTTGTTGTTGTTTTTTGCCATTTGTTACAACAGAAAATACCACAGAAGAAGGCAACCAACTATAAGTTTTTCAATGGATATCTTCCGCTGCCAGTATCCAAAATACAAACGTAGCAACAATCTTATCTATAACCACAAAGGATTTCTCTTATGCTTCGTGGTTCATATTGATGCAGCAATAATGATGTGGATCGTTTTCCACTCGACTTGAACTGCATTGCATTCCCTCCGATGCGCTCCCCGTACCAGACAGCCAAAGCACAGGCAAGAACCAAATCGTCATGCGCTCCTTCTCTAGCGTTGAAAGTCACGTTTGCTGCTTGTGTGTATTTCATCTTAAAATCTAGCATTTCCTTGACTAGCAAACTCGCTTCAGGGAGGGCACGAGATATTTTTAAGCGTTCTGTCTGCAAACATACCTGAACGGCTCCAACCAAATCTATCTTTGGCACCCGCCAACATCCGGATTCTTGAGAGGCAGTCCCACCACCAGTGATGGTGACAGGCACAAGGGGAGCTTGCAGTTTTCGGAACAAATCAGACACAGCACGTCCAACACCTGTGTTGTCAATAATCACAACACATTCTTTCAATTGTGGCGTTTCCAGCATGGTGATAACACGGTTCACAACGTCAGGATAAGGAGTTCCCAAGGGAAAGCGCTCTATATACCGAACCTCATGCAGGAGGCGATTTGCTTCCACTGTTGATTCTGTCGCCTCTGAAATAACAATAGCCGTGTAATCCTGTGCCTGTCCAAGGTCCAACCCCATGATTAGCATAATGTCTCCTTAAAGAAAAAGCGGTTTGACATCACCAAGTGCAGCCATCACAGCATTATGTGAAAAGACTGCCCCCGCCACGTCCGCAAACTGGCAAAGATATTCTTGTCCGAACCATACAGGGCCCAAAGCCCTTCTTTCCTCTTCTAAGAATGCCGGATCTATTCTGGGACACTCTGTCGCCGTGATGCTGATTCTTTCCCACTGTGGATCATCGCTGTTCCATGCCTCAAAGAATGCCCCACGCCTGCCATATGGAGTGCTTAGCATGAACAAACTTCCCTTCGATACCGCTAACATTGGTCGTGTTGCATAAACCAATTCATTGTCCGCTCTGGCGGCCTCGTCAATGATCAGACTGTCAACGGCAGAAAATCCGACAATAGTTTGTTCCGTTCCCGGCAGCGCCAATATTCGAGAACCGTTCTTAAGGGTTGCTGTTGTCTTCGTATCCTCAGTCAAATTTACTCCCACGATCCGCGCCATCTCTTGAATCTTTCGGTACAATTCTCCAGCTTGACGGATCGAAGGCGCAACCACCAGAACAAGCGCCCCCGGTCTATAAATGGCCCGATGCAAGGCAATTATGCCAACGCAAGTGCTCTTCCCTACTTGCCTGCTGCAACAGAGAATAACGCGCCTTGAACGTGTCTTCATTAACCGCTCTTGCCACGGATCAGGGTTGAACCGCAACTTTTCCCGACACCATGTCGGGCAATCAAGGGCATGAATAACATCTTGCTTATAATCCATTATATCCCGTCTCTGACTAAAGCATTGATGGCTTCTGGGAAATCCTTAAGCGCAAGGACAATCTGATTTCTCAACCGTTCCCAATCCATCGGAGCAATGAAGGTTGTAACGCCAACGCTTACTTCTCCGGATCGTATCTCCCCCAAGAGTTTAGCGGAAAGTTCTATATGCTTCCGAACTTCCCCCAGGCCGGACAGGGCAAGCCGGAGGTCTCCCTCCGCTTGGGCCTGCTCTACGATGCCCAGGGTTTGCTTTAGCGTGTCCTCCAGGCGATCCATAGTAGTCATCCCGGTTTTCACCGTGGCGGCCTCCCTGGCGGTCCTGGCGGCCTTTACGGCACTTTTCAAACAACCCTTTGAATGCCTCCGGATGGATTGCTCCGTAACGACGAATTGCGCCGCAATGCGCCGAAACGCTATGCCATCCGTGATGGCTGCATCAATCTCTTCCCTCCGGTTGTTCTCGCAAATTCTGCAAGGTCTTCCCGCCATGGTCAAACCTCCTGCCTGATGTCCGCGATGGCTTCACTCGGCTTCATGGCTTTGAGCGCCGCCCGCGCATCTATGAAAGTCCGGTACATGGTCACCATCAGCAGCCCGATATATTCGGCGTCAACCTGGTTGTTCATCCGCTTCTCCCTGACCCTTTGGGCCACGGACCGCAAGGTGGCCCTGGTCGCCAGGCGAAAGGCGATGTTCTTTACTGTTGACCCGATTTCATCCACCTTGGCGGAGATGGCCTTGATGTCATCGTCTTGATACCTCATGACTGCCTCTCAACTTCAACAACTGACTTGTCATCCAGGGAAGAAAGCAGCCTGGCCATCCTGGCCGAAGACGCAACCGGCTCCGGGAGTCCCGATCCTGGTCTTGGCTGCCCCTGTTTTTCCGTCTCCGCTTCCGCCTTCGGGGGGCGCACCTCGTACCATCTCAACCCGTGCAACGTGTCTATACTGTCTCCAAATATCATCAGAACCTCCAGGGGAAGAAAGATACCGGGCGGGAAAGCCCGCCCGGCGACTCGATGAACCAAAACTATTCGTAGAGTTCCGCTGACTTTTCCCCCCGCAATTTTCCATGGAGGAGGAGGTTCGTATCTGCCGGATGGATGTTCTCCCCGCTGCGGGGAATGTAGTGCAGAGTGGCAATCCAATGTCCGGGGATGTGGGAAAGGCCATGCTTGCGCCACTTGGCTGCATCTGAATTGAGCCTGTGGAGCTCTTCCGCCGCCTTGACGATGTAGGCGTTGTACTTCTCCGAGATGGCGTCAAGGCGGAGCCTGCCGTATTCGGCCCATGCCTGGTCCGCTTCTTCGTCAACCTTCCCCTGGTCCTTCCGAAGCCGGTCAATGGCGATCTCTGCAGCGTCCCGCCTGGCCTGCAAATGCCCAGCCCTGGGGGAGAGGGCGGCAATCCGGACGGTCAACCGCTCCGCTTCCGCTTCGTCCTGGCGGAGGAATGCCTCCGTCCGTTCGGCCTCCAGGGCTTTGATTTCCCCGGTGATGCCATCAAGGGCAGCCTGGGAGGAAGAGATTTCCGCCTCCCATTTCCGGGTTGCCCCTTCGGCCTCCTTCTGTCTTTCGTCGCATTCGAGCGCCAGCGCCAGCGTCGCCTTCATTTCCTTGTTGTGTTCCAGCTTCATTCCCGCCCCCTACCATTCACACCGGGCAGGGACATGGAAGCGCCGTTCGTCCCCGTCGATTTCGTTCGGAAGCATGGGGATGGCCGGGATTCGCTCCAGTGGAGTGAACGTCCACGTCCACGCCTTTTCCGCCACGGAGAGGGACAACGCCCGGATCTCCTTCAGTTCCGCCGCCGCCAGGGCCAGGAGTCGGTTGTACTCTTGGCAATGCGTGGCGATGTCGGCCTTGACCTTCACCAGGTCGGAATCACTGTGGTCAACGGGGGGTTCTGCGCCTAAATAAATGGTTTCTTCAAACATGATTACCTCCTAAAGGTTTTAGATTGATCCGATGGGTTCAATATGACTTTCCCTTGATAACGCGCCGATGCAGTTCCCTGGCGGCCAGCTTCGCCAGGACTGCCCCTCCCTTGGAAGGAGACCCGGCAAGGGCCTTGAGCGCCGCAGCGGAATGGCGCTTCATTAAATCGACCGTGGTTTTCTTGACAACGTGCTTCAGGGTTTTCATTTCAGCGCCTCCACAAATTGCAAAAATTCATTTCCCTGACTGGGTTTTTTTTCCGCGCATTCCGCGCAAGATTGATTTACCGGGACGATATAGAAAGTTTTCAAGCTGGAATCACCGGACACCATGAGCCGCTTTCCTTCGGAAACCCGGCCCCTTAACTTGTTCAGAACTCGCCCAACCCCTTTGACCGTAAGGTCTTCTCTCCTTTGCCGTCCGGAACGGAGAATATCCAGGGCAAACCTGATGTCATCCTCAACCGCAGACTCAAGGAACCGCTTTGCGGAAAACTGCCCGGTGAATGTCTGCGCCGCATGGCGGATGACCGTTGCGGCGGCTGCATCGTGCTCATCCAGCATAGAGGCCATGGTCCGTTGCGTCGAAACAGGGTCTTCGCCAGTGATCCAAAGGACGGAGTTCCGGACAATCCGGCTCCAACTCTCAAAAGACCCCAGGGGGGGGCGGTCGGCACAAGGGCAGCCTTCGGCATGGTAGGCCGCCAGGATGGTAAGCGCAGCACCCAACAGGCGGCCTTTGACTTCATGAACATGGTGAATGAGGTCAGGGTATTTAAAGCCCGTCCGGTCTTCGGGCTTGTCGGTCAAAGGCTCCAACCGGATCGGGATTGCCCGTCTGGTAGACTCCGCCGCCAGGGTGACACCGTTCCCCGTACACATCCACACAGTGAAAGCAGGGGCGGTCATCACTTCGCTTTTCCCAAGGATGCGGTCACTGTAGAAGGGCCATGCCGTCACCAGGTTGTTCCAGAACCGCCCGCCGAATCCCTGCCCAAGTTCATCCAATAGGACCATCCTCTTCCCGGAAGACACCAGGGGAAGGAGGTTCTTCCTCAGTTCTTCTTGATCCCCCGATGCCTGGCTTGTGGGGGTCGGATGCCCCAGTGCAATGATTGATGTCAACGTCGAAAGAATGCCCTTCCCGGAACCGCGCAAACTGGCATCGTAGATGAAGAACGGAACCGGCCCGTCAATGGCAAACCTGGCCGCCAGGGTCAAGAGGTTCGCCAACCAGGCGGCCCGATGGGCCTCCGGTGAAGGGGCCTCGGCAAAGGGGAAGTCGGACACGATGTCGAACAGGGTAGCGCAAGCCGCCTCCGCATCCGCCCTGGTCGGGTGGGAGGGAACATCCAGGTTGACCGGCCGCCCCTTGAAAAGAATGCCCGTGTCCGGATCGTAACCGGGTTCCGTCAAGATCCTTCCGCCAGGGAGGAAAATCGGCGTCTCGACTACGGCCCGGAGATTCCGCACTCCCGGCCAGGCCCCCCGGCGTTCTAGTACGATGGAAACCAACCATTCCGGAACCAGGCATGGCACTTCATCCGTTGAGCCGTCCTTGTACACCTTGAGCCTTACAAACCTTGCTTGGCGGCTCAAGGCATCCCGCAGCCAAGGCGCCTTCGCATCCAGGATGGAGGGCCCGGCATCGCCTTCCACAACACGCACCAGGGAGCCGCCACGCTGGAATAGTTCGGTTTCCTTGTGGAGGATGGCAACCGCCCGGTCCGCCGTCCTGGCCTCGCAAGTGGAAACTACAACCCGCTCCCGGCTGTCTTTCGGAGTCGTTCCGGAGGGCGCTTTCCCGGTTTCTACGGTTTCTCCGGTTTCTACTACCTCCTTCGGGAGAGGATTTTTCTTCGCGGATTCCTCGACAAACAGCTTGAATGACGGTTCGAAGTAGCTTCTCAGCGCCACCCAGTTCTTCAATTCGCATTGGTCATCCTGTTCTGCGTGAACGTATTCGACCCGGTGAGACGCCCCATGGTTAAGGGACGCCTCTTTCTGGCAAACCGGGCAAGCGGTCTTCCGCACCAAGACTTTTTCACCATCGGAATAGATGTCTTCTTGCGCTTCGGAAACATCCATGAAGTTCTGCCGGGCCCATTCGGCTAGGTCGCCATGGAAAGATGACGGGTTTTCGGCCCATACCGTCAACGCTTCCCTGGCGGAATCCAGGCCATGATTAGCGGCGTAGTCGTTCCAATCCACGTTTTCCGCTTCCCCGGCCGGGGGAAAGACGGCTCTCCCCCCGGTCAAGGACGCCGCTTTCTCCGCCGCCTCCCGGCCGGGATTCTTCCCGTTTTCCGCTTCCGTCTTGCGGTCGTTGTCCCCGCAGACGATGAACTGTGCCGAGGGCCTTCGGGCTTTCAGCATGGCAGCCACCCTGGGCATGTTCCCCGCGTCAACGGTCGCTTCGACCGCCAGGTCGGCAGGGCAGCCCATCGCTTCGGCAACCGTGCATCCGGTGGCGTATCCCTCAACCAGGGCGATCAAGGACGCCTCCTTGATGTCCCCATGGACAAGGATAATGCCTTCGGACTTCCGGCCGCCTTTGAACAAGCGCTTGCCGCCTATGGCGTCGATATGCTGCAAGGATTGGAGCTCTCCCGTTTCTGCATGGAGGACCGCCAGAACGAGCCGCCCATTGTCCAACCGTACATCACCGTGGGGCTTGACGCCCTTCTTGACTAGGTAGGGGTGGGACTGGCCCTCCCCCAAAGGGGCGGCCTTCTCCCAAACGTCACGGGCCCTTTGTGCCGCTTCCCGTTGTTCCTCCGCCCTTGCCTTGGTGTCATCCGCCTTGGCCTTCGTCAGGAAGTTTGAATAGATGTCCCGCTCGGCTTGTGTCATGACGTCATGACCCATGGCGCACCAGGTTCCATCCTGCCCGGTTCGCCAATTCTTGAAATATCCCGCCTGGATGCCGTCTGAATGGAATTTATAGGCCCCGTTTTCCGATGCGGCTTTGTCTCCGTCAATGTGGAACCGGTGGATGATTCCATCCGGTATGATGTCCGGACGCCCAAGGCCCTTTTCGGCCAGGAAGTCTTGGAATTGTCTGATGGCGTCATTCATGTTCGCCGCCCTGCATATGCTTGGAGATGGCCATAAGGTCATCCTGGGTCTGCCCGAACATGCGGATAAGGGACATCTGGTAGCAGTCCCCCTGGGGTAGGCATATCCCCAGGTCGGAAAGCCGGACAACGGCATCCTCTATGATGTAGAGGTTCCCCCGAACGAGTTCCAACTTTTCACTGATGTCTTCCAGGGTCTCATGAGAGAGGGTCAGGGCGGGAGAATCGGATCTTTTAGACATGGCAAACCTCCATAGATAAAGTTTTAGCAGCCAAACGTTTGCGAAAAAGAAAAAGACCGGCAGTCTTGCTAAGGTCTCTATGGGAGAACCCGCCGCCCCTCACGGAAACGGCAGACTGCCGGCCAATGCCGGATACCTCAAATTGTCCGAAACTACGAACGCCCCTTTCCGCCAGGATCGGGGATTGGGGCGCTTGGTGCCCCATAGAACCTTTTAGCATCTCCTGCTTACCACACCCCGACCGGTGAAGGCAAGGGTTTTCCGCTTGCGAAGTTAGTACGCCTTCTGTTACAATGCACTTAGATTGTTTTCGTTTGATGATTGCCCCAGGTTTGCCCCCTGGGGTTTTCTTTTCGGTCCGGGAATGCGCGGAATGCGCGGAAAAAAAACTCGGTCGGGGAAATGGTTTTTTGGTCATTCTGCCATCTCCCAACCGGGCAAATTCATGTTGGCCGTGCTTTCCAGGACTTCCCCTTCAATGTCAACCGGGCGGATTTCTTCCCACGGAGGCTCCCCGGACTTCCGCTTCTCTTTGCCTTCCTGGTCACGGTCGTATTCTTTGCACTCCACCAGGGCAAGGCAAATGACCGGAATTGATTCGCACCCATCGCAGGAGGTCACCAGGCCAGGAGGGGCGGGGATGATCTGCTTGATTCTTGTCCTGACTACGATCATGGCGTCACCTGGCCTTCGAGGCAAGCCAACGATCAACGGCCAGGGGGTCCAGGTAGACGGACCGGCCGACCTTCACAATTGCCTTGAAATCGGCCAGGCCGTTCAGTTCTGCAGTGAAGATCCACCATCGGACAGAGCTCTTTTTCAGCTTCCGTTCTAAACAGAATTCATCAACTCTCTTGAGTCGGGCGGAAAGGCTTTCCTCCATAACTGTCTCCAATGCGTGAAATATTGGCTAGCGCCTACGCATATGGACAGTTTCTTCCGGCAGAAGATGGGGGGGGAATAATTACTTATGGGTGGCGTCTTTTCAAATGCTTGTTATGATTAGGCTTGATGCTGTTTTTACTTGGCAATGTTACAATTTTGTGAAGAGTGCAAATTTTTCGACGTTTCAAAAAACTTTTCTTTTCCTGTCTCCATTCTTCTTTAGAAAGATGCAACCAAAGAATTTTGTTGATGCTGGGAAATACTTCGGCAACTAAGAAGTCGTAGAAGTCCCTACGTCGAATTTTAGGAATACGGGTCTCATCCAACCATCTCAAGATGTTTTCAAAAAGAATGGTAGCGGAACCCTCCTTTGGTGGCCTCCCTGCGCTTCGTTGAACCATTGTCCAGCATACTCCGTCACTCGAAATGATTGTACTTGCTAGATTAAGCCATTCTTGGCGCGTGAGAACCTTCCATTCTTCGACCCAATATTTATTGTTTATCAAGTGTTTATACAGCTTTTCGGTTCTTCTTGCTCTGCGAAGCATCCCCATTTCCCGCCGCCCGAAATCAATCCAAGGGCGGATTGCTCTCTTCATGTCAAGCCATGGTTGGATTGCTTTCTTCATGTCGCGCAACGGCTTCATTGCTTTCTCCATGTCAAGCAACGGTCTTACTGCTTTCTCCATTTGGGAAAACTCTTTCATCATCAGTTCGGCGCTATTCACCGAAGGCCCCCGCCGCCATGGTCTTCACCCTTTCCCGCAGTCGCCCGGAATCAAGGTGAGCGTACCGCTTTACCATTTCAAAATTTGAATGCCCCAAGAGTTCGGCCAACTCCGCCAGAGATGCCCCTTGCGCCAGCATGGCGGAGGCGTAGCAATGCCGAAGGTCATGGATGCGGAGGTCTTGCAGCCCGGTGGCCCTTGTGGCTTTCTGCCAGGCTTTTTCCATGTAGCCAATGGGCCGGGAGAGATCCAGGGGAGAAGGGAAAACGTATTCGCTTATCGCCTGCCGGGCCGAATAAAGCTCTTGCAGCATCGCCAGGGAAGCGCCCGTGAAGAACAGGGTCCGGGCTTTCCGGGTCTTCACCATTCCCGCCTCCAAGGTTGCGGTTCCATTTGTTAGGTCGATTTGCTTCCACTTGAGGCGAGAGATTTCCTGATACCGCGCTCCCGTGTAAAGGAGAAGGAGAACCACGGGATAAAGGGTCCGGCCATATTCCTGGCAGGCTTTCAGCAGGCGCTCCCGCTCTTCCGGCGTCAAGAACTTCTCCCGCCCGGCAGACGGGGCGGGCTTTTCAACGGAGAAGGGAGTTTTCTTGATCCAATGCCATTCTTTGATGGCGACCGTAAAGACCCGCTCCAGGATTTGAAGGTATTTCCGGGCCGTTGTTGGAGAGCAAGGCCCCTTCCCCTCCGCTCCGCTTCCTTCCGTCAAGAGGGCGCTTTTCGCCTCGGCAACAACCGGGCTTGTCACCTTTGGCAAATACAAATGCCCCAACCTGGAGGACCACCAGAGCAACCGGCAAAGGTTCGTGCTTTGGGTCGCATCCACGTTCCGGGGGAGAGTTTCTTTGATGTAGCGGGCGATTGCCTCTTTAAGGGTCCGCTTCGCGCCGACCCCTTCCGGCTCATAACGTCCGGTTGAGATGTCCGCCTCCACCTGGGCGGCCCATCGTTCGGCCAATGTCCGGGTTCGGAAACTGCGCCGGATCTTCTTCAGTCCTCGGCGTTGAATCCAGGCGTCCCAAGTCCCGTATTTGTTCTTTCGGATACTCGCCATGATTGCCCCCATTCACTATGAATCAAGGCAATCATACGCCTATTTTTTCCCGCATTACAACAGAATTTACCACAGCAGGCATTCTTTCCCGCTTCTGTGGCCGTTTTCGCCCGGCCTTTTAAGCCGTGGGTCGAAGGTTCGAGCCCTTCACGCCTCACCATAACAAAGCCTTCCAAACCAATGGAAGGCTTTTTCATTATGTTCCGTTTGTCCGCCCTTGCCATCGCCTCCCGGTGTGGCCTTCATGTCCCTCGTGTTCAAAACACTTTTCTCCGCGTGGGTTGGGCCGGTCGCGGCCCGACAGGTCGCCCCGATGTTTCCGGGCTTCCCTGCCCCAGGCCTGCGGCCTGGGCTCAGGGATCCGGCGCCGACGGCGCCGCTTCGTGATTTCGTGGTCTATCCACCCCAGGGTGCGATGGCCATCTGGATCGTACCAATTAAAAATGGTGCCGGGATCCACCCAACCCGTTTACAGGGCGTTCTGAATCCGCAGGCCCTCCGCGTAGGCCGGAGGGAGTCACCGAACGTCGCTATCTGCCGTCCCGCAAGAAACAGGCTTCCCATTTGGGTCCATCTGCACTATCTTGTCGCCTAGTTCCCGATTCGCGACCGATCCGGCAACCTATCCACATCAGGAGGGCAATCCGATGAACAACCAGACACGCCGCCCCGGCATTTCTCACCTTGCCACTTTCGCTCTTCTGGCCTGCACGATCCTGTCACTGGGCGGAAGCTGGGCCGTTGCGGCGGAAGCGGAAACCGCTTTTCCGGCGTCGCAGGCATCGCCGTCCGCCGCCAAGGGCGACCTGAACAACGACGGCCTGGTCAACGCCGTGGACTTCGGCCTCCTGGCCGACTTCCTCCAGGCGGACCTGCTCGGCTTCCTCGTGGAAACCCTGACGGCCGACCTCAACGACGACGGCGCGGTCGACGCCGTGGACTTCCTCCTGCTGAAACGGGCCCTGCCGGTGGAGGGGTGGGCGCCGGCGGCCATGACCGGGCGGCACATCCGGGTGACCGCCAACGCCATGGACCACACCGCCGTGTTCCTGACCGACAGCACGGGCCAGTTCAACGACGGCTCCGAAACCGTCTCTTTCACCTACTCCGAGTACACCCCGAGCGGCAACCAGGCCACCGTGAAAGTGGAAATCCCGCTCTGGGGCATGCACGTGACCTATCTCCAGGCCACCTGGACCTCGGCCACGGGGGGAACCTTCACGGGAAACGCCACCAGCACCTACGGGGGCGACGAAACCCTCTCGGGCACCTTCGCCATGCTCGATTGAGATTAGTGGTTCGCCTCGGCAGGAACCGCCCACTCATCTCACGATGGGATGCGGGAAGGAAGACCGCTCAGTGGTCGAACACCACGCTCTGGGCCTGGACCCCCTCGATGGCGTCCAGTTTTCGCTCCATGGCCTGGCGGACTTCTTCGTTGTCCAGCAGTTCGAGCAGGATGATCCCCGTGGTGGAGCAGAAGTCGGGGGAGGCCTCGTGCAAGCCCAGGCGGGTCTTGATGTAGCACCCGTACTCGCTGAAGATGGCCTGGATGGGCTGGGCGTTCTGGACGCGGTTGGTGACGTGGACGGCCAGGATGACGTGACGGTCAGGCTTCATGGCAAGCTCCTTTCCGGTATGGTGTTGTAACCGAGTTTCCCCGCCATTCTCACCCAACCCTTCTCTTTTTGCAAGCCCGGGAAACTGAAAATTGGTACGCCCGGCGGGACTCGAACCCACAACCCCCGGCTTAGAAGGCCAGTGCTCTGTCCGGTTGAGCTACGGGCGCACACGCGTTTTCCGTTTCCGTCACTGCCCAGGCACGGCGAACCGGGCGGTCGTTCGGCTGGTGCGCTGACCAGCGTCCAATATTGGTCGGGACAGCAGGATTCGAACCTGCGACCCCCTGCTCCCAAGGCAGGTGCGCTAACCAGGCTGCGCTATGTCCCGCTCCAGGCAAGTGAGCAATGTACAGGCAAAGGCCCCCGTTGTCAAAAAGAAATCGGGACGGGGATGAAGGTCAGGAGAAAGACCGCCAGGGCGCCCACGGCCAGGGCGCGCCGCCCCTTCCCCGTCAGGGGCCCTTCCAGCAGCGGCGGCGGGTGCCGGAAGCGCAGGAAGAGGAGGACCACGGCGAAACTCAGGTAGCTCACGGCGGGCCAGGCGAGGAAGGAGATCCCGACCAGGGCCGCGAAGGTGGCCCGGGACACCCACTTGTGCACCCGCGGGCCGAAGACGGCGTACACGATGTGCCCCCCGTCCAGCTGGCCGACGGGCAGCAGGTTCAGGCTGGTGGCCAGGAAACCGAAGAAGGCCGCCCAGTAGAGGGGATGGGGGACCAGCACCTGCCCCGCGGGCAGAAGGGCGGTGACGAGCTTGCCGAGCAGGCACTCCCCGAAGTACAGCACTTCCCCTTCCTGGGGCTGGGCCACCTGGCGGGCGTACTCCGCGCTCATGGGCTGGCTGAGGTAGATCGCCAGCAGGAACACGGGGACGATGGCGCAGAAGCCGGCCAGGGGGCCGGCCATCCCGATGTCGAAGAGCCGGTCGCGGTTCAGGAACGGCTGGCGGATCTTGATGAAGGCGCCCAGCGTGCCGAAGGACGGCAGGAACGGCAGGGGCAGCGGCAGGGCGAAGGGCGGCGTGGCCCAGATCCCGTAGCGCCGGCAGGCCAGGAAGTGCCCCATCTCGTGGCAGCCCAGGATGAGCACCAGGGCGGCCGCGTAGGGCAGACCCCGCAGGAGGGCCAGCGGGTTGACGTAGAGGTCTTCGAACTGGCTCCGCCCCGTGGTCTGCTGAAGGAACTCGGAATGCCAGAGATAGCCGGCCACCAGGCAGGAAAGGGCCGTGGCGACCCACAGGAGGACCGCGATCCGGAGGTTCCGCCGCTCCAGGCTGAGCCAGGCCTTCCGGCCCACCACGGCGGAGTTGAGCAGGAACAGTTCTTCCGCGGCAAAAAGGGCTTCCCGATTTTCCGGCGGGAAGCCCTGGCTGGATTCGTTACGGTTGTTCAAGCTTTGACAGGAAACTACTTCATGTGTTCAGAGGTGAGGTTCTTGCCGGGTTTGAAGCGGACGGTCTTCCCTTTCGGGATGGCCACTTCCTCGCCGGTCTTCGGGTTGCGGCCGACGCCGGTCTTCCGGCTCTTGACCACGAGGACACCGAACCCGCGGAGTTCGATGCGCTCCCCTTCCTTCAAGGCCTCGATCAACGAGTCGAAAACACCGTTGACGGCCTTGGCGGCCAGGATCTTCGGCATGTCGAGTTTCTCTGCGATGCGTTGAATAATGTCCTGCTTGATCATTATCTCTCCTCCAAAAATACTGATGGCCCCTCAAATATGTTCATCTTTTAACACATAGGACAAGTAACATTCAATAGAAAATTTAACAATTCGAGATCTTTTTTTTCGTGAGGAAGAATTTAGCCTGTTTTTCCTGTTACGGCCGTTCTCTTCTCCACACCGGACCCTCCGGCGTGTCCTTGACCGTCACCCCCAGGGCCTTCAGTTCGTCCCGGATGGCGTCGGAGGCCGCCCAGTCCTTGGCGGCGCGGGCCCGGGCCCTCTTTTCCAGGAGCCCCGCGATGACGGTTTCGTCCAGGTCCGCGCCCGCCTTTCCGGACGGGGTGAGGATGTCGAACACCTGGTCGGCCCGGTTCAGGTTCTCCAGGATGGTGCGCCGGTCGCCGTCGCGGACGGCCCCCTCCTGCATCTTCCGGTTCGTTTCCCGGATGTAGTCGAAGACGGCGGCCAGGGCGGCGGAGGTGTTCAGGTCGTCGTCCAGCCCGGCCTCGAAGGCGGCCAGGAATTCCCCGCCGAGCTTCGCGCATTCGGCCGATTCCCCCGGGGCGAGGTTCTTCTGGCGCAGGGTCTCGAGGAAATCGTGGATCCTTTCCAGGGCCGCCTGGGCCTGGCCGATCCCCTCCTCCGAGAAATTGATGGGCTTGCGGTAGGGCACGGCCAGCAGTTGGTAGCGGATGGCCAGCGGGTCGTGCCCCTTGGCCATGAGGCTGCGCAGCGTGTGGAAATTTCCCTTGGACTTGGACATCTTCTCCCCGCCCACGTTCAGGTACTCGCTGTGCAGCCAGTACTTCACGAACGGCTGGCCCGTGGCCCCCTCGCTCTGGGCGATTTCGTTCTCGTGGTGGGGGAAGACCAGGTCGGTTCCGCCGCAGTGAAGGTCGAAGCTGTGGCCCAGGTACTTCATGCTCATGGCGGAGCACTCGAGGTGCCACCCCGGCCGCCCCGGCCCGAACGGCGTGTCCCAGTACGGCTCCCCTTCCCGCCGGCCCTTCCAGAGCACGAAGTCGCGGGCGCTGTCGCGCTCGTACTCGTCCGCGTCGATGCGCGCGCCGTCCCGCATGCCGGAGAAGTCCTTCTTGGACAACTTGCCGTACCCGGGAAAGCAGCTGATCCGGAAATAGATGGAACCTTCGCTCTCGTAGGCCCAGCCCTTGTCGAGCAGCGCCTGGACCAGGGCGACCATCTCGGGGACGTGGTCCGTGGCCGGGCAGAGGACGTCGGGCCGGCGGATGCGCAGGGAGTCCAGGTCCTCCAGGAAGGTGGCCGTGTACTTCTTCGTGTACTCCTCCAGCGACATGCCGGCCTGGAGCGAGTTGCGGATGGTCTTGTCGTCGATGTCGGTCACGTTCATGACGTAGGTCACGTCGTACCCTTTCCACCGCAGGTAGCGGTTGAGGATGTCCTCGAACACGAACGTCCGGAAGTTGCCGATGTGGGAGAAATCGTACACCGTCGGGCCGCAGCAGTAGAGGCCGACTTTCGGCGGGGTTAGGGGCTCGAAGGGCTCGCAAATCCCGCTCAGAGTATTCTGAAATCGCAGCATGTAAACCTCCAGTGTCGTTACGAAACTTTTCTGACCAGCCCGGCGGTCACCGAGAACTCGGGGACGATCTGGAACGCTTCGGTGAGCTTCGCCCCGATCCTCGACTCGATGTCGAGGAGGGAGAAAATCGTCTTCTGGTCCGCCAGGTCGGGCCAGATCGGGTAACCCGGGCTGTAGCGGACGACGGTGTTGCGCTCGGCCCCGAGTTCCTCCAGCATGGCTCGCGTGGTGATTTCCGCCAGTATTTCCGCCAGTTCCGCCCCGATCGTTGACAGGATGTAACCGTTCAGGTAATCGCCTTCGTCGAAGCAGCGGCGCACCTCCCCGTTCAGCTGCGAGCCCAGCGTCACCGCCAGCATCGGCAGCACGGGGGCGTCGTCGCGCCGGAGGAAGCGCCGGGCGCAGGAGGTCGACAGGCTCAGGGGCCACTCTTCCCGTCCGTTGACCAGGACGATCCTCCCGTCCCGCTGGGAAAGGGGGAACGTTCCGACCACGCCCTGGGGCGCGGCCAGGTGTTCGGTGCGGACGCGCTGCAGCAGCTGCCGGCCGGTGCGCAGCAGGCTGCGGTAGAATTCCTCGTCCATGGCGCCGGTTTTCAGGAATTTCTTGCCGCAGTGGTGCTCGATGTCGAACTCTTCGACCAGGGCGTCGACGTCCATGCGGAAGGAGCGCACCGTCCGCACCAGGAAGGACAGGTGGGCGTGTTCCGTGCGCAGGGCTTCTTCCAGGCTCTCCTCGGAAATGCCCCGGATCCTGGCCTCCTGGCGGCGGCCGCGTTTCACGCTTTCCTGGCAGGCGGAATCCACCAGGTCCTTCCGCTCCGCGGGGTCCGCCAGGCGGCCGAAGATCTTGAGCCCCTGGAAGGCGTCGGCGGCGTGGAAGACGCCCCCGGGGTACATCCGGTCGTCTTCCAGGCGGGCGATTTCGGCGGCGTAGGCGGCGCTCACCGCCGCCCCGCCCAGGACCACCGGCAGCTCGGAGCGCCGCCGGTCCAGCAGGTCCACCACCGTTTTCATCTCCCGCGACGTGGAGACCAGCAGGGCGGAAAGGCCCACGGCATCGGCGTTCTCCCCGATGGCCGTGTCCACGATCCGCTCCGAGGGCACGTCGGCGCCGAGGTCGATCACCTCGTACCCGTTGTGAACCAGCAGCATCCGGACCAGGTTCTTCCCGATGTCGTGGACGTCGCCCTTGACGGTGGCCAGCACGATCTTGCCCCGCTCGCCTTTCTCGGAAAGCGTGAAATGCTTCTTGAGGTGCTGCAGCCCTTCCTGCACCATGGAAGCCGAGGCCAGGACGTACGGCAGCGGCAGCCCCTTCTCCTCCATCGCCTGCCCGACCTCCTGCATGGCCTGGAGGAAAACGACGTTCAACAATTCCTGCGGGGACCTCTCGGCGACCGCCCGGTCGAGCACATCGAGCCAGCCGTCGCGGCGGCGGGAGATGATGCGCTTCTTCACCTGCATGGCCGTATCGTCCGGTGAAGATTGTGTTTCTTGTGAAGCCTGGACATCGCTTCCCGCCGACTGCAGGCCGAGGAGCCGGTCCAGGGCGTCCTCCGCCCGGTTGAGCAGCAGGTCTTCGGCCGCGTTCCAGAGTTCCTCCGGGAAATCCTCCCGCCCGTGAAGTTCCAGCGGGTTGAAGATGGCGAAATCGAGCCCCGCCCGGCCGGCGTGGTGCAGCAGGACGTTGTTGATCACCGACCGCAGGGGGACAGGCAAGCCGTACGAAACGTTGCTCACGCCCATGACCGTGCGGGCTTCCGGAATCCGCTCCTTGAACAGGCGGAGCGTCTCCAGGGCAATCAGGGCGTTGGTACGGTCCTCGGTGCGCCCCGTGCCGATGGTGAGGGTCAGCGGGTCCATAAGCAGGTCGCTCGCGGCCAACCCCTCCTCGACCGCGATGTCCACGATCCGCCGGGCCGTCTCCAGCCGCTTTTCCGGTTGTTCGGGGATGCCTTCGGTTCCCAGGGGGAGGCAGACCAGCATCTGCCCGTAGCGGGCCGCCAGCCGCATGGCGCCCCGGCACCGCTCCTCGTCCTCCAGGTTGCAGGAATTGAGGACGCCGCGGCCGTGCATGCGCTTGCAGGCCTCTTCCAGGGCTTCGGTTTCGGTGGTGTCCGCCATGATCGGCCCGGGCACGTTCACGGCCAGGGCCGGGTACACGTTCCGGATCAGTTCCTGGTGCCGGGTCGGCTCGCGGGTGGCCAGGCACACGTCGAGAACTTTCGCCCCCTTCTCCAGCTGGGAGGAGGCGATGCCGACCATGGCGTCGATGTCCATGTTGTCGGCGGCCGCTCGGAACTTCCGGCTCCCGTGGTAGTTGAGCCGCTCGCCGACGATCAGCGGCTTCGGGACGTCCTGGAGCGGCAGCATTTCGAAAGCCCCGGTCAGGGCCGCCAGCCGCCTGCCCGCCGCGGTCGGCTTCACCTCGCTTCCCGCCAGGCAGGCCCGCAGGGCCCGGATGCACTCGGGCGTCGTCCCGCAGCAGCCGCCCAGGCAGGCGAAGCCCAGCGGGCGGAACCCGGCCGTGGACCGGGCGAAGTCCTCGGCGGGCATGGTGTACACCGCATGCCCGCCGATGTTCTCCGGCAGGCCGCAGTTGGGCATGGCCAGCAGCGGCGTGCCCACCACCAGCGAAAGCCCCCGGGCCGTTTCCAGGAGCGTGTCCGGCCCCATGGAACAGTTCACGCCGATCAGGTCCACCCCCAGGTGGTCGACGGTCACCGCGGCCACCTCCAGCGGGGTGCCCATGAGCAGCCGCCCCGAGGGCTCGACGGTGAAGCTGACGGCCAGGACCGCCTCCCGCCCGGTCTCCTTCATGGCGTCGCGGCAGGCCAGGATTCCGGCCCGGGTCTCCAGGATGTCGTTGCAGGTTTCCAGCAGCAGGATGTCGACCCCCGCCAGCAGCAGCGACTCCGCCTGGACCCGGAAATTCAGGTAGAAGTCGCTGAAGTCCGTCCGCTTTTCGATGGAGAGAAGGCCGGTCGGCCCCATGGACCCCGCCACCAGCGCGCCGGGGAAGCCCATGGCCGCCCGGCGGGCGAACAAGGCCGCCAGATAATTGATCTCTCGGACCTTCCCCTCCAATCCGTTCAACCCCAGCTTGTGGGGGGTCGCGCCGAAGGTGCAGGTTTCCACCACGTCGGCTCCGGCCTCGAAGTACCGGCGGTGAATGTCCTCGATCACGCTGCCCTTCTCGAGCACCAGTTCCTCGCCGCAGCCGAAAGGCGGCAGTTCGTGCCGGCGGGCCTCGAGGAGCGAACCCATGGCCCCGTCGAACACCAACCCCCGCTGCCTGATTCTTTCCAGTATTTCGACCCTGCTCGTCATGAAGAGCTCCTTTTCCCGCATTCCAATGAAGTGGGTGCTAGTTTTCGGCCCATCCCATCTGGGCGATCATCGCTTCCGCCCGGGCCTTCTTTTCGGGATCGGTTCCGTAGAGGATGTATTTGCGGAATCCCTGCACCGCTTCGCCGTAGCGTCCCGCGCGGACGGCGGCGTCTGCGTAGGAAAAGAACATTTCCGGCTGCAGCGAACCGACCGGCAGGGCGTTCTGGTAGGCGTCGCAAGCGCGGTCCCAGGCCTGGGCGGCGTAGTGGATGTCGCCCATTTCCTTGAAGGACCACAGAAAACCGCTTTCCTGGGCCGAGGCGGCCTCGAAGGCGGCCTGCGCGTCCGGCGCCCCGAGCGCCTTCTTGGCCAGCCCCACCGCAAACTGGGGCAGGAACCACCGCGGCCGCAGCTTCAGGGCTCCCTGAAAGCCCGCCAGGGCGCCCGACCAGTCCTTGCGGCCCATGGCGATGGTTCCCAGGCAGAAGGACCGCCGGGCGGCCAGGTCGACATCGCTCGGGAACACCTCGACGAGAAAGGCGTAGATGCGCTCCACGCGCACCCAGTCCAGCAATTCCCCGGGGTTCCGGGTGTAACGGGCGATGGCGGCGTTCCCCTCCGCCTCGAACCGGTCCCGGATGCTCTGCTCGATGAATGCGCGCGAGGAGGACTTGGGGTGCCGCTCGACGAAGGCTCTGTACAGCGCCACCACGCTGTTGTCCGGCGGTTCGAAGAAACGGCCGGCATCCAGGGCGGAGCGGATCTTCTCCGACATTTCCAGGTCGCCGGGGCCGGAAAAGATGAAGTACAGGATAAGGGCCAAAACCCCGACAACGATCAAAGCGGATGCCGCGAGACCCCAGGCCAGGCGCCGGTTGGCCTTGGTTTCCTTTTCCTCTTCGGCACTTGGCAGGAAAAAGGTTCCGTCGAAACCGTTTTTCCGACCCTGCGTTTCCGGCGGGGCCATCTCCTTCCCCCCCATGCCGGGCACGATGAAATGCTGCCCGCCGGTCATGCGGTACATGATCTGGAAGTTGAAGACCGAGAGGACGTCGCCGTTGCGCAAGGGCGTCCGCATGCCGGGGGTGATCCGCTGCCGGCCGTTGAGGAAGAGCCCGTTCCGGCTGCCCATGTCCTCCACGCAGCACTGGTTGCCCACCAGGAAAAAACGCATGTGCTGCCGGGAGATGTAGTGGTTCTCGTCAAAGGGGGTCAGATCCAGATCCGGCTCCCAGCCGAAATCGGGATCGCTGCGACCGGCAACGGAAATGCGCTTCGTGATTTCCAGCATCCCTCCCCCTTGAGGAGGCGCATATTACCAGAGAATG
>CAYTBK010000059.1:0-23991 GCA_964436005.1 uncultured Acidobacteriota bacterium
CAGCTACAGGGCGATATCGACGTTTTGGTTATCTACACGGTTTCCGGATGAACCTATTCTCATTGGTGCCGGGCAACCGGACAGCCACCCGGCGCTTGACGATCCGCATCGGAGCCGGGGGCCAAGACTTCAAGGAAGGAGGTACGGGTACCATGATCATGAGACCACTTGATAAAGGAAAGGGCATTCCGTTGGTGGTCGAAGCCATCCGGCACTTTTCGAGGGGGGGGTGCTTTAATGGTATTAATAGGGACTTTTTTATTGATAGGACTCTCCATCTATCAGATGGAAATAGAGATATTGAGGTTGGGGGAGAAGAAACAGGTACAAGAGAAGTCAGGGGAGGGGGTAGTAACATCTATCTCCATAATTATATTGCATATATATATCTTATAAATGTTAAAGATGCTGCCTCTTCCTCATCGATGGTCATGGGGGTGCGTGCATGGGCTTGACGCACGATCCAAGGATCACCAAACAACACTATGATCCCAAAACCATACAGATGCGGACGTACGCTGTACAAGGGCTCAAGATGGCCGGGGAATATAAAATCGCCAACCAGGTCGCGATGTGTGCCAGATATGTAGAAACTACCGAGGACACGGTGCGGGATAGTCGAGGGGAGATCCATACGTGGGAACAGAGTCACTACCGCTTCTGTGACAAGAAAGTGTGTCCCATCTGTCACGAACGATCCATGAAGGCCCTCCGGAAGGAGTCCTACGACATTATGCTCGCGACCATGGAAAAGCAACCGGACTTGGTCTACTGTTTCTTGACCCTGACCTCCTCGCTGGCCCGCAACCGGTACAACATGAACGAAGCCGACCGGCTGCGAACAGACATCGAGAAGTTCAGCAAGTCCTTCTCTTCTTTGCAATATTCGTCCTTCTTCAAGAAGCACGTCGTGGGAGTGTTCTGGGTTTTGATCATCAAGCCATCACCGAAGAACGACAAGGAGATCTATCGGACTGGAAGGGTGAGGTACAACATCCATCTGCATGCCATCATGGCCGTCAAGCGGGAGTCTATCACCGGGAAGGCTTTCACCAAGACCGCCCTGGCCTTGGAGTGGCAAAAGGCCCTAGGGGCCAGACTCAGACCCTCTACGCGACTTTTCTACGACATCCGGGCCTACCAGACGGCGAAGGAGGAGGGGCGGATCCGAAAACAAAAGCGGAAGCAAAGGCGTTCCCAGTCCTTTCGTGTCGTGGGTCAACGAAAACATCTCACCCAAATCGAGACTGTCAGTCCCAGCGACCCTCAGCCGGCTGAGAAGAGGAAGGAGGTGTCGATCCTGTGGGACTCGTCCAAGGAAGACGATCAGGGAAAGTGGAAGCAAAGTGTTAACAATTTAATATGTTACATTACTCTTTACCAGCGGCAATTCGAACTTTGTGATTATAAACAGGGAGATCCCTTGGCCTATGCCCTGGGGTTGCTGGGCAAGGCAGGGGGGAAGTACAACCGGTATCGCTTCTCCGGAGTGTTCGCAAGGAATCGGGTTCGGCCGATCAAGGTGAAGCAGACCAGACCTGAAGGGGATGTCATCGAGCAAGTCGTCACGCATTACCAGCTCGACACCAGCCAGATAGAAGCCACGAGATGGGGGTACGCGATCGCTTGCCAGAAAAGGGTTTCCGCATCAGAAAACCAAGATCGTGATTCCAACACATCCGTACCCGAGGTCATTTCTGAAGCAATCAATATCGATGCACGTGAACCTTTGGCTCTGGGCAAAGAGAAATCCGTGTGCTGCAGCAAATGGGTTCAGGCGTCAGGCCCCGTTGGAATGATTTTACATGGCAATCATCACGCGGACAGGCACGGTGGTGAGCGTTTCGGTCTATTTGAAGTCGAAAGACAGGCAAGTGATTCGCAGGATTCGTTGTTAGCAACCGCCGACCATCGGGAGGCGGGCGAAGCCAGTGGCACAAGAAGGGCGTTGGCTTGGCGTGACGGTCGAGTGAGATCAGGGCCGCTTGGGCGGCCCGGGTTTCGTGGCTGTCAGGGAGGTGGGTTTGGGAGGGGTAGCCCCTCCCAGCATTCCATGAAAGCTGCGCCCGTGGGCGCACCTGCTATTTGGTCTTCACCATTCAAGTAGTCACAACCGGGATAACATGCCCTCGGTGAATAAGGCGGCCAACAATCACAATGGTTGTGCCTTGAAAAAGAGTTTGTCTTACAAGGATCGCAGAGATAGCATTCCGGTTGTCGGAACCGGTATTCGGCACCGGAGTGGGGGGGGCCGTTGATCCACGGAGTCCGAACCGGTGCAGCGACACGTTTCGGATGGAGTCAACGCCTGTGGGTGATTTTGGTGGGCCGCGGGTGAGGGGAGATGTGGGTTTCCGATGGCATCTGCAGCGGTCGTGAATGGGTGAATAAGGGGGAATCGAATCGGGGAGGGCAGTGCGCCTATCTGCCAGAATATAAAGAGATATAGAAACGGGAATCGAACCCCCATCCGACCCCAGTCGAGGAAAATGGGTATATAAATGGGTGTAAGTATACGCATTCATAATGGGTAAATATAAGATAATATGGTAGTTATAATTAGCATGTGATGGCCCCCGCCTCCACCAACACACTCGAGCGGAAAGCGCGCGGCGAAAAAGTAAAACCCATGATTTTCATGGGTTTTGCCATTTCTGGGGGCAACCGCCCGCAGGCCGAATCCGTTGACGGTACGAGGAAAACAAGGCACTCATTTTGCCGGCCGTCGCAGCCGGTGTCCGGGGTGCGCGCCTCCGCGTTCGGCGCTCCGGCAGCCTGCGCGCCTGGCGAAAGCGGCGCTGCGGCAGCCTCCGCGCCGCACTCCCGGGCGGCAGTGGCCGGCCTCCGGGTTTGCGTCGCGGGTGGAGGAAGTGGTGGTGGCTCCGCAATTCCCGCAACGGCAAGCCGGAACGGCGGAAGCGTGTTGACCGCTCTTTCCTTGGCCCACGGACAGGACGTCCGCTACCTGCCGGTTCAATGCCGCGAACAGGGACTTCCGGCACCGCAGCCGGAACAGCTTCACCACCGGGAGCAATTTCCTCTCCCCGAGGGGAAGGCCCCGGATCTGGCGGTTGCCCCAGGCCCGAGTCCCGGGCGCGCCGGGTGCCGCCCCGCGGGCTGCGGATTCTCCCCGGCGATCTCTGGATCAGTGGACGATCGCTCCACTTCCCCGGGCCCGCCGATGACAAGAGGGGGCTGGGCGATGAATGGGCCTTCCAGGGAGGGGGGAGTGACGGGCCAGGCGGCGACCCTGGCCGCTATGGGACCGTGGAGGGTGCTCACCCCCTGGTCGTCCACTTCTTCCAGCTGGTAATAATAGGTGGCGCCCACCTGCACCTCCCGATCCACATAGCGGTAGGCGGCGCCTTGGAAGGTTTCCCCCGCTGGCGGAATGAGCGGGGTGATCCGGACGAAGGGCCCCTCCCTGGCGAGGGACCGCCGGAGAAAAAAGCCTGCCGTATGGACCTCGGTTCCTGTCTCCCAGGAAAGAGTCACCTCGAACGAAGAAGGGATGGCGGTGAAGGAGAGAAGGTCGATGGCCAACGCGCCGGTGACGGAGAAGATGGCGCCCGCACCATAGGCGCCACCCTGATTGGTCATCCCGAGGAGCGTCGTACCGGAAAGGGTGAGGCTGCCGTAAGGCATGGCTCCATCATCCGTCTCGCTGCCGAAGGAGTGCAGGAGAGTCAACCCCGAACTTCCCGTATCCAGCTGGAAGACGGTGCCATTCCAGTTGGCGCCGCCTTGATACGTCATCCCGTAGAGAGTCGTGCCGGAAAGTGTCAGGCTGCCGTAGGGCATCATTCCAGTCTCAGTACCATACTTGAAGGCCTGGAGGACCGAGTAGGCCGTCGAAGTGATGTTGTATGAAAAGATGGAGCCAGCATTGTTCGCCCCGCCCTGAGACGTCATCCCGTACAGCGTAGTGCCGTCGCCCGAAAGGGTGAGGCTGCCGTAGGGCGCTTGGCCGTCGTCGGTCACGTCCCCGAAGGAGTGCAGGATCGCGTAGGCCGCCGGGCTGAGGGTATACGAGAAGAGGACGCCGCCGTTATGGGTGCCGCCATAAGAGGTCATCCCATAGAGGATGGCGCCGTTCTTCGACCGGGTGAGATCGCCGCAGGGCATCCCCCCGTCGTTGCTCACATCCCCGAAGGAGTACAGGATCGCGTAGGCCGACGTGCCGAGGTTGTACGAGAAAATGGCGCCCAGGCCGTGGGCGCCGCCGGAACTCGTCATCCCAAAGAGAATGTCGCCGCCGCTGGAAAAGGTCAGGCTGTTGTAATAAGGAGCCTGCCCGTCATTGGTCACATCGGGGTCCCCGAAAGAGTGCAGGACCGCGTAGGCCGACGTGCCGAGGTTGTACGAGAAGAGGACGCCCCGGTTATTGACGCCGCCTTGCGCCGTCATTCCGTAGAGCGTGGCGCCATCGGCCGAAAGGCTGAGGCTGCCTGACGGCATCACGCCGTCATGGCTCACCAGGGGATCCGGGAAAGCGTGCAGGTCCGTCACCGTTCCCCCGCCGACCCCCAGGCGAAAGATGGCGCCTCCGCCATGGGCGCCGCCCTGCGAATTCAGCCCGTACAGGGTGGCTCCATCCTTGGAAAGCGTCAGGCTGCCGTAAGGGCGCTGCCCCTCCTCGGTGTCCCCGAAGACGTGCCGGACCGTGTACGTCGTTCCCGCCGCATCCATCCCGAAAATCGTGCCATAGCCATTGACGCCGTCCAGCCGCCGCATTCCGTACAGGGTGGCGCCATCGCTGGAAAACGTCAGCCAACCGAACGAGAACTTGCCGTCGTACGCCACGTTCTCGAAGGAGTGCAGGATCGCGTAGGCCGTCGTGCTGATGCGGTACGAGAAGACGACGCCGCCGCCATCGGCGCCGCCACCGGACGTCATGCCGTAGAGGAGGTCGCCATCGCCGGACAGGGTCAGGCTGCCGCGGGGATACAGCCCGTCGTTGCTGACACTGGCATCTCCGAAGGTATGCAGGACCGTCAATGGCCCGCCGCTCGTTCCGATCATGAAGATGGTGCCGTTGCCCGGCCACCCGGCCTGGCTCGGATCCGCCACTCCGTACAGGGTGGCGCCGTCTTTCGACAGGGTGAGGCCTTGCGGGAAAGTCCCTTCACCGGTTTGGAAAATGTGGAGGTACGTCAATGCGCTTCCATCCGTACCGATCTTGAAGACGGCGCCCCCTCCGCTGGCGGTGTATTGCAGCATTCCGTAGAGGGACGTGCCGTCGCTGACGAGGTCGCCCTGGGGGTACCAATAGGACCCGTACATATTGAAAGAGGTCAGGACCGTGCAGGTCCTGGCGCTGATGTTGAAGGAGAAGACGGTGCCCCCGTAATTGTAAGATCCACCGTCGTGCGTCGTTCCGTAGAGGGTGGTGCCGTCGCTGGAGAGGAGGAGGGTGCCGAGAGGGTTGTATCCGCCGCCGAGCACGCCCCCGAAGGAGTGCAGGATCGTGTAGGTTTTCGTTTGGATGTTGTACGAGAAGATTGTGCCGATGTCATTGGCGCCGCCCCCGGGCGTCGCCCCGTAGAGGGTGCCGCCATCCTTCGAAAGCGTCAGGCTGCCGCGGGGGTTCTCGCCGTCGTGGTCGATGTCCCCGAAGTTGTGGAGGATCGTCAATTCCGTTCCCCCCGCGGGGATCGAGAAGATGATTCCCACGCTGTGGGCGCCGCCCTTGTACGTCATCCCGTACAGGGTGGCGCCATCGCTCGAACGCGTGAGGCTGCCGAAAGGGTTTTGTCCGTCCACGCCGGGGAACGAGTGAAGGACGGTGGTGCTCACCTGCGCCGATCCCCAGGCGGCACTGAAAATGACCAGCATGAACACGACGGCCGGGAATACCGGCCATCTCCTGGCTTTCATCGATTTTCCCAGTTTTACTTTCAGCATCTCCAAGAAACTCGTGGATGGATTATACCATTGATTTCAATGAGAACCTTCGGTGCTGCCGCCGGCGGGAAGACTGGCGCCGCCCCCCTGCCGCAGGGGAGGGAAATGCCAGTAGGTGAACGCCCGCCACAGCCATTCCAGCGGCCCGTAACGGAACCGCTTCAACCACAGGCAGGAGAGCACAACCTGCACGGAAAACACGCCGACGACGAACAGCACCTGCCGCCACCGGCTCATGCCCCACCAGCCGAGCCCGTAGTGGAAGAAGAACAGGGACGAAACCACGGACTGCAAGATGTAGTTGGTCAGGGCCATCCGGCCGGCCGGGGCCAGGAAGCGCAGCCAGGAGCCGAATGCGCCTCCCCGGTGGAGAAGCAGGACGACGGCGCTCACGTATCCCAGGCAGGCGGGCAGGTTGCCCAGGTGCAGCAGCCCGCTGGCCGCCAGGTAGCCGTCGTGCTGGTTTCCCAGCTGGTGGGTGGTGGCGAGGGCGCAGCCCAGCAGGCCCACGCCCACGCCGGACGGGAGACCGATCCAGGCCAGCTTGCGGAAGAGGGGCAGGTGGTCGCCGGGCTTCTCCATCACCCCCGACTGCACGAACCAGGCGCCCAGCAGGAACAGGCTGACCACCAGCATGGCGAAACCGGCTTC
Organism: uncultured Acidobacteriota bacterium; assembly: GCA_964436005.1. Lineage (GTDB taxonomy): Bacteria > Acidobacteriota > JAAYUB01 > JAAYUB01 > JAAYUB01 > JAGNHB01. Next base: position 6,556 of record CAYTBK010000059.1, read on the forward strand.
CTGGGCGGCCCGGCGGGGGAACTCGCCGGCGCGGAACTGCACGACGTCCCGGTAGCTGCCGCGGGAAAGGACCCGCGCTTCGGTCTGTATCTTGTCCCTTTCCTTGTCGATCTCCTTCTGCCGTTCCGCCTCCTTTTCCGCCTGCTTCCGGGCCTCGGCCAAGGCGGTTGCGGCGCCGTGGCCCGGCGGGGCCGGAGCCGCCGCCCGGGCCGTCCCGGCCGGCTGCCCCGGCGGCGTCGTGGGCAGCCAGTACTGCACCAGGCCGAAGACCGTCATGCCCAGGAAGGGGAAGACGTACAGGAATACCGCCAGGCGGCGCATCCGCAGCTCGACCGGAAGGTGGTAGCGGGCGGACAGGAATCCCACCGCCAGGGTGGCCAGGCTGGCGAGCGTCACGCCGAGGCGGACTTCGAGCGGCCCGACCGACAGCACCCATAGGAGACCCGCCGCTACAACCGCCAGAACGCCCAGCAGCAGGTAGATGAAGGAGAACACGGGCAGGCGCCGGCCGAACACGCCCATCCTCTTTTCCCCGCGCAGGAACAGGACGATGACGCCGGCGTAGGCCAGGCTGCCGGCCACCGGCCAGAGGGGTTTCAGCGCGGGAAGGAAACCCAGGCCCACCAGCACGGCCAGGGCGGCGGCCATCCACTTCCATTTCCCGTACAGCAGGACGAGCAGCGCCCCGGCGGCCAGGGCGTAGCTGAAAAGGATGTCGCCGCCGTACAGGAAGATGAAGTGGGCCGCGCCAAAGACGGCCAGGGCGGCGATCCGGCGGAGGTACAGCCGGAGAAAGCTGCGCCCGGCCAGACGGGCCCGGGCCAGCATCACGGCGAAACCCATGCCGAAGAGCAGGGAGAAAATGGTCCAGAACTTGCCTTGCACCAGAACGTAGATCAGGCGGCCGGCCCACCAGTCCGCCCCCGTCGACTGCGGGGGGAGGCCCAGGGACATCTCGGCGATGGGCCGGTTGAACCACTCGATGTTCATGAGGAAAATGCCGAACAGGGCGAATCCCCGCACCACGTCCAGGGCGAGTATGCGCTCGCTCTGGCCCACAGGTTGACTGAAGTCGGGAGGTGTCATGGATCCCATGATAGACCGCGCGGGCATGCCGGGCAACCGGGAAGTGAAGCGGATCCGGCCGGAGCGGCGTTCCTGACTTGGAAAATGGCAGCAGGTGGATTCCAACGCCAAGACGCAAAGTCGCCAGGGCGCCAGGGGAGAAGAGCGAATCTTGGGGGAAACGAGTTTTCCGGGCCCGGTTGGCCGCGCGGTCCTAGCGGACCGGGTCGGGGCCGCCGTCGTTGCCGACGATGAGGACGGGGGTGCCTACTGCCCCATGGCGGCCCCGGCTTCTTCCGGCCGCTCTTCTTCCGCCAGGTCCTCGCCGGGCACGGCGTAGCGCTTCTCGTAGATCTCGTTCAGCAGGATGGCGGTGACGTAGTTGTCGGTGCTGTTGCTGCCCGTGCGGAAGGAATCCGGCAGCCCGATCTGCAGGCCGACGTAGATCGCGATGAAAAACGGCTGGATGGCGGCCGGCAGGGACATGAGGGTGGCGATGGGCCCGGCGAAGAGGACGAGCTCGCCGGGGATGCCCGGCACCCCGTAGCTGATCAGCACGACGACCGGCACGGCCAGCAGCCATTCCAGCAGGGAGGTCTGGATGCCTAGCAGGCTGAAGACCATGCCCCCGAGGACGAAGACGCAGATCAGGGTGCCATTGATGTTCATGTAGCTGCCCACCCCCACGGCGAAGCGGCGGACGATGGTCCTCACCCAGGGGGCGTAGCGCTTGACCAGGTACAGGTTCAGCGGCGTGGCGATGGACTCGGAGCTGGTGGCCCACAGCAGGGGGTAGACCTTGACCCAGTATTTCAGGAAGTATTCGCGGATGGAAAAGCGTTTCACCCGGAACCGGGTGATGGCCAACAGCCCCGCGTGCCAGAGGAAGCACCCCAGGCCCACCAGGAAGGACCCGAAGACGTAGATCCAGATCATGCCCCAGGAAGTCCCGGGATCGAACGGGATCCCCCAGACGTGGAAGGGCCGCAGGAGGCTGGCCATGTTGGCGTCGATGTGGAACTGCTCACACAGGTGCCGGGGCAGACCCTGCACGTAGGTGCCGATGGCGACCATGAAGATGGGGATCAGGGGGATGAAGTAGCGGCCCGATATCTCGATGGCGTCGAGGATCTTCTCCAATGTCTTCCCGGTGGCCTCGTTCTTCCGGGAGAGGACGGCCACGGCGACGGCGGCGTACATGGCCCAGAAGTACCAGCTGGTCAGCATCATCTGGCCCAGGGTGGCGACGGACTGGCCCATGGCCGCGCCGATGGAGCCGGCGCCCCTGGGCAGCAGGGGAAGCTGGAACAGGGCGCAGGTGAACAGGGCGCCCCAGACGCAGGCCAGCACCTTGCTCAGGAAGTACCACCAGGTGAAATGAAGGACGAACCGGCTGTTGGCCTGCGTCCGGAAGGTGCGGCCCAGGGAGGGGGCCAGGATGAGGAAGATGGCGAGCGGCGCGATGTAAGCGTACAGGTCGATGAAGCACGCCACACCCGAATTGATCAAACCGGTGAAGCGTTCCGAAGCCTCGCCGACCAAAACGCCGACCAGGAAGCCGCCCACGGTCAGCACCGGGATGAAGCGTTCGAACAGGTCGAACCAATTCTCGAATTTCTTCGGGCGGGAGTCGCTCATGCTGGTTTTCTCCTTCGACCGAACGCGTTTCTTCCTCACTGCCGGGACCGGACCGCCACAACCGGAAACCGGGCGCCGTTGCGCCCGGCCCCGCCGGCGCTCAGGGGCTTTCCAAAACCCGGGCCAGTTCTTCGTGCATGGCTTCTTCCAACTCCTGGCGGCGCCATCCGGCGATGGTGACGCGGTACTGGAAGGCAAAACCGAAAACGAACTTCAGGCAGCTTTCCAGCGGGTTGTCCAGGTACCGGTCGGCGGGGTCCTGCGCCAGCGTCGGGCGGCGAAAAAACCTCTCCACGAACGACAGGAGGCCGTTCTGCAGAACCCACTCCTCGGCCATGCCCGCGAATTTTTCCTTCTCTTCTTCCGATCCCGGCGATTCCAGCACCGTCGCCACCGTAAACGCTTTCCGCCCTTTCCGGGCGGCGTTGACGACCACGCCCTCCATGAACGACCGGACGACGGCGGCGGCACCCTGCTCTTTCTCGTATAAATATAGCGATTGGAAGAAATCGTTGGGGCCGGCGAGACAAATTTCTTTTCCGCCCAGCACCGCGGCGAGCTCGTAGCCGTGCTCCAGGATGATGCCCAGCAGCGCCTGCACGACCTCGTCGATCTTCCCCTCCCCGAAGGGGGTCGGGTTGCCGATGGCCAGCCGGTAGACGTTGGATTCGCCGATTCTCTGCATTTCGCCCCTGCGCCCGCGAAAAAATGCCGGTCCCGGAACCTGGCGGCGGGAAGGTCGCCCTCCGGGCCTGGCGAATCGGGGGGCGGCCGGGCCGCCGCCAGGCGGAATAGCCCCGTCAACCGGTGGAAACGGTCTGGACCCCGATGTCGGTGTTCCTTCCACTAAGTTATGCCCCAAGTGTAGGGTAGATGTTTCGCCCTGTCAATAGGCGCGATGAGGGACGGCTGCGGAAAGCCGCGCTTCGCCGGGGCGAAACAGGGCGCGCGCCCCGACACCGGCCGGGACGGCCGGGGGAGGGCAGCCGGCGATCCGGGCTCCTCCGCCAGAATCCGAATCCCGTGGGATTGCCAGAGCCGTGACCGTGATGGGATCACAAGGGTGTCTGGCTCCAGCCCACCCGTTTAACGGGCCAAAGGCGTCAACCACTAATCTCACTGAAAATGCGTCGTAGGCGCCTTCCGCCGGAAGGCGCACCCGGAGGGCTGGCCCTCGGGGAGTTCGGTAGTAACTGGCGCTTTTGCTCTTGGCCCCAAGAGAACTTCCCACCTGCCGCACCGTATGAGGTGTCCAGAGGCAAACGGCCCCGGGAAACCGAGCAGGGGAGAGGGCCGCTGCCGGGAGGTCCGAACATGGCAGAACGGACGTGGCGTCTGGGCATTGCGGTGCTTTTCATTTGGGGGACACTCGTGATTTCGGCAGCGTTCGGCCAGGCCGGGGGGGCGGTCGCCGTCAGCGGGCCGATCCGCGACACCCCCGACGGCAGAGAACCGACCCAAGATCCCCCCCTCGGCCTGGGCCCCCGGGAACATTCCCTCCTGGTCGCCGACGCCCACGTCCACGACGGGATTTTCCTGGAAGGGGGAAAGATCGCGTTTTCGGACCGCTACTTTGCCGCGCGGGGGGTGAAGGTTTTCGGCTTCCCTTTGCCAGTCGACCGGGCCAAGACCGACGACTTGCCGGCCGTCGTCGCCAGGGAAATCGCTGAGCTCCGCGCGCTGTCGGGCGGGCAGGGCACTTTCGTCCTGGTCGACGATCCATTCGCCCTGGCCGACCCGGCCCTGCGGGGCCGGACCGCTGTCTTCCTGACCCTGGAGTACTTCGACGGCATCCTGGCCGGGAACCCCGACAACGTCGACCGTTACCGTCAGCTGGGGATCCGGGCCATCACCCTGACCAACACCCGAGGCGACTGTTTCTTCATCGACGACGAGTTGACCCCGTTCGGCCGTCAGGCGATCGAGCGGATGAACGCGGCCGGGATCGTGATCGACATCGCCCACCTGACCGAGGCGCGGATGCTGAAGGTGATCGAGTGTTCCCGGGCTCCGGTGGTCGCCTCCCACTCGGCCGCCCGCCGGCTGGCCGATCGCAAGAGCAACCTGTCGGACGCCGTGCTGGCCGCGCTGCGGCGGAAGGGGGGTTATGCCTTCGCCACCTTCAACGGGAGCGACCTGGCTGTGCCGGTCGACAAGGACCGGGACGGGGTCGAGCTGCTGCTCGACCACATCGAATACCTGGTCCAGCGGCTCGGTGTCGACCGCGTCGGCCTCGGCTCCGACTACCAGGCCGCGGGGAAGTACGTCCCGCCGGCGCTGAACGAGCCCGACACCTACGCCCGCATCACCGCCGGGCTGCGCCGGCGGGGGTATTCCGCACGACAGGTCGATCAGCTCATGGCCGGCAACCTCCTGGCCCTGCTGAGAATCTGAGGCCCCCCGGAACACACGGCCCTGCCGGGGGCACACGCGCATTCCTCGAGGAATCCGCGCCTGCGCCGCCCGCCGAACCGTGGACATCCATCCCATCCTGTGGATAATGGGATAAGGAGAATGTAATGAAGAACATCGTCTTGTCATCGCTTCTACTCTTCCTGCTGGGGGGCACCCTCCGGGGCCAGGAGAAGGTCGTGCTGCGCCCGGACGTCGAAGTGTATCCGCTGGCCAAGGGGATATGGCGGCACGTCACCTACCTCGAAATGAAGGAGTGGGGGATGACGCCGGCCAACGGGCTGATCGTGGCAGACGGCGACAGCGCCGCCCTGATCGACACGCCCTGGACGCCGGAACAGACCGCTGCCCTTCTGGACTGGGTCGAGAAAACCCTGCAGGCGAAGGTCGAGATCGTCGTCGTCGGCCACCATCACCGCGATTGCCTGGGCGGGTTGCCGGAGATCCACCGGCGGGGCATCCGCTCGATCGGGTCCGGGAAAACGCGAGAGCTGGCGCTGGGAGAGGGCGTCGAGGCGCCGAAAGAGGGGTTCGCCGGAAGAGTGGCGAGGCTCGAGGTCGGCCGCCGCGCGCTGGAGCTTTTCTATCCCGGCCCGGGGCACACCCCCGACAACATCGTTACCTGGATCGCGGACGGGAACGTCCTCTTCGGCGGCTGTTTCGTCAAGCCCGCCGACGCCCGGGCGCTGGGCTACACGACAGAGTCCGACCTGTCCGTCTGGCCGGCGAGCCTGGCCGGGCTGAAGAAGCGTTATCCCCAGGCCCGGGTCATCGTCCCCGGCCACGGCGATCCCGGCGGCTGGGAGTTGGTCGACAACACCTTGCGGTTGATCGCGAAACAACCCCGCTGAGGTGCCGGTTTACGGAGGCTCTGGGAAACCGGCCTTTCGAACCGGGAATCTCTCCGAAATAAGGAGGTCACCATGGCCAAGATGAAGCGGGCCCTCTCCCCCTCGGTCCTTTTCCTGGCGTCCCTGGCGCTGATTGGGCCCCCCCTCCGCGCTTCGGACCTCCACGAGGCCGTGAGGCAGGGGGATGTGAAGGCCGTTCAATTGATAATCCAGGCCAATCCGGACGATCTGAACCAGCAAGACGCCTATGACCGGACCCCGCTGTTCCAGGCGGTCCTGTCGCGGCAGCCGGAGGTTTTCGAATTCCTGCTCACGGCGGGTGCCGACGTCAACCTCCCCGACCGGGAAGGCTTCACCCCCCTGCACCTGGCCGCTTTTCTCGGCCAGGACGGCTGGGTAGGGGAACTCCTGGACCGGGGTGCGCTCGCGGACACCCAAACCAACGTCTTCGGCTACACGCCCCTGCATGCCGCGGCCCGGGGCGGGCACCTCAAGTGCGCCGAACTCCTCCTGGCCAAGGGGGTCCGGGCGAACCTGCGGGACGCCGAGGGAAACACCCCGCTGGCCCTGGCCGCCACTCACGGGCGCGGGGAGATGGTCGGGCTCCTGCTTTCGCGCGGTGCCTCCCCCCGCGACGGGGACCTGGCGGGCAGCACGCCCCTCCACCTCGCCGCCCTGGCCGGGTGCCTGGCCTGCGTCGAACGGCTGCTCGCCGGCGGCGCCGAGGCGGACCCGAAGAACGCGTATGGTGACACCCCGCTCCAGGTGGCCGTCCGGGAAGGGCAGAACACGGTTGCCCAAGCGCTCTCGGCCGCCGGAGCCAAAGAGAATCCCGCGGCGCACCCGCCCCCCGGGCGGCCGTACCTGGGCCAGAAGCGGCCGGGGACCACGCCGGTGCGGTTCGCCCCCGGGATCGTCTCTACGGAGCGGCGGGAACTCAACTCGGTGTTCACGCCGGACGGGAAGGAATTCTACTTCACCATCCGGACGCCGAAGGGGCAGTGGCGAATCATGGTCATGAAATGCCGGGGAGGCCGGTGGACCATGCCGGAGGTCGCCTCTTTCTCCGGCGTTTACAGCGACGTGGATCTCTTCATCTCCCCCGACGGCCGGAAACTCTGGTTCTGCTCGAACCGTCCCCGGTCCGGCCAGGGTGACGTGGAAAAGGACTTCGACATCTGGGTGGCGGAACGGGCGGGGGATGGCTGGTCCCGCCCCGTGAACCTCGGTCCCCCCGTGAACTCGGGCGAGGACGAGTTCTACCCCACCGTCTCCCGGGACGGCACCCTCTACTGCCAGACCACCCGGTCGGACTCGCGGGGCGTCCGGGACCTCTACCGCGCCCGCTTCGAGAACAACGCCTACCGCACGCTGGAAAACCTCGGCGACAACGTCAACAGCCGGGAGATGGAGTCGGACGCCCTCGTCTCCCCGGGGGGGGATTGGATCGTCTTCTCCGTCAACCGGCCGGGCGGCCGCGGCCAGGGGGACCTCTACCTCAGCCGTCGGGGGGCGGACGGCGCCTGGACCGTCCCCGTGAGCCTGGGCGACCGGGTCAACACCGCGGCCAACGAGAACTGCCCCGCCCTGTCGCCGGACGGAAAGTACTTGTTCTTCACCCGCGGCGGGGACATCTACTGGGTCGACGCCAGGGTTCTCGACATGGCGGCCCCCATGGGCGGCCCGGCGGGCGATGGATCGTCGAAGACGCCTCCTGCACCCGGATTCGAGCGGGATTGACCTTCCATTCCGCAGGCAGAAAACGCGCGGGCTATGGACATCCATGCCCTCCGGGCAAAAGGCCCGGTCCCCCGTTCGTGGCCTTGGCGATCGTGTTTCGGGTAAAAACGAAGCGCACGAACGGCCATGAAGGGGGGCAGGGGGATTGCGTTATGATTTGCGGAGGGAAAACCGGTTGCGGGAATTGATGGTAAGGACGGGTCGCACGTCATCGCGTTCGGCGCTCCGGCGGCCGGCGCGCCGCTCTCCAAGATGCGAAGGATATGCGCCGGCGCCCGCCCCCGATTCACGCTCGCTTCACCGGCGGGAGCTCCACCGGAGACTCTCCCCCGGCCGTCCCGACCGGCGCCAGCACCAGGTCGTAGCCGTCGCGCCGCTCCATCCGGTAGTTGCCGGCCGTTCCCAACCGGCGGCCCAGGTCGACGGAGTGGAGGACGAGGCTCCGGCCCCGCTGCGCGGCGCGCAGGAGGTGCGGCCCGTCCGGGTCGGCGCGCAGGGCCAGTTCGCCGTTGTCGGGGTCGTGGAAGAGGCGGACGCGCTGCCCCGGCGCCCAGCCGACCCCGTTCCGCCGGAGAAAGCGCATCCCGGCGGCGGTGAAGTGGAGCAGCGCGCAGCGCCCGTGGCCGAACCCGACCCGGGCGTGGTGCGGGGGGCCCTGGGCCCGCGCGCCGGGGTCGACCTCCGCGAGCCGGGCCACCGCGTCCGGCGGCAGGACGGCGTCCCCGGGGACCGGCGAACCCTCCGGCCACGGCGCCAGCGCGAAGTCGAAGCCGGGGAGCGCGACGCAGGCGAAGGCGATCCTTCGGCCGAGAAGCCTCCACAGCGCCGCGGAGAACAGGATGCTCCGCTCGGCGCCCCAGGTCCGGCACCGGCCGAAGCGGAAGGGGCCGTCCGGGGCCAGGCGGAAGGCCAGGGCGCCGGTGGACGCGTCGAGGTGGATCCGCGCCGTTTGGCCGGGCTTCACGGGAAGGCCCCGGTCCGCCCAGAAACGGGCGGCGCCGTTGTGGAACAGGATGGCGTCCCGGTCCCGGCTGAAGCCGGCGAAGACCGCCTCCGGCGAGCGGCGCTCCCGCGGCTGCGTCGTAACGCCCGGCCCCGCCCCCCGGCCGCCGCCCGGGCAGGGCGTGAGCACGGCGGCGAAGGAAGGGTGCGCCTCGGCCCGGTAGCCGCCCAGGGCGAGACGGCCGGGCAGGAGGGCGCGGGGCAGGGCGACGGCCAGGGCGCCTTCCGCGGCCGGTTCCGAGGGGAAGGGGCCGGCCTCGTCCGGCTGCAGCGCGATGGCCCGGGTGGCGGGGTGCACGTAGGCCCGGAAGCGTTGTCCGGGCGCCGGGGGGAAGCCGGCGGTGGCGAGCCGCTCCCGGGCGGCGGGGAGCAGCAGGAGACGGTACGCCCGCTTCCGGGGCGAGCGGCTCACGAGGGCGTCGGGCCCGCTCACGGCCGGTCCTCCGGGGTCGGCGGGGGAACCCGCCTCCGCCGCGCCAGCTGGGGGTCGGGGACGAGCACGGCGTCGAAGGCGGGGTCCTCCACCAGCCGGTAGCCCCCGGGCTCGGCCACCATGGCGCCCAGCTGCCGGGACACTAGCTGGAGCCCCGGCCGCTTCCCCGACGTCCGGATGAACTGGTGGTCGCCTTCCGGCGTCAGCCGCACCGCCAGCCGCCCGGTCCCGGCCTCCGCGTAGACCCGCGCCCGCCCGTGCAGCGCCGGGGCCGCGCCCCGCTCCGCCAGCTTGCGCAGGCCCCGGGGTGTGAAGGCCAGGCTCCCGTAGATTTTTTTCATGAACCGGAAGGTCGCGTCGGGCCCCTCCGTATTCACGCTTTCCCGTTTCCCCACCTCGATGAACACGCCCCACCTTCCTGTATGTTTCCGTGGTTGCCCGGTCTTCGGCGCCGGGCAGGCAGCCACCCTATCTCAACACGAGCGATCTGTCAAGATTCGGGTCGTTCGCCGGCCGAAGGCCGTGGCGTGCGGCGGCGAGTCCGCGAGACGCCGCTTTCGGCCACCGGTCTCAGGAGGCGCCCCGTCCCTGGGTTTTCCTCGTGAGTGTGCGACGATCGACCACGAATGCCAGAATTGCATAAATAGTGATAGGTTGCATCCAGGCGGCAGGACGTCCCGGCCGTTTCGCCGGGGGGGGAGGCGAAGCAAACGGCCGGGAGTGCCAGCGCAAAATATAGATAATAGAGGACATGACGGTTATCGGCGCGCCGATGGGGCGCGCGGGCGGCGCCGGAGGGGGAACAGCGGCGCCTCGGCCTCGCCGGGGGCCGGCCCCGGCCGGGCCAGGGCGGCCCGACGCTCCACGCCCGCGCTCCAGCACGGCGAGGCTCGGCGCCCCCCCGCCCCGCCCCGGGCGGCGCGCCCCGACGGGGCGGCCAGGCCCGGCTCCCGGACCGGGGCGCCCAGCCACCGGCGGACGGCGCGCAGGCGGCCGGCGTGGGGAACGCGCTCCTCCCAGCCCGGCCCGCGCGGGACGGCCAGAACCTGCCGCAAAAAGTCCCGCGGGTCGGGTCGTTCCGCCTCCGGCAGGCCGGAGAGCAGCATCGCCATCGCCTCGCCCAGCCGCGAGGCGACGGGGCCCGCCGTCCCCGCCAGGAACCAGTACGCCGAGCACCAGGGCCAGTCCGCCGCCTCCACCGGCCCCGTTTTCCGCCGGGCGGTGTTGCCCTCCACGTACCAGACCAGCTTGAGCAGGTGCAGGGCCGAGAAGGGGATCCACCGCGCCCGGTAGCGGCCGCTCCAGAAGCTGCCGCTGCGCTGGTGGAGCGCATTGTGGCGGTGGCCGAAGCGGCTGTTGAGTCGGTGCATGAAGGCGGCCAGGGTGCGCCCGCGGATGGCGGGGGGCGTCTTCAGGAGGAGGTGGACGTGGTTGTCCTGCACGCACCAGCTGACCACGCCGTAGCCCAGCAACTCCGCCGTCTCTTGCAGCGCCCGGGCGTAGGCGTCCTTGTCGCCGGGCCCGCGGAGCAGGTAGCGGCGGTCGTGGCAGCGCTGGACCACGTGGACCAGGGCGCAGGGGATGTGCCGGCTCTTCGGCCTGCCCATGGCTTCCTCCCGGGGGCGGGTTTGCGCGGCGCGGGCCCCCACTCTCATAACGCACGAGCCGGAAAATTTCCGAAGCCCGGGGCAGGATTTTTGAAAAAAAATTTGCGGGGGGGCGGAGGCTGGCGGTTCCGGATGCACTGGGTGCCTTGCGGGATCATGTTGACTATTGACCACGGACACCCGCACGGCGCCGACGGCGCCGGATCCCTGAGCCCAGGCCGCAGGCCTGGGGTGGAGAAGCCCGCAATCGCCCGGGCGGCCTGCCGGGCCGCGACCGGCCTACCCGCGCGGGGAAAAGTGTTTTGAACACGAGGCGCACGAAAAGCCACGAAGGAGAATGGGGCCAGGGAGTAGGTCGGCCCTCCGTCCGCCTCGGTGCCTTTCCACCTTTGTGGTGAAAACCCGTCGCCTCGGCGGCTCAGGCGAACTGCGCCCACAGGCGCTGGGCGGCGGGAACCACGAGCAGCAGGACGCTCATCAGGATCAGGGCGACGATGACCAGCCAGCTGATCCGGTTCTGGAGCCGGTTGTTGACGTAGCCGCCCATGACCTTGGGATTGGAGGTCAGCTTGATCATGCAGATCAGCACGGCCGGCAGGAGGACGCCGTTGGCCACCTGGGTCCACAGGGTGAGGGCGATGAGCGGCGCGCCGGGGATGAGGACGATGCCGGACGACAGGGCGATGATGAAGGCGATCAGCGAGTAGAACTGGGGCGCCTCGCGGAATTTCTTGTTGATTCCGGACTCGAAGCCGAAGGCCTCGCAGACGAAGAAGGCGGTGGAAATCGGCAGGATGGCGGCGGAGAAGACCGAGGCGATGAAGAGCCCGAAGGCGAAGACGTGCGCGGCCAGTTCGCCGGCCAGGGGTTCGAAGGCCATGGCGGCGTCGCCGGCCTGGCCGATGTGGATGCCCCGGGAGTGGAGGGTGGAGCCGCAGGCGACGATGATGAAGAAGGCCACCACCACCGTCAGGACGCTGCCCACCACCACGTCCCACATGGTAAAGCGGTAGTCCTCGGGCTTGAGGCCCTTCTCGATGACCGCCGCCTGCATGTAGAACTGCATCCAGGGGGCGATGGTCGTGCCGACGATGCCCATGACCATGCTGAGGTAGGTCCAGTTCCACTCGATGGAGGGGTGGACCATGGCGATGCCGATGCTGCCCCAGTCGGGCTTGGCCAGCACGGCGGACACCACGTAGGAGAGGAGGAACAGGCTGAAGACGAGGAACACCTTCTCCGCGATCCGGTAGTTGCCCTTCAGCAGGAAGATCCAGACACTGACGGCGGCCAGGGGAACGGAAAGGTATTTACTGATGCGGAACAAGTTCAGGCTGCCGGCAACGCCGGCGAACTCGGTGGCCGTGTTGCCGATGTTGGCCACGAGCAGGAAGATGAACAGGTAGAAGGTGATCTTCAACCCGAAGTTCTCGCGGATGAGGTCGGCCAGGCCCTTGCCGGTGACCAGGCCCATGCGCGCGTTCATTTCCTGGACGATGACGAGCACCAGGAAGGAGGGCAGCAGCGTCCAGAGCATGCCGTAGCCGTACTCGGCGCCGGCCACGGAATAGGTGGTGATCCCGCCGGCGTCGTTGTCGACGCTGCCGGTGATGATGCCGGGGCCGAGCACGGCCAGGAACAGCATGACGTTCCGGACGGTGGGATGGCGCAGCAGGGCTCGCATGGGTCGCCTCTCGCCCCGGACCGGCCGTTACCGGTAGATCCGTGGAAGATGCTTCTTCCACTTGGTGGGGATGATCTTGTCCAGGGCGTCGTCGGCGGTGACGATGCCCTCGATGCGGCCCTCGTCGTCCACCACCGGCACGGCCAGCAGGTTGTACTTGGCGATGATCTGGGCCACCTTCTCCTGGCCGTCCTCCAGGCGAACGCTGACCATGCGGCGGTGCATGAAGGATTCCACGGGGGTTTCCGGCGGCGACAGGATCAGGTCGCTGAGGGAGAAGACGCCGTGGAGGCGCTTCTCCTCGTCGGTGACGTAGACGTAGAAGATGGTTTCCGCCTCCACCGCGGACTCGCGCAGCAGGCTGATGGCGTCCTGGGCGACGAGGCCGCGCGGGATGGCCACGTACTCGGTGGTCATGATGCCGCCGGCCGTGTCCTCGGCGTAGGCCAGCAGGCGGCGGACGTCGTCGGCTTCCTCCCGCTCCATGAGGTTCAGGAGCTCGCGGCTGCGGTCCTCGGGGAGCTCGGCCAGGAGGTCGGCCGCCTCGTCGGGGGCCATCTCCTCCAGGATGTCCGCCACCTTCTCGTCGGGGATGGACTCCACCAGGCTGGCCTGGAAGTCGGGTTCCACCTCCTCCAGGGCGTCGGCGGCGGTCTTGACGTCCAGGGACTCCAGGAACAGGCTGCTGTCCGTCCGGTTCAGGTCGCTCAGGATCTCCGCCAGGTCGGCCGGGTGCAGGTCGCTCAGCCGGTCGCTGGGCACCTTGAGCCGCACCGGCTTGCCCCCCGGCAGCAATTCCACCTCGCCCCAGGAGATGATGCCCTTGGTCTTGGCCCTTCCCGTGCGTTTGCCCACCCACTTGACCAGGGCGGCGGGAAGCCCGAGGCGGCGGCAGATGCCCATGTAGCCGATGTCTACGTTGATGACGAAGTAACGGTCGTTGATCCGGGCCAGCTCCAGGTCGTTCACCCGGACCACGCGGGCCCCGTCGGTGTCGATGATCTGCTTGTCCAGCACGTCGCGGCCCAGGAGCAGGTCGCGGTCGGTCAGGGCGTAGGCGGGCAGGTCGTCGTCCGGCCGGGAGAGGGCCACGGTGGGGAAGACCAGGGCGGCCACGCACTCCATGGGAATCAGGCTCAGTTGGTCGCCGCGCTTGACCTGGACGGCCACGATCTCCGGGGGGTAGCGCCCCTCCGACATGGCCGCCACGATGTCCTTCACCCGCCCGCAGACCGCGTTGTAGGCGTCCACCACGTTGAGTCCGAGCAGCTGGCTCAAGAAGATCATGGCTTGCTTCCCTCCTTTCCGGGCCGGTCGGCCGTCTCCCGAAAACGGACCCCCGCGTTTTCCCCGTGGGTCCGGGCTGGTTTACCGAACTGGGAACTGTTATTTCTCTAAAGATTCTATTGGATTTACGGCCAGAGATGCCTGGCCTCCGCGCCGACTTCCAAGGCACTGTACCGCCGGCATGGACGATGGTCAAGAAAAAAAAACCCTGTGCAGGAAACGATTGGATTTTTCCCTTCGCCGCCCGTTTGCCCCGGTTTTTTCTTGACGTTTTTTCGGACCCAACCTATTGTTTCCTGTGCCCTCGGACACGCGAAGCCGGGTCACCCTCCCGACGCCGGCTCACCCCAAATCAAGAGAGCGAGCGGAAACCATGCGTGGCACCCTGAAAGAGCTCGGGCTACCCCACCTGTTGCAGGCCTTCCGGTCTGCCCAGGCCACGGGCGAACTCGTTCTCATGAACGGGGAGCAGTACGCCCGGGTCTTCCTGCGGCAGGGGCGCCCCGTTCACGCGGAAGCGGACGGGTTGGATGGCCAGGCCGTGCTGGCCGGCCTCGAGGGGTGGCACATCGGCGATTTCGAGTTCCTCCAGGGCGTCGCGGCGCCCCGGGAAACCATCGGGGCAGAAGACGGTCCGGCGGAGCCGGACACCCACACGCGGATCGAACTGGTGCCCGAGGGGGCGCAGGCGTCTTCGTTCCGAGAGGCTGAACCCTTCCTGGAAGAGCAGCTCAACCTGTTCATCGAAACCGTGTCCTTCTGCCTGGCCGCCTACGTCTGCGACGGCGACGGGTACATCGTGGCCGAGGCGGAGGGCAAGACCGCCCCCTGGGGGCTGATCAACCACATCAAGAGCACCGTGGCCAACCTCTTCAACAACCGGCTGACCATCCGGCGGGCCATCATCGAGGACGGCGCCGCCAACGCCTTCCTGCAGCGGCTGCAGGGCGGGGGGATGCTGGTGGTCGTGGCGGACCCTTCCGCGACCCTGGGCGCGCTCACCCGCTACGCCGGGAAGCTCGTGGAACTGGTGGACGGCTGAGGGCGGCGGCGCGTTCGCGCGCCTAAAGCATTGGTGAACTTCTAGCTTTTCAGTTTTTTCCAGGGATCCGTCAGCCCCCCTGGGCCGCCGCCACAGCTGCTCCGCAAGCGGCGCCGCGCGACTCGCGGCAACTCTTCTGTACATCGTATGCAAGTCAGGCGGTTTGGTGACTTGCCGGGAGGCGTTGCGGAGGGCTGCTCACCGGGAACCGCAGGCGTACATCACCTCGACGTGCACGGGGAACAGCAGTTGGCGGTCGTCCATTTCCCTCTTGACCAATGCCCTGGCCCGGTCGAGGGCGTCCTGCTTCAGGAGGGCCGGGCACTTGCCGTCCAGGGAGGCCTTCACCTTGCCTTTCTTGTCCAGCGACACATGGACGGCGACCAGGATGTTCCGCCGGTAGGTCGGGTTGCCGGCGGCCAGGGCCGGGCATTTGCCCTCCAGGCGGAACCGGCCGACGGTTTCCTTTCTTCCGTGATCGTCGTCCGGCTTGCTTGCGGCGGTGGCCGGCGGGGCCGACGACGTTTCCGCCGGGGGTGTCGCCACGGGGGGCGGCGGCGGTTCCTGCTGGGCGATGGCGGCTTCGGCCGCCGGTGCGGCGACGGTTCCGGCCGCCGCCGGGGTGACGGCGACCGGGGCGGCCGGCTTCCAGTCGGCCAGCCGCCAGCCGTTCTGCTCGGCCCGGAAGTGCTGGACGAAATCGAGGATGCAGCCGTGCCCGCCGAAGGTGTAGAACTCGCAGTCGTCCATTTCCTGCTTGATGCGGTCGAAGGCCCAGTCGAACTCCAGCGTCCGGTAGACCGCCACCGCCGCGCCCGTGCGGTGCTTGCCGCCCGCACAGTGCACATATATCTTTGCATCGGGGTTGTTTCGGGAGCCCAGGGCGGCCACGATCTGCCGCACCTCGTCACGGGACGGGTAGCGCGTCGAGCTCATGGGGATGAGGACGTACTCCATGCCGGCGGCGCGCACGGCCTGCTCCTCCCAGGGCGAGTCGTCTTCACGCAGGTTGACCACCCGGGTGACCCCTGCGGCCTTCAGCAGCGGGATGTCCGATTCCTTCAGCTGCCCGCCCCGGCATATCCGGGTGTCGCCCGGCAGCCAGTGGAAGTTCTTGATAACGTCCAGCGGGGAAGGCGACTGGCCCCAGACGATGGGGGCCGGCGGGGCGGGGGCCGGCTTCTTTCCCGGTTGGGGCGGGGCGGCCGCGCCCGAAACGAGGCCAGGCCCGGAAGCGAGAAAGACCAGCAAAAAAATGAGGCAAAACCCGCTTCGCGGCAATGCTTTCCCGGGTGGTGTCTGCCTTCCTGCTGCCGATGTCATGAAATCCTCCCTTGAATTTCGGTTCTCTCTTCCCGGCGCTGCCGTCCACCGGGTCTCACCCCTTAGATACGTCGTTCCGGGGCAGCGGTCACAAAAAAAAACATGTCCCCCTCAGCGGAGCAGGGGGGCCAGGTAGCGGCCGGTCCAGGAGTCCTGGCAGCGGGCCACCTGTTCGGGGGTCCCCTCCGCCACGACCCGCCCGCCCCCGTCCCCGCCCTCCGGGCCGAGGTCCACGATCCAGTCGGCCGTCCGCACGGCGTCCAGGTTGTGCTCGATGACAACGACGGTGTTCCCGGCGTCCACCAGGCGCCGCAGCACCTCCAGCAGGCGCCGGGTGTCCTCGAAGTGCAGGCCGGTGGTGGGTTCGTCCAGGATGTACAGGGTGTTGCCGGTGGCCGTGCGCGAGAGTTCGCGGGAAAGTTTGATGCGCTGGGCCTCGCCGCCGGAGAGGGAGGGGGAGGGCTGCCCGAGGTGGACGTAGCCCAGGCCCACGTCGATGAGCGTGTCCAGGATCTTGCGGATGCGGGGGAAGTTGGCGAAAAGTTCCCGAGCCTCCTCGATGGGCGTGTCGAGCATCTCGGCGATGTTGCGGTCCTTGAAGTGCACGCGCAGGGTGGCCTCGTTGAAGCGCTTGCCGTGGCAGACCTCGCAGGGCACGTAGACGTCGGGCAGGAAGTGCATCTCCACCTTGAGCAGGCCGTCGCCCTTGCAGGTCTCGCAGCGCCCCCCGCGGACGTTGAAGCTGAAGCGCCCCGGGGCGTAGCCGTTGGCCCGGGCCTCCTTCTGGCCGGCGTAGACGGCCCGGATGAGGTCGAACACCTTGACGTAGGTGGCGGGGTTCGACCGGGGCGTGCGGCCGATGGGGCGCTGATCGATCTCGATGACCTTGTCCAGCTTCTCGGCTCCCTCCAGCCCGCCGAAGGGGATGGTCCGGGGCGCTTCCTGGCGGAAGTGCCGGCGGACGGCCGGCAGCAGGACCTGGTTGACCAGGCTGCTCTTGCCGGCGCCCGAGATCCCGGTGACGAAGGTCAGCGTCCCCAGGGGGAAGCGGACGTCGATGCCCTGGAGGTTGTTGGCCCGGGCGTTCTTCAGCACCAACCAGCCGGCGGGCTTTTTCCGCTTCGCCGGAAGGGGGATCTCCCTCCGCCCGGAGAGGTAGGCCCCCGTCAGGGAGGCCTCGCAGCCGGCCAGGCGGTCGGGCGGGCCGGCGAAGATCACCTCGCCGCCGCGGGCGCCGGCCCCGGGGCCGAAGTCGATGACGTGGTCGGCGTGCCGCATGGTCTCGCGGTCGGGCTCCACCACCACCACCCTGTTGCCCAGGTCGCGCAGGCGCGGCAGCGACTCGATCAAGC